>CALXGY010000047.1 GCA_944387955.1 uncultured Faecalibacterium sp. | reverse complement strand
TATTATAACATTATGCTTTACCGTTTTAAAGTGCCCGGCGGCAATTTCTCCCTTTTGTCAGGGCAGGGCTTCTCAGTCCAGATCCTCGCCGTTTGTGGCGATGACCTTCTTGTACCAGTAGAAGGAGTCCTTGCGGCTGCGGTTCAGGGTGCCGGTGCCGTCGTTCTGCTTGTCCACGTAGATGAAGCCGTAGCGCTTCTTCATCTCGCCGGTGGAGGCGCTCACCAGGTCGATGGGGCCCCACATGGTATAGCCCAGCAGGGGCAGGCCGTCCTCGTTCACCGCCTTGAGCATCTCCTGGATGTGGGCCCGCATGTACTCGATGCGGTAGGTGTCGTGGATGGAGCCGTCCGGCTCCACCACGTCGTTGGCGCCGAGACCGTTCTCCACGATGAACAGCGGCTTCTGGTAGCGGTCATAGAGGCTGTTCATGGTGATGCGCAGGCCCAGCGGGTCGATCTGCCAGCCCCACTCGCTGGCCTTCAGGTAGGGGTTCTTGACCGCCTCAAAGACCGCGTTGCCGCCGCTGCCGTTCTCGGCCAGAACCTCGGGATCGGCGGTGGTGCAGCGGCTGGAATAGTAGCTGAAGGAGATGAAGTCCACCGTGCCCTCCTTCATGACCTGGAGGTCCTCCTCGGTGCAGTCCAGCTGGATGCCGGCGCGCTCCATCCGCTTCCAGGCCCAAACGGGGTAAGCGCCCCGGGCCTGGGCGTCGATGAAGAAGTAGTTGTCCCGGTCGGCCTCCATGGCCTTGTGGACATCGGCGGGATTGCAGCTGTAGGGGTAGTACTGACCGGCCGCCAGCATGCAGCCCACCATGCAGTCGGGCATGATCTCGTGGGCCAGCTTGACCGCCTTGGCGCTGGCGACGATCTCATAGTGAGCGGCGCGGTACTTGACCTCTTCGGGGTCCTCCCCTTCCTCAAACACGATGCCCGCGCCCATGAAGGACAGGTGCAGCAGCATGTTGATCTCGTTGAAGGTCAGCCAGTACTTGACCTTGTTCTTGTACCGGTTGAAGATGGCGGTGCAGAACTGCAGGTAGGCGGCGATCATCTGGCGATCCTTCCAGCCGCCGTACTTCTTGATGAGGGCCACAGGGGTATCGAAGTGGCAGATGGTCACCAGGGGCTGGATCCCGTACTTGAGGCACTCGTCGAAGAGGCTGTCGTAGAAGGCGAGGCCCTCTTCGTTGGGGGTGTCGTCGTCGCCGCTGGGCAGAATGCGGGTCCAGGCGATGGAGAGACGATAGCACTTGAAGCCCATCTCGGCGAACAGGGCGATGTCCTCCTTGTAGCGGTGGTACATGTCGATGGCTTCATGGGCGGGGTAGACGTGGTTTTCGTCGCAGTCCAGCATCTTCATCTTTCCCAGCGCCACCGGGAACCGGTCCGGACCAAAGGGCACCACATCCACGCTGGACAGGCCGCGGCCGCCCTCCTGATACGCGCCCTCGCACTGGTTTGCGGCGGTCGCGCCGCCCCACAGGAATCCTTCAGGCATTTTCATCGGGTTTTACCTCCATTTTTTCAAAAAAGCGGGCCCTCCGGGCCAGGGATGCTCAGAGGGCCCGCGTATTGCGGGATTACTTGCTCAGGTCCACGCTGCGGATGATCTTGCGCAGCGGCAGGATGCTCTTGGCATTGACCGACAGCTCATCCACGCCCATGCGCAGGAACACCTCGGTGAGGGCCGGGTCTGCGCCCAGCTCGCCGCAGATGCCTACCCAGATGCCGTGGCGGTGGCCCGCCTCGATGGTCATCTGGATGGCCTTGAGCACCGCCGGATGATGGGGGTTGAAGAAGGGCTCCAGCTTTGCGTTCTGGCGGTCCAGCGCGCAGGTGTACTGGGTCAGGTCGTTGGTGCCGATGGAGAAGAAGTCGCACTCCTCGGCCAGATCGTCGGCGATCAGCACGGCGGCGGGGGTCTCGATCATGGTGCCCACCTCCACCTTGCCCACAGCCTTGCCCTCAGCGATCAGCTCCTCGCGGCATTCCTCCAGGGTGGCCTTGGCGTCCCGCAGCTCCCGCAGGCTGATGATCATGGGGAACATGATGCTCACATTGCCGAAGGCGGAAGCCCGCAGCAGCGCCCGCAGCTGGGTCTTGAAGAAGTCCTTGCGGGTCAGGCAGATGCGGATGGCGCGATAGCCCAGAGCCGGGTTATCCTCCTTGTCCAGCTTCATATAGTCCACGGTCTTGTCCGCGCCGATGTCGCAGGTGCGGATGACCACCTTTTTGGGCGCCAGGGATTCCACCACCTGCTTATAGGCCTCAAACTGGTAGTCCTCGGTGGGGTAGTCCTTGCAGTTGAGGTAGACGAACTCGGTGCGGAACAAGCCCACGCCGCCGCCGTCGTTCTGCTGCACAGCGCCCACGTCGCCCATGCCGCCGATGTTGGCGAACACGTTGATGGTGGTGCCGTCCAGGGTGGTGTTGGTCTTGCCCTTGAGCTCCTGGAGCAGGGCCTGCTTTTTGCGGTCCTCCTGCTGGCGCTTCTGCAGGCTCTCCAAAAGATCCGGGGTGGGATCTACATAGACGCAGGCGTTGTAGCCGTCCACAACGGCCATCTTGCCGTCCCATTCGGGGCTGATCTCCTTGCACTGGATCAGCGCGGGGATGTTCATGCTGCGGGCCAGGATGGCGGTGTGGCTGTTGGAGCTGCCCTCCCGGGTGATGAAGCCCAGCAGCAGGCTCTTGTCCAGACGCACGGTCTCAGAGGGGGCCAGGTCCTCGGCTACCAGGATGCTGGGCTCGGTGCCCTGGAGGCTGTCGGTGTCCACTCCCTGCAGAATGTCCAGCATGCACTGGGCGATGTCCTCCACATCGGCGCTGCGGGCCTGGAGATAGGGGTCATCCATGGCCGCAAAGACGGCGGCCTGGTTGTCGCCGGCGGTCTTGACCGCGTACTCGGCGCACTTCTTCTGACCGTTGATGATCTCCTTGATGGCGTCCACAAAGTCATCGTCTTCCAGCATCATGGCGTGGATGTTGAACACCTCGGCGATGTCCTCGCCGGCCTCGGCCAGCGCCTTCTCGTACAGGGCGGTCTGCTGCTCGATGGCCTTGGCCTGAGCCTTCTCAAACCGCTGGATCTCGGCTTCGGTGTCGGTCACCGCAGCGGCGGAGATGGTGGTATCCTTCTTTTTGTAGATCTTCAGTTTGCCGATGGCAATTCCATTCAAAATACTTTTACCGGTGCCTACCTGCATGATACAAGTCTCCTTCTCTCAGTCACTCCCCCAAACAGGGGGGCCGGGCCTGTATGATTGAAAAAGAGCCTCCGCAGATCCAACCCGCGAAGGCTCCTGTACAGGCATTGATCAGACGTTCTCGCTCAGGAACTTCTCGATTGCGGCTGCGGCTGCATCCTCATCGTCGCCCTCGACCTTGATGGTGACGGTATCGCCCTGCTTGACGCCCATCCCCATCAGCGCCATCAGCTTGCGCATATCGCAGGACTTGCCCGCCTTCTCCAGAGTAGCGGTGCTTGCGTAGCCCTTGACAACCTTGACCAGCAGGCCGGCCGGACGAGCATGGATGCCGCAGGCATCCTTAATGGTATACTGGAATTCCTTCATAATCATTTCTCCTTACTTCACAACAAAATCAACAGCCGGGGCCACCCCCGCCCGCTCATGGGTGCGGGCACACGATGCCCAGCATTTGATGTACTTATTATAAACCCATCCCACGGTTTTTTCACCCTCGTATTTCGCCGATTTTTTATCAACATTTTTGTGAGTATTCAACACAATTTGGTTTCAAGTTTCCGCATTTCCTTCATTTTTTCCCATTTTTGCGAAAAAAGAGGCCGGAAGCTCTCTGCCTCCGGCCTCTTTCGCCTCTCTTTGCCGGTGCTCCCGGCGGCTCATTCCACCGGATACCCCTGGGCGTCCATGGGCAGATCGGTGTACTCCGGCTCCCCCGAAGCCTGCTGGCTCTGGGGCGGGCACTCGCAGTCCCCGCTGCCGGTGCTGCCGTCTCCCACAACGTCATCCCCCGAAGCATTGAGGGCGGCGCCATTCTCGATCAGGTCATCGTTGCGCTCCCCCCAGTCCCCGCTGAAGTCCTCTCCCGAGGCCTGCTGGGCGCTGCCGCTCTCGATCAGGTCGTCGTTGCGTTCGCCCCAGTCTCCGCTGAAGTCCTCCCCGGAGGTCTGCTGGGCCATGGCGGCCTGTGCATCGGTAATCCCGGTGACCACCCCCGAGGGCTTTTCCAGCAGATACGCGCCCACCGCCTTCTTTTTGTACACCAGCAATACGCCGTAGCAGTCCTCATCCCCCGAGCTTGCCGCCGGGATCAGGGCCAGCCACTTTTCCACCGTCTTGCCCTTGTACTTGCTCAGATCCATCCCGCTCTGGCCCACCACCGTATTGAAGGCCGAAAAGCTGTCGTCCCACTTGCGGGGAATCTTGACCTTATCGGCGGTGATGGACGCGCCGTCCACCTCCATCCCGTAGCCCGCAAACCAGGCCTGGATGTCCTGGGCGCTCTCGATGGTGGTGACCGTCCCGGCCGCCGCGCTGACTGCCCGGGTGCTGATGTACCGCCCCAGCAGCACGCTGCATGCCACCAGCGCACAGCACATGATCCCGAGGCCCGCCTTTTTCAGTTTGGACCTGCTCAATGTCATAACAAACATCTATCCGCCTCCCCTGCCCGCTGGGCTGCAGCCTGTGCCGCGGCCCGCTGTTCTGCAACAGAATATGCGGTCAGAAGCCCTTGTATGCCCTCCGGGGGCAAAAAATATGGGGCTGCTGCAAAATCTCTGTTTTAAGATACATATTGCTGCAAGGCAGAAGTTTATCGTTTTTGCATCTTCTATCCTTTACGCTGTGAGCCATCTGCTTCGCAGACCCAGAGGAGGAGGGCGGGGAATTTCGATTTTCCCCTCCCTACCTCCTCTGGGGACTCCATACCCTCCCCTGAGCGACCAGGGCGTCGCCCTGGACCAATAAGAGGAAGAGCCCCGAGGCAAAACACTAAAAAAATCAAAAAGAGATTTTTTCTTAACGTGTTTTGCCTCGGGGCTCGTTTTAGTGTGCCCACTTGCGCGGGCGGTCATCGGATAAGAGGGTACTTTCAGGGCATTTTGCCCCCATCCCATTCAGTGGGCCGCGACGAAATCTGCGGGGGAAACCTCGCCCCCCTGCTCCAGCACCCGGCGCAGGATCTTCATCACGCCCTGATCCCAATGGGCCGGGGCCAGGAAGGGCACCTTCGCCCGCAGGCTGGGGTCGCCATTGACCATCAAGAAACCGTATTTGGCGGTGCGCAGCATCTCGGCATCGTTGGGCGCATCCCCGAAGGCCATCATGCCGCCCACCGGCACCCCCCGCAGCTGTCCCAGCTTGCGCAGGGCGCTGCCCTTGTTGACCCCGCGGTTGGTGATGTCCACCCAGCGGCTGCCGGCCACCACCACCGCATACTGTTTGCCGAAGGCGGGGGCGTAGCGCCGTTCGCAGGCTTGCTGGGCCTGCTCCGACGGGAAATAGAGGGTGAACTTGTCCGCCTCGGCCTTGACCGCCAGCAGGTCCTCCACATACTCCACCCGGGTGTAGAACTGCTTGAGAACCCGGTCATAGCCTTCAAACTGCCGCTCCACATAGGCGGTCTCCAGGCCGCAGAGCACCGCCAGATCTCCCTGCTCCCGGGCATAGCGGGCGATCTGCCGCCAGCCGCCGGGCTCCAGCAGAGACTGGCAGACCCGCCTGCCCTGAAGGACCACCACCCCGCCGTTGTCGGCCACCAGGGCCATGTGGTCCAAAAGGGTCGGGAACATGGCGGTCAGGGTATACAGCGGCCGTCCGCTGGCGGCAGCAAAGAGGATGCCCTGCTTTTCCAGCGCCAGCACCATCTCTTCAAAGCCGGGCGGAAGCTGTCCGTTCTCATCCAGAAGGGTAAAATCCATATCCGATGCAATAAGCCCGATGCGGTCCATAGCCCTATTCCTCCGGTCCTCTGATGCTTTTTTGGTTCGTTCAGCCGCGGTAGCTGATGTTCAGGTCGATCTGACCCTTGACTCCGTCGATGACGCCCTCACAGCTGCCCTGCCACAGGTCGCAGGCGATCTTGCTGCTGCTGACCCCGTAGTGGGCGTTCCAGATGCTGTATCCGGCAAGGGCGCTCATGTTGAGCTTATCCCCGAACCAGCTGGTGGAGGCGTAGACGCCCGGCTCATAGCCGTTCTTCTTGACCTCCTCGCAGAAGGCCACCGCGCAGGCGGTGCGCACATCCCGGCTCAGGTTGTCCGCGCGGCCCTTGCGGGAGGAGGTGGCGTACTCGCTGTCAAAGTAGATGGGGTAGTCCAGCTTGCGGCCGTTGAGCACATAGGCGCAGGCAAAAGCCTCTTCCCGCGCCTCGTCCTCGTTGATGGCCTGGCTGAAGATGTACACGCCCACTCTCAGGCCCGCCGCCTTGGCGCCGGCGAAGTGGGTCTCGAACATGGGGTCCAGCACCAGGGTGCCGGTCTCGTAGCCGCGGTAGCCGATCCGGATGATGGCGAACTCCGCCCCGGCGGCCTTGACCTTCTTCCAGTCTACGCTGGTCTGATATTTGGACACGTCCACCCCGAAGGTGGCGTTCTGCTTGACGCCGTTTGCATCAAAATAATAGATCTTGCCGTCGATGGTCCGAATTCCGGTGACCTTCTTGTGGGTGGAGGGGTCGTAGTAGTAGGTCTTGCCCCATTCGGTCCGCCAGCCCGAATACTGGGGGGTCAGATCAATGCCGAACAGCCACTCCAGCAGCCACTGGAAGAAGCCTTTGGCCTGGGTGCTGTTTTCCAGCCCCAGAAGCTGGGGGTCGGCGTATTGGCTGCTCAGCGCCTGCTCGATCTGCTCCGGAGTCATCCAGACCGTGCCGTCCTCGTCCATGGTCAGTTCGGCCAGCTGCTGGGCCAGTTCCTCGTCCGTCAGGGCCTCCGTCTCCGGCTCGCTCTGCTGTGCCGCCGGGTGTTCGTAGCGGTCAGCCATCGGGTCCTCCTCTGCCAGCTCCCCGGTCATCTGCTGCCAGGGGGAGCCGGACCCAACAGGCCCGTTTTCCTCCTCCAGCACAACGGCGGACTGCCGGGCCGAAGCCTCAGCCTCCGGCTGGGCCGTCTGCTCCGCACCGGCCGGAACGGCCAGTGCGGCGGTCAGGGTAAGGGCCAGCGTCAGGGCCGCAGCCCGGCGGGCTGTCCCCCGCACGCTCGAAATTAAGGTTGAAAGATTCCACTTCATGCCGCTTGCTCTGCCTCCAAAAATGATTTTGCCTAAATTCCAGTGAACGAACGATCCAACCGAAATAATCTCCTATTTTACTCTATTCAGTATACACCCATCCCAAACCCGCCGTCAATCGCCCAAAGCGCTGACGGCGGGTCTTCCGCCGGGGTCAGCCCACAGCTTGCGCCGGCGTGTTGAGTGGGGGCGCAGAGCGGCGCTGCGCCCGGAACCGCAGGGCCGGTCCGCATCTGGCAGCAATGTCTCGCTGGAGATACGTCCCAGACCGGCCAAATATTGCACGACTTTCCGACAGAAAAAAATTTTTACAAATTTCGGTGTTTTGCTTGCTGTCTTGACAGGTATATGGTATTATTGGGCACGGCGGTTTTCCGCCGGTACTCCGAGCGGGGCCGGGGCTTGTCTGCGGCCCCCGCCGGATTTTGTCACACTTCCATAAGCATAAGGATTTGCAAAAGAAAGGACTTTTGTATGAATCGTCTGTCGGAATTCCTGCGGCGCAAGGACATCGTCATCACGCCGCAGCGCTATCTCATCGAAGCCTTGGGCGCCATGGCCCAGGGCCTGTTCGCCAGCCTGCTCATCGGCACCATCCTCTCCACGGCGGGCCAGCAGACCGGCATCGAGCTGCTGGTGACCATCGGCGGCTACGCCAGCGCCATGAGCGGCCCGGCCATGGCCTGCGCCATCGGCACCGCGCTGCACACCCCGCCGCTGGTGCTCTTCAGCCTCATCACGGTGGGCTATTCGGCCAACGCCCTGGGCGGGGCGGGCGGCCCGCTGGCGGTGCTGGTCATCGCCATTCTGGCCGCCGAGCTGGGCAAGGCGGTGAGCAAGGAGACCAAGATCGACATTCTGGTCACCCCGCTGGTGACCATCTTCTCGGGCGTGGGGCTCTCGCTGCTGATCGCGGCCCCCATCGGCGCGGCGGCCAGCCAGCTGGGCACCCTCATCATCTGGGCCACCGAGCAGGCCCCCCTGGTCATGGGCATTCTGGTGTCGGTGCTGGTGGGTGTGGCGCTGACCCTGCCCATCTCCTCGGCGGCCATCTGCGCGGCGCTGGGCCTCACCGGCCTTGCAGGCGGCGCGGCGGTGGCGGGCTGCTGCGCCCAGATGGTGGGCTTTGCGGTGATGAGCTACCGGGAAAACGGTGTGGGCGGCCTTGTGAGCCAGGGTCTGGGCACCAGCATGCTCCAGATGCCCAACATCATCAAGAACCCCCGGATCTGGCTGGCCCCCACCCTGGCTTCGGCCATCACCGGCCCGCTGTCCACCTGTGTGTTCCAGATGCAGATGAACGGCGCGGCGGTCTCCTCCGGCATGGGCACCTGCGGCCTTGTGGGGCCCATCGGAGTGTATACCGGCTGGGTCTCGGAGCTGGCCGCCGGGAGCCGGGCCGCCATCACCGGCTGGGACTGGGCGGGGCTTGTGCTGCTCTGCTTTGTGCTGCCGGCGGTGCTGAGCGTTCTGTTCTGCGAGATGGAGCGCAAGCTGGGCTGGATTCACGAGGGGGATTTGAAACTCAGCTGACCTTGCCAAATTCCCCCTTCACTGGTATACTTGCCAGTTGAAAAGAGGGGAAAAATCATGCAAAACACAAAGAGCCCCCGGCTGGCGGCGCTGAAGGCCGCGGTCCCCTGCACCCTGCCGGTGCTCACCGGGTATCTGGTGCTGGGGCTGGCCTACGGCATCTATGCCCGCTCCATGGGGCTTGCGGTCTGGTGCGCGCCGCTGATGGCGCTGGTGGTCTACGGCGGTTCGCTGGAATTCGTGGCGGTCTCGCTGCTGGTGAGCCCCTTTGCCCCGGCGGCGGCCTTTTTCATGGCGCTGTTGATCCAGGCGCGGCACCTGTTCTATGGTCTGGCCATGCTGGAGCGGTACCGCACGCCGGGCCTGCGGCGGAGCTACCAGATCTTCGCCCTCACCGACGAGACCTTCTCGGTGGTCTACTCGGCCCAGCCCCCCGCCGGGGTGGACGAGGGGTGGTTCCGCTTTTTTATCTCCCTGCTGGACCACGGCTATTGGGTGGGCAGCGCGGCGCTGGGCAGCGTGCTGGGGGCGGCGCTCCCCTTCGACACCACCGGCATCGACTTTGTGATGACCGCCCTGTTCACCGTGATCTTTCTGGAGCAGTCCCGCACCCGGGGCCAAAAGGTCAGCGCACTGGCGGGGCTGGGGGTGTCGGCAGCCTGTCTTGCTCTCTTCGGGCCGGACAGCTTCCTGCTCCCGGCCATGGCGGGCATTTTGATCGCTCTGCTGGCGCTGCGGGGCAAAATCGAGCCGAAAGGAGGGGCGGAGGAATGACCCTTTCCCAACAGCTTTTGACCATCGCCCTGTGCGCGGCGGCCACCCTGCTCACCCGGTTTCTGCCCTTCTGGCTCTTTTCCTCAGGGCGGCCGGTGCCCGAGCCGGTGCACTATCTGGGCCGGGCCCTGCCCCCGGCCATCTTCGGGATGCTGCTGGTCTACTGCCTGCGGAACGTGGAGCTTTTCTCCGGCAGCCACGGCATCCCCGAAGCGGCGGCCCTGCTGGTCACCGCCGGGCTGCACCTGTGGAAGCGGCAGACCCTGCTCTCGGTGGCCGGGGGCACCCTGTGCTATGTGCTGCTGGTGCAGTATGTGTTTGTTTAAAAAGGACAGCAGGCGGCGGCCCCAAAAGGCCGCCGCCTGCTTTTTTGTGTTCAGTGATAGAAGGTGTCGAAATTCACCTGGCGGTAGAACCGCTGCTGCAGCTGGTCGAAGCTCTCACAGTTCTGGGCCAGCAGCCACATGCTCTTGGTGAGCACCGCCTCGATGGTCATGTCGTGGGCCTCCAAAAAGCGGAACCGGTTTTTGACCCGCTTGCCCACCTCGTAAATGCCCACGTCGCTGCCCTCGTAGGTCACCTGGGTGGTGAGGATCAGCACTTTATGGGTCTGCTCATACTCCCCGAGGCCCTCGGCAAAGCCGTCCATCAGGGCCTGGGGGATGCCTCCCACTCCGAAG
>CALXGY010000046.1 GCA_944387955.1 uncultured Faecalibacterium sp. | reverse complement strand
GAAGCCGAAGAGGCCGCCGGAATGCTGACCATCGAGATCGAGGCGAACCGCACATGATCCAAATTGAAGTGGATACCCAGGGGCAGATCGTCGCCATCGGCCAGAGGCTGGAAAAGCTGGCCTTTGAAGCGCCGGACGTTCTGCGCCTCTCCCTGAACGCAGCGGCCCGGAAGGTGCGCCGTCAGCTGGTGAAGGATGTGGCCGAGACCTACACGGTCAAGGACAGCACCCTGAAGGAATCCGGCAAGGGCGCTCCCAGGCTCCAGACCGCAAAGCCCGGCAAGCTGGAGGCGGTGATCCGCTCCAGGGGCCCGATGCTGGATCTGTTGGAGTTCATGATCCGTTCCTCCGACCAGGGGGTGCAGGCCAAGGTCCTGGAATCCGGCAGCCTGAAATTTTTGCAGCGGGGCGGCGCGGCTGCCTTCATCGGCCGGTTTTCCAGCGGGCACACCGCCGTGCTCCAAAGACAGGTCGGCCAGACCTACACCTTTTCCGGGGCCAAGGACCGCATCCGCCGGTACGGCACCCCCTCAAATGGCCAGTGGCCGGACCTGACCAGGGTGAAAAAGCTGCTGGGGCCGTCGGTGCCCGGCATGATGGCAAACGAAACCGTTCAGGCCGGGGCCCGGGAGCTGCTCTATCAGGTGCTGAACGAAGAGATCGACAAGCGCATCCAAAAGACTTTGAAGCAGAAGGGGGGATGAGATGACACCGGAATTTGCCGAGGACGCCCTGAAAGCGGACCTTGAAGAACTGTTTGCGGGCCAGACCTTCCGCAGCTCGGCAGGGGAGGAGCGGCCTCTCCGGGTCTATGTCCAGGATCTGCCCCTCCCCACCGGCAGCGACGAGGAGGACCGGAGCCTGGATGTCCCCGAACCTTACATCATCGTCCGCACCAGCGAGGGGACCATCCCGGCGGAGGACAAAGCCCAGGAGATGCAGATTATCCTGATCATCTGTCTGTTCGACGACCGGCCCGACCGCCAGGGGCACCGGGATGTGCTCCACATCATCCAGGAGATCGCCGCCCGCTACTGCAAAAATCCCATCATCCGCTTAAAACCCGGCAGCGGCGGCGCAGCGGGCGGCCCCTGGACCGTTCAAAAACCCATCCAGTGGGCGACCCAGACCGAACCCACCCACCCCTACTATTTCGGGGCGGTGGAGTTCAAGATCGAGGTCCCCACCTTTTTCCCGGAGGTGCCTTTTCCATGAGCAAAACCAAACATTCCCCCCTGGTCTACTGCGGCCCCCACCTCAAGGGGGTGGCCCGGCAGTATACCACCTACACAAACGGCCTGCCGGAAAAGCTGCAGGAGGCCGCAGCCGCCGACAAGGCGGTGGCCGAGCGGATCCTCCCGCAGGCAAAGCTGCCCGAGGCCATGAAGCAGATCCGGCTGAAACAGGGCCGGATCTACACCTGTTACAAGCGCGTGCTGGATGCGCAGGAAGGATAAGGTGCGCCTATGGCATACAACCACGGCATCGGGGTGGTGGAGCAGGAAACCAGCCTCACCACCCCGGTGGAAAGCACGGCGGGGCTGCAGATCATCTTCGGCACCGCCCCCATTCATCTGCTGAAGGACCCGGCGGCGGCCGTCAATAAGCCCATCCTCTGCTACTCCTTTGCGGAGTGTCAGCAGAATCTGGGCTACTCCGACGATTTTAAGAATTTTACCCTCTGCCAGAGCATGGACGCCTGCTTCCGGGTCTTCAACGTGGCCCCCATCGTCCTGGTGAACGTGCTGGACCCGGCCAAGGAGAGCCACACCCGGCAAAACCAGGAGGAGGAATGCCCGGTGGCCGAGGGGGTGGCCCGGTATGCAAAGCCCTATGTGCTGCTTTCCACCCTGACGGTGAAGAATGCCGACAGCCCCCTCACCGCAGGCACCGACTATCTGGCCGAACACGCCGAGGACGGCACGGTGCGCATCACCCTGCTGGGGGAGGCGGCGGAAGCGGAAACGGTGAAGATCTCCAGCGAAAGCCTTGACCCCGCCGGGGTGACGGCGGAGGACATCGTGGGCGGCGTGAACGTCCAGACCGGCGCAGAGACCGGCCTTGAGCTGATCCGCCAGATCTACCCGCGGCTGGGCATGACGGCGGGCATCCTGCTGGCCCCCGGCTGGAGCCAGGACCCTGTCGTGGCCGCAGCCCTCCAGGCCAAGGCCGAGATCATCAACGGCTGCTTCCGGGCGGAAACCTACATCGACATCTCCACCGACCCGGAAAACGGCGGCGCGGCGGTGTATACCGAGGTGAAGGCCGCCAAGGAAAAGCAGGGGGTCAGCTCCAGTTATGCGGCGGCCCTCTGGCCTTTGGTGGCGGTGGGCAGCAAGCGCTACTATTACTCGGCCATGTTTGCGGCCCTGACCGCGGCCACCGATGCCGCAAACTCGGATGTACCCTACGCCAGCCCCTCCAACAAGGACCTGAAGGTCACCGCCACAATTTTGGAGGACGGCACCGAGGTATTCCTGGACCAGCAGCAGGCCAACGACCTTTTGAACGCAAACGGGGTCATCACCGCCATCAATGCAAACGGCTACAAGGCCTGGGGCAACAACACCGCCGCCTATCCTTCCACCACCGACCCGAAGGACCGCTTTCTGGCGGTGCGGCGCTTTTTCAACTGGGACGCCAACAACTTCATCCTGTCCTACTTCCAGAAGGTGGACGACCCGGCCAACACCCGGCTGATCCGCTCGGTGGTGGACAGCCAGAACATCAAGGGCAACGGCTATGTGGCCAGGGATTACTGCGCGGGCTACCGCACCGAGTTCCGCACCGAGGAAAACCCCCTCACCGACCTTTTGAACGGGCATCTGACCACCCATACCTTTATGGCTCCCTATCTCCCGGCGGAGTACATCGAGAACATCAACGAATACGACACCGCCGCCCTCCAGGCGGCGCTGAATGGAGGGGATGAAGCATGAATTTGGTGGGAATCCCCAGCAAGATCCACAGCTACAACGTCTACGACGACAACCACGGCGGCCGGCGGCGGGGCGTAGGGGAGGAGTGCTCCCTGCCCGATTTTGAGGCGCTGAGCGAGACCATCAGCGGCGCGGGCCTCCTGGGAGAACTGGATGACCCGGCCCCCGGACATTTCGGCAACATGCAGATGGAGATCCCCTTCCGGCTGCTGGATGAGGAACCGGTGGATCTGCTGGACACCTCCGAGGCGGTCCGGCTGACCCTGCGGGGCGCCCAGCAGCTGCTGACCACCGAGGGGGACACCGCCTTCCGTTCCATGCGGGTGGTGGTGCGGGGCAAGTGCGCCTCTCTCAAGACCGGCAGCCTCAAGGCGGCCGCGGCTATGGGGGCAAGCGTCACCCTGAACCTCTTTTACATCAAGATCGAGGTGGCGGATCAGGAACTGGTGGAGCTGGACAAGCTCAACTCCATCTTCAAGATCCGCGGCGTGGATATTTTGCAGAAAGTGAGGCTGATGACCTGATGAACGCAGAGATTGCAGATCCCAAAGCCCTGGATGCTCTGAACGAAAAGAACGGAGCTGTGTCCGAAGCAGAAGAGGAGCTGATCCTCCGCTTCAAAAAGCCCTATTCCTTTGAGGGGCAGAGCTACACCGAGGTGGATCTCAGCGGCCTGGAAGAGATCTCGGCCGCCGACCTGTGCCGGGTGGCGAAGTTTGTAAAAAAGGAGACCGGGGCGGACCCCATCCCCGAGATGTCCATGCCCTACGCCATCCAGATGGCGGTGCGGGTCACCGGCAAACCCATCGAGTTTTTCCAGCGGCTGCCCGCCCGGGAGGCCATCAAGCTGAAAAACCTTGTGGCGGGTTTTCTCTACGGCGGGGATGGGGAGGAATAACCCCGCCGGAGATCCAAAAGGGCTGTGTGGCCCTCTCGCTGCATCTGCACAGCGGCATTGATTACTTCCTCTCTCTGCCGCTGGAGGAGCTGAACGAACTGGCAAAGGTGGTGATGGAGTATGCCCAAAAGCAAGGTCATGGAACTGGCCATTAAGATCGCCGGCAAGGTGGACAAGTCCCTGGGAACCAGCGTCAAGACCTCCTCCAAGCAGCTGGACTCCATCGTCAAGACGGCCAACAAGCTCTCCAATGTCACCGCCGCAGGCCTTGCCGCCATGGGCGCAGGCGCAGCGGCGGCCACCAAGTACCTGGCAGACCTGGGCGGCCAGTGGCAGAAGGCCACCAACCAGCTGGCCGCCTCCACCGGCGCCGCCGGGGCCGAGCTGGGAGGGCTGCGGACTGCCATGGAGGCGGTCTACGCCGCAGGCTATGGCGAGGATCTGACCGATCTGGCCGAGGCGGTGGCCCTGGTGGACCGGAACATGCAGAATCTCAGCCAGAACGGGCTAAT
>CALXGY010000045.1 GCA_944387955.1 uncultured Faecalibacterium sp. | reverse complement strand
TATCTCTCTGGAACTGTTCCTGCTCTGTCTGGCCTTTGACCTGAAAAAATACTGGGTCAAGCTGCAACAGGGCCGCCTGAAAACCCATCTTTTTCCCCTCAAAAAAGAATAGATTTTTCAAGGTTCTGAAAAACGCAGAAAGCCGGACTTCCTCTTTCGGGGAAAGTCCAGCTTTGCTATACCTTTTTTGCGAAATACCGCGGAGTTTTAAACAAAATCTCCACAAAAAGTCCTTCTGAATCGACTTTTCAACATAAAAGTCTATGGAAAAGGGGCTGCTGCTCAACTTTCGTTTTGCAACAGCCCCTTCGTAACTCAGGGATCAAACGGGGTGAGATTTATTGACGTAGTCCGCATGTTCTGCGTCCACGCCCTGCTTTTTGGCGTTGCGGGTCTCGAAGAACTTGGGTGCGACCTGCGGGAACATTGCATAGGTCAGCACGACCTCTTCCTGGGTGGCACACTTGGAAGCCTCTGCACGAAGTTTGTCCATCTCGGGCTCCAGCGTATCTGCAAAGCGGCAGGTAATGGGCTGCTCGTCGCCCAGGATGCGCTTGGTGAATTCCTCGCTGATGGGAGCAGGAGTACGGCCGTAATCGCCATGAACCAGGCCCTTGAATTCCTTGGTGACCATCTTGTACCGCTCGCCCAGGATCACATTGAAGACGGCCTGAGTGCCCACGATCTGGCTGGTGGGAGTGACCAGCGGCGGATAGCCTGCATCCTCACGCACACGAGGAATCTCAGCCAGAACTTCATCCAGCTTGTCCTCCTTGCCGGCATCCTTCAGCTGCTTGAGCATGTTGGAGAACATACCGCCCGGCACCTGGTACAGCAGGGTGTTGGCATCCACACCCAGAGACTTGGGGCTGATCTGGCCGTTGGCAATGTACTTTTCACGCAGCTTTGCGAAGTAGGCACGCACCACATTCAGCTGGTTGAGGTCCAGGCCGGTGTCGTAATCGGTGCCCTGCAGAGCAGCGACCAGGCTCTCGGTGGGCATATGGCTGGTGCCCAGAGACAGCGGGCTCATAGCCGTATCCACAATGTCTGCGCCTGCCTCAATGCCCTTGAGAATGGACATGGAAGCCAGACCTGCGGTGTAGTGGCTGTGGATGTCCACCGGGATCTTGACGGTTTCTTTCAGCTCCCGCACCAGCTCATAGCAGGCGTAGGGGGTCAGCAGACCGGCCATATCCTTGATGCAGATGGAGTTTGCGCCCATCTCCTCCAGGGTCTTGGCATAGGCTGCAAAAGCCTCGTTGCTGTGGACCGGGCTCAGAGTGTAGCTGATGCAGCCCTGAACATGTGCGCCCTCTTTGTTGGCGGCCTTGATGGCGGTCTGCAGGTTGCGGGGATCGTTCAGTGCATCGAAAATACGAATGACGTCGATGCCGTTTGCCACCGACTTCTGCACAAAATACTCTACTGCATCATCGGCATAGGGACGATATCCCAGCATATTCTGGCCGCGGAAAAGCATCTGCAGCTTCTGATGGGGCAGCTCCTTGCGCAGGATGCGCAGGCGCTCCCAGGGATCTTCGTCCAGGAAGCGGATGCAGCTGTCGAAGGTAGCGCCGCCCCAGCACTCCACCGAGAAATAGGGGATCTTGTCCATTTCGGACAGAATGGGGCGCATCTCGTCCATGGTCATACGGGTCGCCAGCAGCGACTGATGCGCATCGCGCAGAACGACCTCGGTGATCTTGATCGGCTTTTTCGCCATAGTTCTCACCTCTCCTTAGTTCATGGAAACCAACACGTCGCCGGAGTTAACGGTATCGCCCTTATTCACATTGACCGATACCACAGTGCCGTCCTGCGGAGCCACGATCTCGTTCTCCATCTTCATGGCCTCGAGGATCACCAGGATGTCGCCAGCCTTAACGGCGGCGCCGGCTGCGACCTTAACGTCCAGGATGTTGCCGGGCATCGGAGCCTTGACTGCAACAGAACCCTGAGCAGCGGCAGCCTTGGGAGCGGCAGGAGCGGCGGCCGGAGCCGGAGCAGCGGCGGGTGCCGCAGCAGGAGCAGCCACAGGAGCGGCCACCGGAGCTGCACCAGCAGCAGTCTCCTCCACGCTCACGCTGTATGCAACGCCATTGACCGTGATGTTATAGTATTTCATCGTAATGCCTCCTCAAAATCCGTTTTAATACGTTGAATATGTAATAATATTTTGTACAGAGGTTCTGCCCCGGACAGCCTGGCTTACAGAGCCATGTTGCCGTGCTTCTTGGGCAGACGGGATGCACGCTTGGTGCTCAGCAGCTCAAGGGCCGCCACCACGCTGGAGCGGGCGTTTGCTGCATCGCAGACCATATCAGCTGCACCGCAGGCCACTGCATTGGCGGCACTGCAAACATTTGCAGTATACTCTGCCACCTTAGCGTTGGTTGCGGCAGCAATGTTGTCCGAAGCGTCGATTTCCGCCTTATACAGCACCGTAACGGCTGCGCTGGGCTCAAGTGCGCTGACAACACAGCCATTGACCGCAATGCGCAGATCCGCACCGGCAAAAGCGGTGTAAACAGGGCCCACAGCCTTACCAGCCAGCACGCAGACCTTTGCGGTGGTGGCGTCGGCGTAGGTTGCAGTCAGACGAGCTGCCTCACGGATGCCGCCGGTGATGTCCTCGGCGGTGCTGGGGATAAATCCGTCGGTATCCACGATGGTAACTACCGGCAGGCTGAAAGCATCGCACAGACGCACAAAACGGGCTGCCTTGGACACACAGTTGTGGCAAAGGGTCTTGCCCATAGCCACGATACCCACGGCGTTGCCGCCGATGGTGCCCAGAGCCGTATAAACGTTCTTGCCAAACCCTGCATACAGCTCCACTGCGCTGTTCTTGTCCAGAATGGCGGCAGCGCCCTTGGCCGGGGCAGCGCCGGCAGTCAGCACGCCAGCGGGCTGCTCGAACTCAAAGTAGGCAGGGCCGGTGAGATTGTTGGCCGGCAGCAGACCCACCACATGAGAAGCGGTCTCCGCAGCTTCGGATGCATTGGCCACCACGATGGAAGCAACGCCTGCCTTAGCGGCAGCAGAAGCGGTGCCTGCTTCCTCGGTCTTATCACCCTTGGCAGCCGAGGTAAACGGAGAGGTGAAGAAGAGCTGTGCGCTCTTGGTCATGATGCACACATCGGCACCGGCTGCTGCCAGGGCGCTGGTAGCACCACAGATGCCCAGAACCACTGCGACCTGAGGCACCACACCGGACACCTTGGCAATGGTTGCATTCAGCTTGGCCTGAGCGGTGAGGACATCCAGGCCCTCCTCCAGCTTGGCGCCCACCGAATGATAGAAGGTGACCACCGGGCTGCCGGTTTGAGCCGCCATCTCCAGAACCTTTACATTCCGTTCCACATCCTTCACCGTGACGGCTGCACCGTTCTGGAACACGGTGTAGGTCTGCTGACCACCCGCGCAGCCAAAGGCAGCGCTCACCGCACCGTCCGCAAACAGAGCGGTGTAAACGCCGTCGTCGTAAAACTTGGCAAGGATCTCTGCTTTATCAATTTTTGAAGCCATGATCGGACCTCCTGCTTCTCTGTGTTCTATAAACCCGCACCTGCATCCAGGAGCCGCTTGTGCAGCAGTTCCCTGGTCTTTCCCGCAATGCGGGACCCGGCCCGGCAGGCAGCAGGACACTCTTTAACTATTATACTATTTCGACCTTTTTTTCACAAGTACTATTGTTCCATTTGCTTGCAGAAAAAGCGCCGCAAACGATTTTTCAGCCTTGTTTTTTCCCTTCCTGCTTCTTTCCGCCGCTGCGTACAGGTCCGGAAGGACGGTGCCGCGCCGCCTGGGATTCCAGTGCAGCGCTGCGGGTCTGGGCCCGGCCCTTGGCAGCCGCATTCCGCAGTCCGGCCAGTTCCTGCTTGGTCAGTTCGCGGTATTTGCCGGGCTGAAGCATCCCCAGCTTAACAACGCCTTCTGCATTGCGCTTAAGACGAACCACGGTCAGGCCCACAGCCTCGCACATGCGCCGGATCTCACGGTTTTTGCCTTCCCTCAGGGTCATTTCCATAACCGTGCGGCCGGGCTCATCCACAACGACATTGATGGTACAGGGCAGAGTTTTTGTGCCGTCGTCCAGCACCACACCCTCGCTCATCTTCAGGATCTGGGACTCATCCGCGCGGGGCTGGACCGTGACCCGATAGAGTTTGGAAATGCCGCTGGAAGGATGCATCATTGCATGAGCAAAAGCGCCGTCGTTGGTCATCAGCAAAAGCCCTTCGCTGTCCTTATCCAGCCGTCCTACCGGATACAGGCGTGCAGGAATGTCCTTGACCAGATCCATAACAGTACGGCGGCCCAGTTCATCGCTGGCGGTGGTCACATAGCCGCGGGGCTTATACACCGCCAAATAGTACATCTGCTGGTCCTTGCGGATGTAGATGCGCTCATCATCTACATGCAGGACATCCCGGTTGGGGTCCATCTTGTCCCCCACCTTGACCGGATGTCCGTTGACCTTCACCCGCCCCTCGGCGATGATTTGTTCTGCTGCGCGGCGGGAGCAAAGCCCCTGCTCGCTCATGATCTTCTGAATACGTTCCAATGCCATGATCGTTTCTCCTTGTGCGCCTCCCGGCGCTCAATCCAGGCTGTGCCGAGGCACAGCCGCTGTATTTGCCGGGCAGATCCGCCCGGCCTTGCAAAAGCCCCGGGGCCAAAGCCGCCGGGGCACATCGCGCCTGTTTATTCTCCGGCCGGCGGAGCAGTCTGCTCCGGCTGCTGCGCCTCACCCTTGTTCTTGACCAGCAGCGAGACCTTATCCAGCAGTTCGGGCAGCATGGTCAGAGCACGGTCGATGCTGTTGGAGGTATCCGACAGCTGAATGGTACGCACACAGCCATCCTTAACCACCAAAAAAGCCACCGGCTGAATGTTGACGCCCGCACCGGAGCCGCCCCCAAAGAGATCCTTGTTGGCGGGATTCTTGCCGTTGAAGTCAGTGCCGCCGGAAGCAAATCCGAAAGACAGCTTGGACACCGGCAGAATGGTCGTGCCGTCGTCGGTTTTGATGGGCTTGCCGATGATGGTGTTGGAATCCACCATCTGACGGATCTTGTCCATCGTAACGCTCATAAGTCCCTGGATCGGATGTTCAGCCATAGTTTTGGCCTCCTCTTTTCTCTTGGTCAACCTTTGTTGTTGCTTGGATTTTGCCAAATTGCCCTCTCGGGTCACCAGCCGACAAGAGCACAGAACTCTTTCGGCCAGCATGGACCTTTAAAACAGGATAAACAGGATTATTAGCTATTGTACCACACTTTACAGGAAAACGTCCAGTACGTTTTCCTTCAAAAAGGTTAGGAGAACCTGAATTCCTGCAATGACGATAAAAAGCAGCTGCGCCGATACCCGGAAAGAGACCCGCGCTTTTTCTTCAGGAGCTTCGGGGTCCACCAAGGGGACCAGGCGAAGCTCGTCGAACTCCAAATACAGAAAGCGGTTCAAAAAGCCCAGGGCCGTATACAGCCAGGCGCTGACCTGTCCGTAGCTGCGGGCGGATGCTGCCGGGTCTTCTCCCCCGCCCACCGGCAGATAAATTCGGATGTGGGTAAAGCGCAACGCGCCAAACACCGCCCGCGTTATCCGGCCCGCCCCTTCCAGCATTGTACAGAGCACCTGCAAAGTAAGCTTTGCCTTTTTACGGGGGTGCGTATGCTCTTCGGTCTGCTTTTTTTCAGGTTTGCGGCCCGCTCGCTGGGCGCGGCGCCGCGCGCGCCAGGCATGAAAACGCGCGCCCAGCTTGCTCTTCCAGACCTTTGGTTCCTCCTCGGGCTGATGTTCCGGCGCCGGGTATTGGAATACCGGAAAGGTCAGGCCAAATACCCCCGCCCGCACACGCAGCACTTCCTCTGCCCAGCTCAGCTCGGCGCAAAACGGGCAAAGAAGGAGCAGTGCAGCCAACAGCAGCAGCACAGCCAGCAAAATCAGCAGCACCCGAAGGATCAGCCATAATACTGCGCCCAATGCGCCCAACACAGCGATCATCTGCTCGCCTCACTTTCCGCATCTTCACCTTTCAAATGGATGGGAGGCAGTTCTTCCAGACTGGACAGGCCAAACACACGCAGGAACTGATCGGTGGTGCGAAAGCTTATCGGTCTGCCCGGCAGGTCCAAACGGCCCGCCTCTTCGATCAGCCCTTTTTCCAAAAGGCCGGATACGCTGGAGGAGGAATCCACCCCGCGCACCTGTTCAATAAAGGCTCGGGAGACAGGCTGGTTGTAAGCAATGACAGTCAATGTTTCCATTGCAGCCTGAGACAGCGGTACGGCACGGCGATTTTCCAGTGCGCGGCGTATCCAGGGTCCGTATTCGTTCTTTGTCGCCATCTGCCAGCGTTCTCCCAAACGAAGCAGACAGAGCCCGCACTCCGGAGCGGTATATCTGGTTTGCAGCTGTTCCAGCGCCTGTTGAATCATTTCTTCCGGAAGGTCCAGTGCCGCTGCGATTCGGGCCGCCGCCAAAGGCTCCGCATGGGCAAAAAGCACCGCCTCCACACATCCTTCGATCTGAGCACGGTTCATGCTGAACCTCCTTTACTGTTTGTCCCTTCCGGGCCCTGCGGGATTTCTTCTGTTCGGGTGCGGGAAGGCAGCCGGCCTTTGTGCATGGTAATCGTTTCATCCGGAGCGATTTCCACCCGCCCGGCCCGGATCAGCTCCAGAACCGCAAGGAAGGTAGCCACCGCAGTGGATAGATCCTGCCGACGGTTAAAAAGCTGATCCAAACGGTGAATTTGGCCTGTAACCAACCCTCTGAGGATGTGCACTACCCGACTTTCGATGGATACCACCGGTGCGCGGACCAGCAATTCAAATTGTTCCTGTCTGGGGGGAGCCGGGCGTGTACGGCCCGCCATTATCCGCCAGCAATTCGCCAATACCTGGGGAGAGTGATGCAGCGGATACTCGGGCACCGCTTCCAGCTCAAGGGGTTTGCGCACATAGAGCGACACTTCCGCCGCCTTCTGGCGGAGCTGTGCGGCAAGGCTTCGGCAGAGTTCATACTCGATCAGCCGGCCGGTAAGTTCCTCTTTCATCCGCTCTCCTGCATCGCTCCGGGGCAAAAGCAGCGCGCTTTTCATCTCCACAAGGTGTGCGGCCATCTCGATAAAGGAGCTGGAGAGGTCAGGGTCCTCCCTTTGCGCCTGGTTGATGATGCGGGTATACTGGTCGATCAACTCCAGAATGGGGATGTTGTGCAGATCCATCCGATGCTTTGCCGCCAGGCTGAGCAGAAGGTCCAGAGGTCCTTCAAAATCTTCCAGATGAAAGGTGAGCTCCTGCACCGTTTATACCCCGCTGACAAACTGTGAGTAATAGATGGAATAAGCCAGCTGATCGATGTATCCGGTAGCCTTCCCCATGAGCTGCCACATGCTGTCATTGAGCCAGGCCAGCGGCTGGTTGAACACGCCAAACCACACCATTGCTAACAGGATGACCAGAATGACCCGCTCATAACGCATGACCCGGAAATAAAGATTCCGGGGCAGGAGAAGCAGTGCCACCCGGCTTCCATCCAGCGGCGGGACCGGCAGCAGGTTAAACATGGCCAGACTCACATTCATATAAACAAGGTATTCCAAAAAGTAAGCTGCAAACAAGGTGGCGTCGTTAATGGGGGCCCAGTAGTACATCACCTTCCAGATGACCATTCCCAGGTAGGCCAGGATCAGGTTTGCCGCCGGACCTGCCAGTGCGGTGAGCGCCATCCCAGCCTTGGGATTTTTAAAGCGGCGCGGATCGGCAGGGACCGGCTTTGCCCAGCCCACCCCTGCAACCACCATGCAGAGCGTACCCATCAGATCAAAATGCGCCAGCGGATTGAGCGACAGCCTTCCATGCTCTTTTGCCGTGGAATCGCCCAGCAGCCAGCTGGCCAGCGCGTGTCCGGCTTCATGAAACGGAATGGCCACCAGAGCCACCAACAGCCGAATCAGATAATACATTCCCTGTGAGGTAAAATCCATAAAATTTAATCTCCCAAACGGTTCGCAAAGCGAGTCATACAGCAAATGCGCATCCTGTAAGTACGAATCATCTCTTTTATTGCGCTTTACAAACCGGTAATTTGACCGGAAAGACCAGCAGCTTTTCCCGATGCGCCCCTCGCGGGCGCTAAAAAACATTTCCAAATCTTCCAGTATCTTTTATATCATACTATTTTTTAGCCGCCCAGACAAGAGCTTCGGCAAGATGACAAAAAAGCGGCGGATTTTTTTGAAAAAGGGCTTGCTTTTTCTCCCCTTCTCTGGTAAAATAGTCAAGCTGATTATTTTGAGTTTCTTACTTCACTACTAGGAGGTGCAAGTATCATGGCTAAGTGTGAATGCTGTGGCAAGGGTGTGACCTTCGGTATCAAGGTTTCCCACTCTCATCGCCGCTCCAACCGTACCTGGAAGCCGAACGTCCGCCGCGTCAAGGCTGTCGTGGATGGCTCTCCCAAGTATGTCTACGCATGCGCTCGTTGCCTGCGCGCTGGCAAGGTCAACCGCGCTGTCTGAGTTGATGCACAGGCCGGTCACTGTTCACGGTGGCCGGCTTTTTGTTTGTCTGGAGGGATATCTTTATGCCGCTGCCCAACGATCCAGTCATGCTTCTGAGCGTTTTGAACCTCAAACTGCGTGACTTCTACCCTACTTTGGATGCTTTATGTGACGATTTGGAGGAGGACAAGACCGTGCTGTGCGGAAAGCTGTCCGCCATCGGATACGAATACGATCCTCAGCGCAACCAGTTTGTCTAAATACGGTCGATCAAGGCCCTAAACAACTGTAAAATGGGAGGAGCCAAACCATGATGGAAGGAACCTATTATAAAGAATGGAGCAGCGCCCTGAACCGGGAGATGGAGTTCAAGGTCTACGGCAAGGGCGGTGTGCCGGTCCTCGTTTTCCCTGTTCGGGGAGGCCGTTTTTACGATTGGGAGGATCACGGGATGCTGGATGCCAGCGCTCACCTGCTGCGCGAGGGCAAAATTCAGATCTTCTGTGCAGACCGCATCGAGACCGAGGGACTGTCCCCTCGCCG
>CALXGY010000044.1 GCA_944387955.1 uncultured Faecalibacterium sp. | reverse complement strand
TGATCACGGTGGTGGGCCGGTGCGTCGGCGCCTGCGACAACCCCCAGGCGGTCAAGTACACCCGCAAACTCATGCTCTGGACCTACCTGACCATGGGCCTGTTCAACGGCTGCATCCTGCTTTTGGTAAAGCCGCTGGTGGGCATCTACGCCCTGTCGGGGGAGACCATGGCTCTGGCCATTCTGCTGGTGCGCATCCACTGCGGCTGCGGCCTGGTGCTCTGGCCCATCTCCTTTGTGCTGCCCAACGCCCTGCGGGCCGCCAACGATGTCAAGTTCACCATGGCGGTGTCGGTGCTGAGCATGGCGGTCTGGCGCATCTGCTTCAGCTATGTATTGGGCGTGCAGATGGGCTACGGCGCCATCGGCGTCTGGATTGCCATGGTGGTGGACTGGGTCTGCCGCGCTCTGTGCTTTGTGGGACGGTTTGAACACGGAGACTGGAAAACCAA
Organism: uncultured Faecalibacterium sp.; assembly: GCA_944387955.1. Classification (GTDB taxonomy): domain Bacteria; phylum Bacillota; class Clostridia; order Oscillospirales; family Ruminococcaceae; genus Faecalibacterium. The sequence goes on along the minus strand of CALXGY010000044.1, from coordinate 12,295 downwards.
ATACCACGCCTGAGGGAAAAACCGGCGCGCTGCGCCGAAGAAAAGGAGTTTTGCATGAAGCTAGTCAGCTGGAACGTCAACGGCCTGCGGGCCTGCCTCGGCCATGATTTTGAGGCCAGTTTTGCCGCCCTGGATGCGGATATCTTCTCCCTTCAGGAGACCAAGATGCAGCCCGGCCAGGCGGATTTTGCCCCCGAGGGCTACACCGAATACCTCTGCTCCGCCGAGAAGAAGGGGTATTCCGGCACCGCCTGCTACTGCCGCACTGCGCCCCTTTCGGTGCGCTACGGCATCGGGATGGAGATCCACGACCACGAGGGCCGGGTCATCACCCTGGAATACCCGGGCTTTTATCTGGTCAACTGCTACACCCCCAACAGCCAGTCCGAGCTGAAGAGGCTTGACTACCGGATGCAGTGGGAGGAGGATTTTCTCGCCTATCTGAAAAAGCTGGACGCCGAAAAGCCGGTGATCCTCTGCGGCGATCTGAACGTCGCCCATCAGGAAATCGACCTGAAAAACCCCAAGACCAACCGGATGAACGCCGGATTTACCGACCAGGAGCGGGAAAAGATGACCCAGCTGCTGGCGGCGGGCTTCACCGATACCTTCCGCACCCTGCACCCCGAGGAAGCCAAGTACAGCTGGTGGAGCTACCGCTTCAAGGCCCGGGAGAAGAACGCGGGGTGGCGGATTGACTATTTCATCGTTTCCAGCCGCATCGCCGGCAAGGTCCGGGCTGCGGAGATCCACAACGAGATTTTTGGGTCGGATCACTGCCCGGTTTCTCTGGAGATCGAGCTGTAAAAAATAAAGATCAAAGCCTCCCGCCTTGTCCGGGCGGGAGAGCCGCCCATCGAAAGGAGCGAACAACATGGCATCCACCCCTGACTCCAAACCTTCTTCCAGCGCCGACCAGCGCCTGGGCACCGCGCCGCTGGTGCCGCTGATCTTCAGTCTGGCGCTGCCCACCGCTCTGGCCCAGCTGGTGAACCTTCTGTACAACATCGTGGACCGCATCTATGTGGGCCACATTCCGGGCAGCGGGTCTCTGGCCCTGGCCGCCCTGGGAGTGACCTATCCCATCATTGTGCTGATCACCGCCTTCTCCAACCTCGTGGGCATGGGCGGCGCGCCCCGGGCCTCGGTGGCCATGGGCCGCGGGGATTACAAGGCCGCTGAGAAGATCCTCGGCAACTGCATCACCCTGCTCATCGTGCTGTCGGTGGTGCTGTCGGTGGGCTTTACCGTATTCGGCCGGGAAATTCTGACCCTCTTCGGCGCCAGTGAGAACACCCTGCCCTATGCTATGTCCTATTTGAACATCTACCTGATGGGCACCATCTTTGTCCAGTTCACCCTGGGCATGACCCCCTTCATCACCAACCAGGGCTTCGCCAAGACCAGCATGGCCACCACCTGCATCGGCGCGGTCTGCAACATCGTGCTGGACCCGGTCTTTATCTATGGCCTGAACATGGGGGTGCAGGGCGCGGCCCTGGCCACCATCCTGAGCCAGGCGGTTAGCGCGGTCTGGGTGCTCTGGTTCTTTTTGGGCAAGCGCAGCGTGCTGCGCATCCGCAAGCACAACCTGATCCCCTCGGGCCGGGTGCTGGCGCTGGTGCTCTCGCTGGGCATGTCTCCCTTCATCATGGCCGCCACCGAGTGTCTGGTGCAGCTGGTCTTTAATACCGGCGCGGCCCGCTACGGCGGGGACGACGCAGTGGCCATCATGAGCATCCTGTTCTCGGTGGCACAGATGGCCCAGCTGCCCATCCAGGGCTTCTGCCAGGGCGTGCAGCCCATCATCAGCTACAACTTCGGCGCCCGGCGTCTGGAGCGGGTGCGGGAGACCTTCATGATCCAGCTCAAGATCTCTCTGGGGGTGGCCGTGGCCGTGGTGGGCGCGGTGGAGCTGTTCCCGGGGCTGTTTTTGGGCATGTTCTCCAGCGATGCGGCCCTCATTGAGCTGGGCGCCGCTCCGCTGCGGCTCTACCTGCTGGGCTTTGCCTTCATGGGAGCTCAGCTGGCCTGTCAGCAGACCTTCCTGGGTCTGGGCGAGGCCAAGATCAGCATGTTCATCGCGCTGCTGCGCAAGGTCATTCTGCTGATGCCGCTGGCCCTGATTTTCCCCTATCTGTTCAGCGCCTTCGGCCTGAGCCCGCTGCTGGGCCTCTATGTGGCTGAGCCGGTCAGCGACCTTGTTTCGGCCTCCACCTGCACCATCATCTTCTTTGCGGTGGAGTGGAAAAAGCTGCGTCCTGCTGCGGCATGATCCGTCCGCAGAGCGCATAAAATACCCTTCGGGGCCGTATGCCGGCATCGGGGGATATGTTAGGAGGAGCAATGCTTCAATACTACTTGCTTGTTTTCTTGATCTCGATGGTGCCGGTGGTGGAACTGCGCGGCGCCATCCCCGTCGGGCTGGGGCTGGGGCTGGAGCCGCTGCCTACCTATCTGGTCTGCGTTTTGGGCAACATGCTGCCGGTTCCGGTGATTTATCTGTTTGCCCGCCGTTTTCTGATCTGGGGCTGCGACAAGCCCCTCATCGGGAAGATCTGCCGTTTCTTCATCGTGAAAGGGGAGAAGGCGGGCCGCGCACTGGAGGCCAAGGCCGGCCGGGGGCTGACCGTGGCGCTGCTGCTCTTTGTGGGCATCCCGCTGCCGGGCACCGGTGCATGGACCGGCACGCTGGCCGGGTCGGTGCTGGACATGAAGTTCAAGGATGTGCTCATCGCCTGCATGGGCGGGGTGCTTTTGGCCGGGGTCATCATTGGTTTGGCCAGTGCGGGCTTTTTGGGCGCATTGAGCGGACTGTTTGCGGTGAGCTGAGGATTTTCCCCGCCGCAGGGCAAAATATGAACAAGGCGTTAACAAAGGGGCTGCGAAAGCAGCCCCTTTTTGTTGATTTTGTACGTTGACGGATTGAAGGAATGGGTATAAAATGTTTTTCATGCTGGGAAACAGAAAAATTCACCGCAGCGCCCCCCGGCAGGCGTACGGGAGCCAAAGGAGACAGGCCCATTGATTCAGGTACAGGATTTTTTGCAGCGGGTACTGAGCTATTATCACAGCTCCTTTGATCTCACCGTTCCCTGCAGCATCGGCGGGAAGGAGTACGCCGCTCTGGCCGCCCTCCACGCCCACGAGGACCAGTATGTCCGGGTGGTGGGCACCACGCTGTGGAACGCCGACAGCCACGAATACACCCTCTTCCAGACCTTTGAACAGGCTCCCACCGGGGCCGAGCTGGAGGAGATGCTGGAGATGGCCGGGCAGTACATGGAGCCGCAGTTCGTGCGCGGCGGAGAGCCGCTGCCCCCCAAAGACCACCAGTACACCTGGCTGAGTTTGGTGCTTTTGAGCCAGCACACCCCCGACCCCGCTGTGATAAAGCGGGTGAAGAGCTTCCGCAAGACCTGGTTTTACCGCTTTTATCTGCGGGGCTACTGTGAGGTGCGGGTGATCCTGGCAGACCTTGAGACCGGCACCCTGACGGCAAACCCCGCCGGGCGCAGCCTCAAAAAGCTGTATGCCCTGGCGCTGAAAAATGCGCGGGAGGCCTCGTCCCGCTGAAGGCGGGCCATGCATTGGTAGACACGGGCTGCACCCGTTGTTTATATAGATTGTTTGTGTTTGTGCACAAAGGAGGAAAAAACAATGAATGGCATTCTTCTGCTGGTCATTGGAATCGTCGTCTGCGTGCTGGGCTATGTCGTTTACGGCGGCTGGCTGAGCAAGCAGTGGGGCGTCGATCCCAACCGCAAGACCCCGGCCTTCGAGTACGAGGACGGCGTCGACTACTGCCCGGCCAAGGCGCCGGTGCTGCTGGGCCACCACTTCGCGTCCATCGCGGGCGCAGGCCCCATCAACGGACCGATTCAGGCCGCCTACTTCGGCTGGCTGCCGGTCACCCTGTGGATTCTGCTGGGCGGCATCTTCATTGGCGCTGTGCAGGACTATTCTTCTCTGTTCATCTCCATCCGCAACAAGGGCAAATCGGTGGGCGAGGTGCTGGAAGTCACCCTGAACCACAAGTGCAAGATGATGTTCTCGGTCTTTGTGTGGCTGGTCATGCTGCTGGTGGACGCCGCCTTCGGCGACATCGTGGCCAAGACCTTCAACTGCACCCCGGACGCAGCTTCCACCGCCAACGGTTCGGTGGCCATGGCCTCCATGCTGTTCATCCCTCTGGCCATTGCCTTCGGCTTCATGGTCTACCGCAAGCATGCTCCGCTGCTGCTCTCTTCCATCGTGGGCGTGGGCGTTCTGGCCCTGGCTGTCTTTGCCGGCATCCAGTTCCCGCTGGTCTTTGAGGGCTCCACCGTCTGGTTCTGGCGTGTCGTGGTCTTCGTCTACTGCGCCATCGCCTCCATCACCCCGGTCTGGATTCTGCTGCAGCCCCGCGACTACCTCAACAGCTTCCTGCTGTACTTCATGATCGCGGTTTCCATCGTGGGCATCTTCATTGCCAACCCCACCATGGGCCTGCCCGCTTTCACCAGCTTCAAGGTGGGTTCCAACCTGCTGTTCCCGGCCCTGTTCATCACGGTGGCCTGCGGCGCCTGCTCGGGCTTCCACAGCCTGATCGCTTCGGGCACCACCTCCAAGCAGCTGTCCAACGAAAAGGACGCCAAGATGATCGGCTACGGCGGCATGCTGCTGGAGTGCATCCTGGCGGTCGTCTCCCTGATCGCGGTGGGCTCCCTGTTCACCAGCGAGAGCTTCGATGCCGCCTTCAATGAGCTGGGCGCCACCTTCTACACCGCTGCCGGCTCCACCCCCGCCATCGTGCTGGCCACCGCTGTTTCCAACTGGTTCGGCGGCAGCTCCATCATCTTCACCATCATCTCCCTGGCTGTTTCCGCCTTCTGCCTGACCAGTCTGGACAGCTGCTGCCGTCTGGGCCGGTTCACCCTGCAGGAGATGTTCCAGCCGGAGGACGGCTCCGAGGCCAAGGGCTTCGGCAAGCTGATGGAGAACACCTACGTCTCCACCATCTTTAACATCGGCCTGGCCTTCCTGCTGGTGGTCGCCGGTTACGACAAGATCTGGCCCCTGTTCGGCGCTGCCAACCAGATGGTGGCTGTGCCCGCTCTGATGGCCGCCGCCGTGTACATGAAGAAGGTGGGCCGCAACAACAAGATGTTCCTGATCCCCATGTTCTTCATGGCTGCCGCTTCCATGTTCTCCATGGTGCTGACCTTCAAGAGCAACATGGGCATCATCCTGGGCGGTGCTACCGGCGCCACCCTGTTCACCTACGGCATCCAGTGCGTCTTCATCATCCCGATGCTGATCCTGGCTATCCTGCTGCTGGTGGACGGCTGCAAGTTCCTGTTCGGCTCTGCCGCCTCTCAGAAGGCCTGAGCATTCCGCTGATCCTGAGCCCTCGCCCGTTCGGGCGGGGGCTTTTCTGCGCTTCAGCGTCCGTCTGCCCCACCGAACCGGTGGATTTGTCTCTGGAAAAGCCGGGGGGATTGTGATACAATAAATCGAATGCGCGTGCACAGGGCCTGCCTCTGCACGCCGATGGAAAGGAAGGATAGACCATGGATCAGGCACTCAACCAGAGAGTAGACGCCTTTATCGAACAGAATCGTGAACAGATCCTCAAGGACATTGCCGCCCTGGTGGCAATCGACAGTGTGGAATCCGCCCCCGCCGAGGGTGCGCCCTTCGGGCCCGGCGCAAAGGCTGCGCTGGACAAGACCCTGGAGATCGCGGCCGGGATGGGCCTTGCCACCCGCAACTGTGAGAACTACCTCGGCTATGCCGAGCTGCCCGGCAAAGAGGCCGACAAGTATCTGGCCACCATCTGCCATGTGGACGTGGTGCCCGCGGGCAACGGCTGGACCGGCGACCCCTTCGCCATGCGGGTGCAGGAGGGCTGGCTGCTGGGCCGCGGCGTCTCGGACGACAAGGGCCCCATGATCCTGACCCTCTACGCCCTCAAGTTCCTCAAGGAGGAGGGCACAGAGCTGCGCTATCCCATCCGGGCGCTGGCAGGCGCCAACGAGGAGACCGGCATGAAGGATGTGGAGTACTATCTGGAGCACTACGCCGCGCCGGTCTTCTGCTTCACGCCGGACGCCGAGTTCCCGGTCTGCAACGGCGAGAAGGGCCACTTCAACGGCAAGCTGGTGAGCCCGGTCTGCAACGGCATGATCCGCAGCTTTGAGGGCGGCGTGGCCAACAACGCCGTGCCGGACCAGGCCAGCGCCCTGGTAGCCTGCGACATCGCCCGTCTGAGCAACGCCCCCAACATCACGCTGGAGCCCGAAGGGGACTGGGTGCGGGTGCGGGGCTGGGGCCGTTCGGGCCACGCAGCTTCCCCCGCCGGTACCCTCAACGCCATCGGCCTGGTGGCGGATTACCTGCTGGCCAACAACCTCTGCAACGAGGCCGAGCGGGCCTATCTGGAGGCGCTGCACAAGCTCCACAGCTCCACCGCGGGCGAGGGCCTGGGCATTGCCTGCGCCGACGGCCCCTTCGGCCCGCTGACCATCATCGGCGGCCGCATCTATATGGAGGAGGGCCGGATGGTCCAGACCATGGACAGCCGGTTCCCCACCTGCACCAGCGGCGAGGTCATCTCGGCGGCCATCCGCGAGGCCATCGGCAGCGGCGCAAGCCTCGAGGATGTCCAGGCAGGGGAGCCCTTCTATATTGAGGCGGACACCCCGGCCATCCGGGCCTGCATCGACACCTACAACGAGGTCACCGGCGAGAACGCCACCCCCTTCACCATGGGCGGCGGCACCTATGCCCGGCACTTCCCCTATGCAGTGAGCTTCGGCCCCGAGCACAACGACATGGTTCTGCCCGAGTTCGGCGGCCCGATGCACGGCGCCAACGAGGCGGCCCCCATCGACAAGCTGCTGGAAGCCCTGAAGATCTATATTCTGGCCCTGCTGCGGCTGGAACAGCTGGACTTCTAAGGGCGGGGCGCACAGATGCGGGTCCTTGTCATTGACGGCCAGGGCGGCGGGCTGGGCCGCCAGCTGGTCAGCGCCATTGCGGCGGCCTGCCCCGAGGCCGAGCTCATCGCGGTGGGCACCAACAGCCTGGCCGCTTCCGCCATGCTCAAGGCAGGCGCGGCCCGGGCCGCTACCGGAGAAAACGCGGTGCTGGTCAACAGCCGCCGGGCGGACATCATCGTGGGGCCGCTGGGCATCGTAATTGCCGATGCGCTGATGGGGGAGATCACCCCCGCCATGGCTGCGGCCGTCGGCCAGAGCAGCGCCAAGCGGGTGCTGGTGCCGGTGAGCCAGTGCGATAACTTCCTGGCCGGAATGCCGGATCAGCCGGTGGGACGGCTGGTACAGGCCGCCGCCGAGCAGGTGCGGGCCCTCTGCATCGGCAATGCCTGCGGCCGAGGCTGATACAACCAAAAACGCTGCCTCTCCTGACAGTTCGGAGAGACAGCGTTTTTTGCGTAGAAGTATATGCTGCTTTTCCAAAAAAAGCAGCCGTTTACCGTCCAACTTCCCTCTCCGAGGGAAGTGCCACGCAGCGGCGAAAGGAGTTCGGCAAGATGCTGCTATCCGAACTCCCCCAGTCAGCTGGCGCTGACAGCCCCCTCGGCGAGGGGGCTTGCTTAGGTACTGCAAACTTTGAGGCATTTTGCAACAGCCTCTATGTTTTTGCCACTATAAATACATTAATAAAGAAACAGAACCCGGTCAGCGGCGGCTCTGCTGGACCCGGGCCGCGATCTGCTCCGCAGAAGGGGGTGTATCTCCCTGGGCGGCCTTTTCCAGCTTGCTGAGGCGCTGGTCCAGAGCGGTGAGCCGCTGGGCGGTGATATCCGGCAGATCCTGCTGGTCCAGGTCGTCGGCAGGGTTGACCGCCTTGTTGTTGATCCGCACCACCTCGGCCGGGACCCCTACGGCGGTGCAGTTGGCGGGCAGATTGTGCAGCACCACGCTGCCTGCGCCCACCCGGGCGTTGTCCCCGATGTAGACCGGGCCCAGTACCTTGGTGCCTGCGCCCACCAGTACGTTGTTGCCCAAGGTGGGGTGGCGCTTGCCGGTGTCCTTGCCGGTGCCGCCCAGGGTCACGCCATGGTAGATGGTGCAGTTGTCCCCGATCTCGGTGGTCTCGCCAAAAACGATGCCCATGCCATGGTCGATGAACAGGCACTTGCCGATGGTGGCCCCGGGATGAATCTCAATGCCGGTGCGGTGCCTCGCGTGCTGGCTGACCCAGCGCGCCAGGAAAAAGTGCTTGTGCTGGAACAGCCAATGCGCAATGCGGTGATAGACCAGAATGTGAAAGCCGGGATACAGCAGCATGACCTCCAGCACACTTCGTGCCGCGGGGTCCTTGCGCTGGATGTTCCGTGCGTCTTCCAAAAGGCCCATAGGATTCGACCTCCTTGTCCTGTCCGTAAAAGAAAAAGCCCTGCCTGGCCGGCAGGACAGACAGCCTTATTCCTTATTTTAACACATTATGCTTGTAAAGTACAGCTCTGGCGGCCAGGAATCTGATTTTTGCCCCCAAAAGAGGACGGGACCGGGTTTTGTGATTCTCGCTAAAAATACAAGAGGTGAAACAGTTACTTTCCACAAACAATTTCGGATTAAGCGATTGACACTTTTTGCGCTTCTATGATAGAATGATAGAAATACACGGGAAAGGGAGGAGCCGCGATGTTTTCCAGCGGTCTGCGTCATAAGTTCAAGGTGCGTTCGCTGGCCAGCGCTTGCATGGACGGCTCGTTTGCGCTTTTCCGTGGATAGGCTTTTCCCTTTTATTTGGGGAAAAGTTTTTTTTTGCCCGCGTGCGGGCCGCAGGGGCCCGGCACACGGAGTTTATTGTATCGCAGGAGGGGATCAGACATGCTTGTTCGCAACGCAATCGACGCACAGGGTCGGCCCATCGAGATCTACACAAAGGACGGCCGCATCCAGGCGGTGGGCCAGGGGCTGAGCTGCCTGGCCGGGCCGGAGGATGAGGTGCTGGACGCAGTCGGAAAGACGATTCTGCCCGCCTTTGTGGATCTGCACTGTCACTGGCGCACCCCCGGCTTTGAGTACAAAGAGGACATCGAGACCGGCAGCCGGGCTGCCGCCGCCGGAGGATACACCTTCGTCAACCTGATGCCCAACACAAAGCCGGTCTGTTCCTCGGCGGCCCAGGCCATGCAGATCCAGCAGCAGGCCGAAAAGGTGGGCCTGTGTGATGTGAACCAGACCGTCTCCATCACCCAGGACTTTGACGGCAAGAACATCGACCATCTCAAGACCCTGCCCGCTTCGGTGAAGTTCATCACCGAGGACGGCCACGGCGTGCAGAACAATGCGGTCATGGCCCGGGCCTTCGCCATCTGTACCCAGCGGGATATCACGGTGATGAGCCACGCCGAGGATATGGAGATCAGCCCCTGGGATTACCGCCTGGCCGAGGACATCGAGACGGTGCGCAACTGCTGGCTGAGCGAATACTACCAGACGAGACTGCACATGTGCCACGTCTCCACCCGGGGCGCCATCGAGGCCATCCGGATGGCAAAGCTGCGGGGCGCGCCGGTGAGCTGTGAGGTCACCCCCCATCACCTGTGGTTCACAAACGATGTCTGCGACTATCGGGTGAACCCGCCCATCCGCACCGCCGCCGACGTCCAGGCGCTGATCGAGGCCATCCAGGAAGGGGTGGTGGACGCCATCGCCACCGACCACGCCCCCCATTCGGAAGAGGACAAGCTCAAGGGCATGGCCGGCATGGTGGGCAGCGAGACCGCCTTTGCAGTCTGCTATACAAAGCTCTGCCGGGAAGAGGGCCTGCCGCTGGAGCTTTTGAGCCAGCTGATGAGCGAGAACCCGGCCAAGATCCTGGGCCTTGCCAAGGGCCGGATCGAGCCGGGCTACGATGCGGATCTGGTGCTGGTGGACCTGGAAAACCCCTACACGGTCAAGGCCGCCGAGCTCCACTCCAAGTCCCACAACTGCCCCTACGACGGGGCCGAGCTCTACGGCCGGGTGTGCGCCACCATCAAGGCCGGAAAAATTACCTATCAGGCGGAATGAGCCTTTATACCCATCTTTGCGGAACAATAGAAAGTGAGGAATGCCGTTATGACCAATATGGACAAACTGTACGAGGCCGTCGAGGCCCGCGGCCCGGTCTGCGTAGGCCTGGACACCGATTTTTCCTACCTGCCCGAGGGATACGCCGATCCCGCTCTGACCAAGGGCGAGAACATCCTGCGGTTCAATAAGGAGCTCATCGAGGCCACCAAGTCTGCGGCGGGCTGCTACAAGGTCCAGATCGCCTACTATGAGTCCCTGGGCCTGGACGGCATGCGGGCCTACGCCGAGACCCTCAAGGCGGTGCGGGCCGCCGGTGTGCCGGTGATCGCCGACATCAAGCGGGGCGACATCGCCAAGACCGCCGAGATGTACGCCATGGGCCACTTCACCGGCGATTTCGAGGCCGACTTCGTGACCCTGGCCCCCTATATGGGTCTGGATTCCATCAGCCCCTATCTGCCCTACGCCGAAAAGCAGGGCAAGGGCCTGTTCGTGCTCTGCCGTACCTCCAACGGCGGCGCAAAGGATTTCGAGTATGAAAAGCTGGCCGACGGCCGCCACGTCTACGACCTGGTGGGCGACAAGCTCAACGAGCTGGGCAAGGGCTATATGGGCGAGCACGGCTACTCCTCCATCGGCCTCGTGATCGGCGGCACCCACATCGAGGAGGCCGCCGAGATCCGCGCCCGCTAGAAGGACACCTTCTTCCTGATCCCGGGCTACGGCGCCCAGGGCGGCAAGGCCGAGGACATCGCCCAGTACCTGACCCGCGGCAACGGCGGCACCGTCAACTCCTCCCGCGCCATCCTGCTGGCCTACAAGAAGCAGCCCGGCGTCCGCTTCGACGAGGCGGCCTACAACGAGTGCGTCAACATGAAGGAGGCCATCGCCCATGCGTGCAGTCTGCTGTGAAGCCTCGGTCCTGAGCCATGAGCTGATCCAGCCGGACATCCGGCTGCTGCGGGCTTTCTGGCCGGACGCCGAGCACATCCCCCACGCGGGGCAGTTCTTCACCCTGCGGGCCTGGGCAGCAGGGGAAGCCCCCTTCCTCTCCCGGCCCATCAGCGTCCACAAGTGGGACGCCAAGACCCACACGGTGGAGTTCCTCTATCAGGTCATCGGCGAGGGCACCGGCAAGCTGGCCGCCCTCCAGCCGGGGGACACCTTCCAGCTCACCGGCCCCATGGGCAACGGCTTTGATGTGCCGGCCCTGACCGCCCAGTACAAGAAGATCGCGGTGGTGGGCGGCGGCATCGGCACCGCCCCCATGTACCAGCTCACCCGGGAGCTGGCCGCCGCCGGGGTAAAACCCGACGTCTTCTTCGGCTTTAGGTCCCAGCCCTACTGCATGGAGAAATACCGCTCCATCGCAAATCTGGTGAAGGTCTCCACCGACACCGGCGAGGTGGGCTTCCACGGGTTTGTGACCCAGCTGTACGACCCGGCGGATTACGATGTGGTGCTGGTCTGCGGCCCCACGGTCATGATGAGGAACGCCGCCCGCCTGTGCGCCGAAAAGGGCACCCCCTGCTTTGTGAGCCTGGAAAAGAAGATGGCCTGCGGCATCGGGGCCTGCCTTGGCTGCACCTGCGAGACCAAGTCCGGCGAGGGCAAGAGCGTGTGCAAGAACGGCCCGGTATTTGACGCTGCGGAGGTGTTTTGATGGCAGATCTGAAGACAAGCCTGCTGGGCTTTGAGATGAACAGCCCCATCATCGGCGCATCCGGTACGGTGGGCTACGGCGTGGAGTATGAAGAGCTGGCCGACTTTTCCAAGATCGGCGGCATCTCGGGCAAGGGCCTGACCCTCCACGGCCAGTACGGCAACAAGGGAGAGCGGCTGTGGGAGACCCCCTCCGGCCTGATCAACAGCATCGGGCTGCAGAACCCCGGCGTGCAGCACTTTTTGGAGAACGAGCTGTGCGAGATGCTGGAGCTGAAACAGCGCTACGGCACCGTGGTCATCGCCAATCTGGGCGGCCACAGTGAGGAAGAATATGTGGAAGGGGCCGCGATGCTCAGCGACAGCGGCGTGGACATCGTGGAGCTGAACATCAGCTGCCCCAACGTCAAGGTGGGCGGCATGGCCTACGGCGTCAAGGCCGAGGCCGCAGGCGAAGTGGTGCGGATGGTCCGCGCCGCCTGCAAAAAGCCCCTGATGGTCAAGCTCAGCCCCCAGGCCGAGAACATCCCCGACATGTGCCGGGCGGTGGAGGCCGCAGGGGCGGACGCCATCAGCCTGACCAACACCTTCCAGGCCTG
>CALXGY010000043.1 GCA_944387955.1 uncultured Faecalibacterium sp. | reverse complement strand
TGATCTTCTGGTCCTCTTCCTTATCCACGCCGTAAGCCAGAGAAGCGGCGGTGGGCTCGTTGATGATACGCTTGACGTTCAGGCCGGCGATGGTGCCTGCGTCCTTGGTGGCCTGGCGCTGGCTGTCGTTGAAGTAGGCGGGAACGGTGATGACCGCCTCGGTGACCGGCTCGCCCAGGTAAGCCTCAGCGTCTGCCTTCAGCTTCTGAAGGATCATGGCGCTGACCTGCTGGGGGGTGTACTCCTTGCCGCCCAGGGTGACCTTCTCGTTGGTGCCCATCTTACGCTTGATGGAAGCAACGGTGTTGTCGGGGTTGGTGATGGCCTGGCGCTTTGCCACCTGGCCCACCAGACGGTCGCCGGTCTTGGTGAAGCCCACCACAGACGGGGTAGTGCGGGCGCCCTCGGCGTTCGCGATAACAACGGGCTCGCCGCCCTCGATGACAGCCACACAGCTGTTGGTGGTGCCCAGATCGATACCAATAATCTTGCTCATAATGAAAGCTCCTCTCTCAAAGGCTCTGAATTTTGAAATGTTTCGTATATGAATCGCACGGAATGCGGGATCTCAGGTGGATGTTCTGCCTTGGGGCGGGGCGGACTATTCGGCCACCGCCACCGTTGCATGGCGGATGATCTTGTCCCCCAGTTTGTAGCCCTTCTGGTAGACGGTGACCACGGTGCCGCTCTCCTGCCCTTCCTCGGCGGGCAGCTGCTGCACCGCGTTCATGAAATTGGGATCAAAGGGTTTGCCCAGCGCCTCGATCTCCTCGATGTGCAGCGCCTGGAAGGCTTTGGACGCCTTATCCATGGTCATCAGCACGCCCTTTTTGTAGTTCTCGTCGGTGCAGGGGGCATTGGCGGCCATGTCCAGGGTATCCAGAATGGGGATGATCTGATTCACCGCGAAGGAGACGCCGTCGTTGAACTTCTGGTCGGCCTCCCGGGTGGAGCGCTTGCGGTAGTTGTCGTACTCGGCGGCAATCCGCAGCAGCTGGTCTTTGGCCTGCTGGGCGGCTTTCTCAGCGGTGTCCAGCTTGGCCTTGACCGCTTCCAGCTCCCGGTTCTTCTTGAACCAGCCTTCCTTTTTCTTGCCGTCGTCCTTGCCGCTGTCCTCTTTGCCCGTTTCAGCGGCTTCAGGAGCTTCCGGCTGGGATGCCGTTTCCTCAACGGGGGCCGCGGGCTCGGTCTCCGGGGTCTTTTTGGTTTCTTCGCTCATTCAAGCTCCTCCTTATAGTTCACGGCCTGCCGCACAGCGGCGGCCTGGGGTGCTTCTTTTCGTTTGCCGGTCATGCCCTCGCCCAGCTGATCCGCAAAAGCCTTGAGCAGCGGAATCAGGTTCGAGAAGGGCATCCGGGTGGGGCCGATCAGTGCGATGGACCCCCACAGCCCGCCGCCTACGCGGTAGCGGCAGCTGACGATGCACAGGCCCGGCACCTGGGGGGAAAGATCCTCTCCCAGCAGCACCCGGACCCGGTCGTCCGGCGGGGTGATGAGCCGCACGGCGGTGGGCTCATCGTTGAGGGCGGCCAGAACCGTCTTGACCTTGCCGTCCAGCTGGGGCCAGTCCAGCAGGTAGTGCTCGCCTCCCAGGTATACCCGGGGATTTGCGGATTCCTGCAGGATGGCGGCCGCCGCCGAGATCACCGGCACAAGCTCGGGGTCGATCTGGGCGCACAGCTCGCTGAGCATCCGCTGGGACAGGTCCACCGCCGCCACAAAGGTCATGCTGCGGTTGAGCAGCGCCGCCAGGGCGGCTGCCTTCTCCCGGGACAGACCGTTGCGGACCCGGGCCACCCGGGTGCGGACATAACCCGCACTGGTGACCGCCAGGACCGCCGCTGCGCTGCGTCCCACCTGCACCACCTCAAAATGGGCGATGCAGAGATCCTCGGCGCAGGGAGTACTGACCGCCGCGGTGTAGCCGCTCATCTGGGCCAGGGCCTTCACTGCCCCTTGAGCCAGTTTGTCCGGCTCGTGGTCGAGGCTTGCAAAAACGCTGTCCACCCGGGAGCGGGTCACCCGGTCCAGCGGCTGGGTGGTACTCAGCAGGTGGTCCAGGTAGTAGCGGTAGCCTTTGGCGCTGGGCACCCGGCCCGCGCTGGTGTGGGGCTGCTCCAGCAGGCCAAGCTTTGTCAGGGCCGCCATCTCGTTGCGCAAAGTCGCGCTGGAGACCGCCATGTCAAAGTAGTTGGCCAGTACGCTGCTGCCCACCGGCTCGCCCTCGAGGCCATACAGCGCCACGATTGCCTGCAAGACCCGCTGTTTGCGTTCATCCATTGCCATGGTGCTGTGCCCCTTTCCGTTTGTCTCGTTTGTTTAGCACTCTTTGTTCCTGAGTGCTAAGACCATTATATTCAATTTTCAGCCGCTGTCAAGCCCCTGGCAAAAAAGTTTTAAAAGATTCATAATTCTGTCATAAAGCCCCTCTTTCGCCCCGGATGCTATAAAAAAAGCGGCGTACCGTCGGGCACGCCGCGCTTGAAAGGGGGAGGGGGCAGCCGGTGGGCTCACTCTTCCATCTGCTTTGCCAGGAAGGCCGCCGCCACCGACACCGCCTTCTGCTGGGCCGGGTCGGGGGTGGCGGTGCGGTCCTCGGTCAAAAGGCCCACCGCCCCGGCCACATCCCCTGCCGCCACGATGGGCCAGGCGCACAGGATGCTGCGCTGGGACCCCTCACAGGGGAGCAGCGCCTGCTCGGCCACCCCCTCGCTGAGGTAGGGTTTGCGGCTTTCCATCAGCTTTTCCAGCGGCTGGCTGATGCTGCGGTCCGAAAGGTCCCGCCGTCCCGAGCCGCTGGCCGCGATGATGTGGTCCCGGTCGGTGACAAAGGATGTGAGGGCAAAGCTCTTGTTGAGTACGTCGGCGTACTGGGCCGCCACCCCCTGCAGCTCGCCGATGGGAGAATACTTTTTAAAGATGACCTCGCCGTCTCCGGTGGTGAAGATCTCCAGCGGATCTCCGCGGCGGATGCGCTGGGTGCGGCGGATCTCCTTGGGGATCACCACCCGCCCCAGCTCGTCGATGCGGCGCACGATGCCGGTTGCTTTCATATCCGAAATTCCTCTCTTTCCTGCTCTGGTATATGGGGCGCTGCCCCTGGCCCGGGCGGGCCTGCGATGCTAGTATCTGTAAGAAATGGCGAATTATCCTAACCCCGGCAGAAACTTTCCGGCCTTTTTTTGCCAGAGGCCTGTACGGCACATCCGCGCAAAAGCACAGAGCGCCCTGACGCCCCGGATGCCTGCGGCCCGGGCCTGACGCACGCGCCTTTCCTGCATTCGGCTTCCCTTATTAATAAATAGACCCGGCCGCCGGAACAGACTTTCCGGCGGCCGGGCCTATTGTAGAAGTTAAGGAAATGATTATCCGTTTACAGTGGATTTGCGCTTTTTGTAGCTTCGCATCACCAGCACTTCCAGTCCGATGAGGACCAGGACCGCCGCCGCATCAGCGATGCCAAGCCAGGTCCGCCAGCCGACGCTCTGCTGGCTGTGGTATTCCGCATCATAGAGATAGCTCTGCACCACGGTATACAGCACATTCTTGCATGCCCGGCGCATGTCGGCGACCGAGGAGGGATTGGTGCGGTCGGTGACAAAGTTGGGGCCGCCTTCCACGGTGGCCAGCATAGCGTCCACCCCGTTGGCCAGGGCGGCATCTGCATTCATAAAGCCATGGCCGTTGTTGCGGAAAAAGTCGGTGATGGCCATTCCCCGGAAGCCCCACTCGTCCCGCAGCACCGTGTTCATCAGGCTGCTGTTCTCACCGGTCCACTTAATGCCCAAAAAGCTCCAGGAGACCATGACCGCGTTGGCATTTCCTTCCTTGACGCAGATTTCAAAGGGCTTAAGATAGATTTCCCGCAGGGCCTGCTCGTTGGTCCACACACAGACCATCTTGCCGTTGAAGTCGTAGGCTGCAAAATGCTTGATGTAGGAATAGACGCCCTTGTTCATGGCGCCGGTCACGGCACTGGCGGCAATGCGTCCGGCCAGTACGCCATCTTCGGAGAAATACTCATAATTTCGTCCGCCGAAAGGGCTGCGGTGGGTATTCATGGCGGGGGCATACCAGCCCTGAATCCCCATTTCCACGCACATCTGGCCCATAGCCTCGCCCCACTCAGAGGCCAGCTCCTTGCTCCAGGTGTTGGCAATGACGATCTCGATGGGCAGGCCCAGAGAGCCATAGCCGGTAAAGTTGTTGTTGATGGCGGCGGGGCCATCCATGTCCAGCGTCTGGGCCTTGCCCACCGAATCCATAGCGGGGGTCTGATAACCGCACAGAGCGATCATGTTGGCCATCTCATCCACCGTGAGCTGATCCAGCAGCAGCTCCCACTGCGGGTCGTCGTAGTCCAGTCCCCGCATATCCGCCAGGGTCAAACCGTTTTTGGCACCGGTGACAGGCATGACGGCATCCGGGTCCACATAGGTATTGGGGTCAAAATTGCTGTTCAAATGGTACTGCTCCACCAGTTCCTGGGCCATTTCCATAGAGGCGGGGGCAGCGGTTGCCTGGTCGTAGTTGGCGAAATGGTCTGCCCGGGAGAGATACTCCACATCCCCGGCGCAGTCGTCAAATTGGTTCGTGGCAGTGAGGTCATCACTGGCGCGCCCTTCCTCCCCGTCATAGACGACCTTGTCCTCCAGAGTAAGGGTGCGCTGGTCCAGGATGGTGTGGGAGTCGCTGTTGATGGAAATCACATAGTCTCCTGCATCCAGGATATAGGCTTCGGCATCCCGGTAGTCGTAGGAAGCCATGTCCTCCAGAGCAAAGGTGAAGGAAAGGGTCTGGCTCTGGCCGGGCTGAAGCAGATCGGTCTTTTCAAAGTCCAGCAGGTTGGCCGAGGCTTTTTCCACACCGCCGTTGATGTAAGGGGGATTGTAGAAGATCTCCACCACATCCTTGCCAGCCACAGAACCGGTATTCGTGACGGTGACGTCAAAGGAGAAGGCGTTATCGGTGACAGACAGTTCGCTCATGGTCTGGGTAAAGGTGGTGTAGCTCAGGCCGTGGCCGAAGGGATACTGGACCTCGGCATCGTAGTCGATGAGCCCCTCCGCAGCAGCGGTCTCGTAGAATTTGTAGCCCACATAGATTCCCTCCACATAATTGGTAAAAGAGGGATAGTAGGTCTGGGACACGCCGGAATTCATGCCCTCCACCGCCAGCTGCTCCATATTGGAGTAGTGGTAGTTCTCGTAGTTGTTCCACCAGGGGGCATTTTTCAGATGGTAAGCAAAGGTGTCGGTGCTCTTGCCGGAAGGATTCACAGTGCCCCGAAGGATCTCGCCCAGAGCAGTGAAGCCTACATTGCCGGGGCCGGGGCACCAGAGCACCGACTTGATCTGCTCATAGTCATCCACAAAGCCCAGCTCCATAGGGTTGCCGCTGTTGACCAGGACAATAACCGTATCAAAGTTGTCACATACCATCTCCACCAGATCCTTCTCAGTCTGAGAGAGTTGGAGATAGTGGTCATCGGGTTGGAAATCGTCGTATTCCTCCGAGTTGTTGTCATACCCCGCTTCGGCCATGGCCATAGGCATATCGTTGTGACCCTCGCCGGCCAGACGGGCCAGTGTGATGACCGCCACATCGGAAAACTCTTTCGCGCTGTCCAGCATCTCCTGGGGATAGGTATCTACCGGCGGCTCATACAGCGTCCAGGACTGGGTGGTGATGGTCATATCCGGACGCTGGGAGGAGTAGGCGGTGTAGAAATCCAGCAGTTCCTGATTGACCGCAAACCCGGCCTGCTCCAGCCCCTGCTGGATGCTGACAATGTCGTACAGAGCATTGATGCCGCCCGAACCGGTGCCGCCATAGATGGGGTTGGCACTGGCCCAGCCGAACAAATTCAGATTGGTTGCTTCGGTGAGGGGCAGGGCGTTGTCATCATTTTGCAGGAGGACAAAGCCTTCTTCCGCAATCCGAAGAGCGGTTTCACTGGCTGAGGCCATCGTTTCATCGCTGATTTGATCCTGATTTGCCAGGGCCAGATCCAGCAGAGCAGACACGCCGCCCAGCATGATGCCGTTGAGTGCCATTACAAGGGCCAGTACCATGGCCAGTCCGGCCTGCGCCCGAACCAAAAACTTCTGGGGCTGCGGCTTTTTCCGGACGGCGAGGAACACCATTCCCCCTGCCAGAAGAGCAATTCCCAGAGCGATAAGGTAGGGAGCACAGTTTTGCAGCACGCTGATGACGTCTTCCATTTCATAACCGATCATGTGGTTGCCTCCATAATCCATTTCATTCCAGTTCCGCACAAATCTTCGAGGGCCTTTTCTTTAGATAAAATTATACAGATTCTGTGTTCAATCTTAAGAGCAGATCTGCGGAAACTGTACAGTTCTGGACAGGATGGGCAAAACTGTTTTCTTTCTCAACAAAAAGCACCGAATTGTACATTCCTTGACAGCATGTCCAGCTTTGTGGAATAATAAAAGGGGGTGAGGGTATGGCAAATCGGCGTGCCGGACGGGAAGACCGCCGGGTCATCTATACAAAGCAGGCAATCAAGGATGCTCTTTTGGAGCAGATGAAGGAAAAGAGCTTTGAAAAGCTAAGCATCAGCGGGGTATGCGAAGCGGCCCAGATCACCCGCACCACCTTTTACAGCCACTATGACCGGCTGGACCAGGTGTTGGACGAGCTCATCGACGAGGCTTTTGAGATCGCGGAGCACTCCTCCGCCTCCCCTTCCATGTCTCTGCACCAGCAGCTGCGCTACCTGCTCCAATTTGATACGGTGGAGGCGCTCCGGGAGCACAACAGCGATCTGCCCGCCTGCCAGCGTATCGCGGACAGGCCAAAATACCGGATTCTTTTTCAGGACCGGGCTCTCTCGGAGTACATCAAGAATAAACTCTTTCTCCGGATGAAGCCTGTGGTCGTCCCGGAACTGATGGAATACTGCCATATTCCTTCAACAGAGGCGGAACGCCTTTTCCGCTACATGCTCTCCGGCTCTTATGAGGTAAACAGCTCCTTGAACTGGATCAAAAACGATGCATGGTATGCTTCCCGGCTTTTGATCCTTCAGCTGGAAACCGCAGGGCTGGAAGCCCTTCGGGAAGCTCACCTCAAGAAAAACGAAACATAAAAAAATCAGGGCCCTGCCAGAGCCGCAGGGTCCTGATTTTTTATATACCTATTATTAGGGAGCTTTCCCGGGCTTCTGTTGGGCCTTTCTGCCTTTTGCCCTTGTTTACTGATAGGTGACCACCTTGTCGTCCTGGAGGATGCGGGTACTGCCGTCGGGGATGATGGTATCGCTGCCCCGCAGCACCATGGCAATCAGCATGTCGGCGGGCAGGCCCAGCTCGGCGATCCGCTTGCCGCACCAGGGGTGATCCTTCTCGATGAGCACCTCTTCCAGCTTTTCCTCCGCCTCAGGGGTGTAGCCGGAGGCGATCCAGACCACCGTGTCCCCGGTCTGGATCTCGGTATCTCCCCGGGTGACGATGTTCTCCCCGCCGCGCTTGATCATCAAGGCCAGCGCGCCGGTGGGCATCTCGATCTCCCGGATTTTCCGGTGGACCCAGGGGTGCCCCTCAAAAATCTGCTCCTGCATCAGCGCAAAATTGGAGCTTTCCTCGTAGTCATTGAAGGTACGGCGCACGTCGATGGTATCGTCCACCATGTCCAGCCGGTGGGCCACCCAGGGCAGCAGGGTTCCCTGGACCGCCACCGAGAACAGGGAGACGGTAAAGACGATGTGGAACAGCTCGGTCTGCATGCTCACCCCGGCCGCCACCGCCGTGATGGCAAAGACCGAGGAGGAGGCCCCCCGCAGACCCGCCCAGGCCACCAGCAGGCACTGGTTCACCGAGCAGCCCATGGGCAGCATCAGCGCAAAGACCGCCAGGGGCCGGGCAATGAAGGTGATGCAGAGCACCACCACCACCGCCGTACCCAGCACGGCGGGCATCTGCCGCGGGAAGCTCAAAAGCCCCAGCAGGAAGAAAACCAGGAACTGGGCCAGGCTGGTGAGGCCGTCGAAGTAAGGAATCAGGATGCGCTTGTTGCGGATCTTGCGGTTGCCCATGAGGATGCCCATGACATAAACGCTCAGATAGGCATTGCCCCCCATGAGGCTGGACACACTATAACACAGCAGCACCGCCGCCGTGACGAAGACCATGTCCATGCCCTCTGCAATGAGCTTGGTGCGAATCAGCAGCCAGCCCGAGACCGCCGCAAACACCGCGCCCACTCCCAGGCCGAACACCACCTGGGCCGCGATCATCACCGGCACCGAGATCTTCTCCCCCACCCCCATCAGGCTGATGGCGATGAGGGTCAAAAGGTAGGCGGTGGGGTCGTTGCTTCCGCTTTCCAGCTCCAGCAGGGAGGCGGTGCCGTCCTTGAGGTTGAGCTTGTGCTTGCGCAGGATCGCAAAGACGCTGGCCGCGTCGGTGGAGCCCAACACCGCGCCGATCAAAAATCCCTCCTGCGGGGTGAAGCCCAGCAGCAGGCAGCACAGCCCCGCGGTGATCAGGGCGGTGGCCGCAACGCCCACGGTGGACAGGGCCACCGCCTTGGCCGCCACCGGGCGGGCCAGTTTCCATTTGGTGTTGAATCCGCCGTAGAACATGATGAAGATCAGCGCGGCGGAACAGACGTTCTCCGCCTGGGAGAAGTCGCTGTACTCGATGCTGAACACTCCGTCGCTGCCGAAGAGCATGCCCACGAACATGAACCCGATCAGCGCAGGCATCCCGAACCGGTCGGACAGCTTATCCGCAAACAGGCAGCACAGGATCACCACCGAGACCAAAAAGAGCATCTGGGTCATGAGGTCAAAGCTTCCCTTCTTTCTAATAAAGTATTTTCACCAATATAACACAGCCTCCCGAACCGGGTCAAGGGCGGGGCGAATTGCTTTCCGACCGAGGGTGCGGTATAATGGTTTCATCGGGCCGCCGGGCAGGCGGCCGTGTCTTGGATCGCTCCAAAGGAGGGTATGCGTTATGACCAATGAAACACTTGAAACCCTGAAAAGCCGCCGCAGCTGCCGCGCTTACAAGCCCGACCAGATCACCGAAGAGGAACTGGCCGCCGTACTGGAGGCGGGCACCTACGCGCCCAGCGCCATGGGCCGCCAGAGCGCCAAGATCGTCGTGGTACAGGACCCCGAGACCCGGGCCCAGCTCACCCGCATGAACGCCGCCGTGATGGGCCGGGAGGGCACAGACCCCATGTACGGCGCGCCCACCATCCTGATCGTTCTGGCCGATGCCAGCGCCTCCAACGCCGTGGCGGACGGCAGCCTTGTGATGGGCAACCTGATGCTGGCCGCCGCAAGCCTGGGCCTGGGCAGCTGCTGGATCAACCGCGCCCGGGAGGAGTTCGACTCCGACGAGGGCAAAGCCCTGCTGAAAAAATGGGGCATCGAGGGGGAATGGATCGGCATTGGCCACTGCATCCTGGGCTACCCCGCTGCCGCCCTGCCCGCCCCCGCTCCCCGCAGACCGGACTACATCGTCCGGGTATGACCCACCCCACACACAGATAGGAGATCTATGAAGCCTGATTACAAGCTGGTCGCCAAGGCCAAATACATCCAGCTCACCGCCGCCCTGGCCGAGGAGCTCTGGAGCGAATGCTACCGCCGCACCTACACCCCCAAACAGCTTTCCGCCCTGCTGGAGCAGCAGAGCGCCGAGGCCATCGAGGAGCAGATCGACGCGGGGGCCAACTATTTCATCATCCAGCTGGGAGGCAAGCCCATCGGCTACTTTGCCTGGCAGATGGAAAACACCTCCCTGCATCTTATGCACCTGTACCTCAAGCCGGAATACCGGGGCAAGGCCCTGGGCCGGGACATTCTGGCCTCCTGTGAGCGTCTGGCCCGGGGAGACGGCAAGGGCCGTGTGTGGTGCACCGTCCCGGCAAAGCTCCTGCCGGTGGTGCAGTTCTTCAAGGCCCGGGGCTACCGCCCGCTGCGCACAAACGAGGTGCTGGTGGCCGGCACGCCGGTGGAAATGGCCGAGATGGAACACGTGCTGCGCTGAGCAGAAACGCGGGGTTGCAATTCTCCAAAAAATATACTACACTAAACAAATGAAGCGCAGCTTTCCAGCTGTTTTACCAACTCACTTGGGAGGTACTCTATGGCAAAAGACCACCCGACCGGCAAATCCAACCTGTATCAGGCCATCCTGCAGCTCGAGACCCCGGAACAGTGCTACCGCTTTTTCCAGGACGTGTGCAGCTATGCCGAACTCAGCGCGATGGAGCAGCGTTATGACATCGCCGAAATGCTGGCCAACAAGAACATCTACACAAGCATCATGGAGCGCACCGGCGCTTCCAGTGCGATCATCAGCCGGGTCAGCCGGGTTCTGAGCGACGACACCAGCGTCCTTCGCCAGATGCTCAGCCAGACAAAGCCCGCTGAGAGCGAGGATTGACCTCCATCCGCCGCAAAACAAAAACCACGCCGCGTTCAAAACGGCGTGGTTTTTATTCTGCGCTCAGGTTTGCTCCTCCGGCTGCTGCTTTTCCGGCTCGGGCCGGGCATAACGGCCGATGTGCTCCAGCATCAGCGCCCGTTCCAGCGCGCCGAAGATCTGCCCGGCCCCGAGGCCTGCCAGCAGTCCCAGAGGGATGCCGGTGTAGATGCCGCTGAGCCATTCGCCCCCCAGCAGGTACCGGTTGATGAGCCCGCCCAGCACCGCGCCCCAGAAGCAGCCCAGCAGCAGCCACTTGGCGGTGATTTCCTCCTTGCGGCGGCGGAACAGTTCCTTTTCCTGTTCGGTGAGGTCGGCTTCCTTCTCGGCAAATTCTTCCTTCAGGCTCTGCTCCTTTTTCTCTTCCATTCTTCCCACGATCCCCTTCTGCGCGCCCAGGGCGCTTTATTTTTCCGAAGTATAACACATTTCCGTCCAAAAAGCAAAAGGCCGGGGCGGTTTGTGGTTGGGGCGGGTTTGTGGTATACTGAGAGAAAGATTTCCCCATCAAACAACCATCCAGGAGGTTTTGGGTTATGAGCAAGAAAGTTGTGGTCTTTTTCGCGGAAGGCACCGAAGAGTGCGAGGCTCTGATCGTAGTGGATCTGCTCCGCCGTGCAAAGGTGGAGGTGGTGGTGGCCTCGGCTTCCGGCAAGCCGGAGCTGACCAGCAGCCACGGCATCCGCCTTTGCGCCGATGCACTGGCCGAAGAGGTGGACTATTCCGGCGTGGACATGGTGGTGCTGCCGGGCGGCATCCCCGGCACCCCGAACCTGGCCGCCAATGCCGCCGTCACCGCTGCGGCGGTGGAGCTGGCAAACTCCGGCCGCAAGGTGGCCGCCATCTGCGCCGCCCCCAGCGTGCTGGCCTCCCTGGGCCTGCTGGAGGGCCGCTGCGCCACCTCCCACGCCAGCTTCCAGGATAAGCTGGCCGGGGCAAAGGTGCTGGACCAGGAAGTAGTGGTGGACGGCAACATCACCACCAGCTACGGCCTGGGCGGGGCCATCCCCTTTGCGCTGGAGCTGGTGCGCCAGCTGGCAGGCCCCGAGGAGGCAAGCCGCATCCAGGCCGCCATCGCCTACCGTCACTGAACCCTCCCGCCCTCTGCCTTTCACGGCGGAGGGCCTTTTTTGTGAAATATACAAGACACGGTTCACAGATTGTTTACGACATGCTCACACCGCGTTCCCATTTGTTTGATAAAAATGTGATAGCCCGCCGCGCCGGACGGACCTGCCCTGCCCCCTCAAACGGGCAAAAAAGTACACCATCTTGCGAAAACATCTGGTAAACCGGCTCGGAATATGATATACTTGTTCCGTTCGTAGTCCGGCGGGGGGTACCATGCCGCGGCGCGGACAGAGCAAACAGAGTAACCCGGCGCGCTGCGGCCGCCGGCAGTACGGAAAGGAAACGTGCAGATCATGAAAATCGGAATGATGGAACTGGTTGTCGTTGTGATCGTGGCCTTTATCTTCATCGGCCCCGACCAGCTGCCGAAGTATGCGCGCAAGTTTGGCCAGATGATGAGCGAGCTGCGCAAGTACACCAGCACCGCCTCCAAGGAGATCAAAGAAAATATCGTGGAGCCTCTGGATGAGATTCAGCAGCCCCTCAAGGAGGCTATGGCTCCCCTGACCGATATCAAGAAGGACCTGGATTCCAGCATGCGGGACGTGACCCAGAGCTTCAACTCCATCGGCAAGACCAGCAAGGCTGAGGCTGAGAAGGCCGCCGCCGAGGAGCCGGTGGAAGAGCTGGAGGAGCTGAGCGAGGAGACCGCCGAGGCCCCCGCTGAGACCGCTGAGGACAAGCCCGCAGAGGCCGCCGCCGAGGCTGCCCCCGCTGCTGAGGCTGAAGAAGCAGCCCCCGCTGCCCCCGCTGAGGCTGCCGAGGCCGCCGAAGCCGCTGAGGAGGCTGCTCCCGCCGAAGAGGCTGAAAAGCCCGCCGCCAAAGTCTAATCTGAAAGCACCCGCCTTTGCGGTTGCCGATACATCCAAACCGTAGAAACCTGAAAAAGCCCATCGGCCGATGGATGCCGGGGCAGCAAAGCAAAAAGGAGATCGTATTATGAGAGTCGGAATGAATGAAATGCTCGTTATTTTGGCCGTTGTCCTGATCATCTTTGGACCCAAGAACCTGCCGAAGCTGGGCAAGATGTTTGGCAAGACCATGAAGAGCTTCAAGGAAGGCATCGGCAACGACGAGGCCGAGGAGAACGGCGAGGAGAAGACCGCTGAGACCAAGAAGACTGAGACGAAGGGCAGCGATGAGGAATAATGGCGACCAAATCGAAGCACAAAGCCCCTGCTGTGCCGGATGACGGCAGTATGACCCTCACCGGCCACCTGAAGGAACTGCGCAATCGCTTGCTGATCTGTGCAGCCACCTTTGTGGTGGGCGTGCTGGTCTTTCTGGCCATCTCGGACAAACTGGTGGATCTGCTGACCTCAATGGCCACCAACTACACCTTTGTCTTTATCGCCCCGCAGGAAAAGCTGATGCAGTATTTCCGGCTTTCCCTGATCGCGGCGGTGGTCGTGGTGGTGCCGGTGGCGCTGTACCAGCTGTACGCCTTTGCGCGGCCAGGCCTGAAAAAGAGCGAGCGGTTCTTCTTCGGGCTGGTGCTGGTGGTAGGCCTGGGTCTGTTCTGTCTGGGCGTTCTGTTCGCCTACTTCGTGACCCTGCCCTTTATGCTGAACTTCCTGGTCACCCTGGAAGGTACGGATTACATCACCGCGAGCATCAGCATCGAGAGTTATGTCAACCTCTGTCTGACCATCTTCCTGATCTTTGGCCTGGTGTTTGAGATGCCGCTGGTGTCCATCATCCTGGCCCGGATGGGCATTGCCAACCCCGAGATCATGAAGAGCTTCCGCGGCGTGGCCATGGTCATCTGCTTCTTTGTGGCAGCGGTCATCACCCCGCCGGACATCGTCTCCCAGACTATGGTGGCGGTGCCCATGTGCCTGTTGTACTTCATTAGTATATTCCTAGCGGGTATCTTCTATAAGAAGCACCAGGAAGCGGAGGACGCAGACGACGAGGATGAGGACGAGGACGACGAGGATTGATCCCGCCCCGGCTGCATGATCCCGAACTGAATCTTTAAACCCCTGCCCCCTTTCGGGAGCGGGGGTTTTCTTTTGCCGCACAGCCAGCTATTGGGCGTATAGCCCCAGAGCTGCTGACTTCTTTGCAGCCGTCTATCGTCCATCCTTCCTCCCCGAGGAAGGTGCCGCGCAGCGGTCGAGTTGCCGTTGCCTGAATTTTCGACGGGCCTTGGTGCGGCCCTTGAAAATTTAGACGGCGGCCCCAGCAATCTCTCCCTCGATCCGCCACAGGCGGCGGTCGAGATTGCTGCAAAAGGAGTTCGGATAGCAGCATCTTGCCGAACTCCCCCAGTCACTTCGTGACAGCCCCCTCAAAGCGGGGGCTCGGTCGGGTCGTGCAGACTTTGGGCGTTTTGCTTCAGCCCCTAGAGGGGATTGCGCTCCTTTGCAAAATCCTGCATACAACCCGCAGCTTATGCACAGAGGCTGTACAAGCGTCGGATTTGTTGTTATACTGATGTTACAAAAAAACAATGCGCCGCACAGCCGCGGCGCAGAGAGGCAGGTAGAAGGAAATGAAAAAATATGCATTCGGCATCGACCTGGGCGGCACCACCGCCAAGGTAGGCATGTTCACCACCGAGGGCGAGCTGCTGGAAAAGTGGGAGGTGCCCACCGATACCTCAAACCAGGGCGAAAAGATCCTGGATAACCTGGCCGGGGCGATCCTGGGCAAGATGGCTCAGACCCACATCACCGCCGGGGACGTGGAGGGCGTGGGCATCGGCGTTCCCGGCCCGGTGCTGGAATCAAGCGTGGTGCCCATCGTCTGCGCCAATCTGGGCGGCTGGGGCCAGCGCAACGTCTCGGAGGAGCTGAGCAAGCTGCTGGGCGGGCTGACCGTCCGGGTGGGCAATGACGCCAACGTGGCGGCCCTGGGCGAAGTGTGGATGGGCGCGGCCAAGGGCTGCCGGAACGCGGTCATGGTGACCCTGGGCACCGGCGTCGGCGGCGGCGTCATCGTGGACGGCAAGGTCATCGACGGCGTCCACGGCGCAGGCGGCGAGATCGGGCACATCACCGTGAATCGGGCCGAGACCGCGGTCTGCGGCTGCGGCAAGCGGGGATGCCTGGAGCAGTATTCCAGCGCCACCGGCGTTGTGCGCTGCATGAAGAAGCTGATGGAGGAGAACCCCGACGTGCCCTGCGTGCTGCGGGACCAGAACTTTGCAGCCAAGGATGTCTTTGACGCAGCCCGCAGCGGCGACCCCCTGGCCGGCCGCGAGGTGGAGGACATGGCCGACACCCTGGGCCTGGCGCTGTCCATCATCGCCGAGACCACCGACCCGGAGATGTTCCTGGTGGGCGGCGGCGTCTCCCGCGCCGGTGCGGTGCTCTTCGACCCGCTGGTGGAGCATTATAAGAAGTATGCCTTCCGTTCCTGCCGTGAGACCCCCATCCGCCAGGCCTCTCTGGGCAACGACGCCGGCATTTATGGCGCTGTCCGCCTGATCGTCGGGGC
>CALXGY010000042.1 GCA_944387955.1 uncultured Faecalibacterium sp. | reverse complement strand
GCCAGCTCATCATGCTGCGCAGCTCGGCGCCCACCTTCTCGATGGGATGCTCGGCCTGCATCCGGCGCTGGGCCAGGAAGTGGACCTTGCGGCCGCCCTTGTCGCTCATCTCGGTCAGGAACTCGGAAGCGAAGGTGCCGTCCTGGATCTCGGTCAGGACCTTCTTCATCTCCTTGCGGGTCTCCTCGGTGATGAGGCGCTTGCCGGTGCGGTAGTCGCCATACTCGGCGGTGTTGGAGATGGAGTAGCGCATCTTGGAGAAGCCGCCCTCGTTGATGAGGTCAACGATCAGCTTCATCTCGTGGCAGGTCTCAAAGTAAGCCATCTCGGGGGCGTAGCCGGCCTCCACCAGGGTGTCGAAGCCTGCGTGGATCAGCTCGCAGACGCCGCCGCACAGAACGGCCTGCTCGCCGAACAGGTCGGTCTCGGTCTCCTCCTTGAAGGTGGTCTCCAGGATGCCGGCGCGGCCGGCGCCGATGCCGGAAGCGTAGGCCAGAGCGATCTCCTTGGCCTTGCCGGTGTAGTCCTGCTCAACGCAGATCAGGCTGGGCACGCCGTGGCCCTCCACATACTGGCTGCGGACGGTGTGGCCGGGGCCCTTGGGAGCGATCATGATGACGTCCACGTTCTTCGGGGCGACGATGGTCTTGAAGTGGATGTTGAAGCCGTGTGCGAAGGCCAGAGCCTTGCCCTCGGTCATGTAGGGAGCGACCTGCTTGTTGTAGATGTCAGCGCACAGCTCGTCCGGCACCAGCATCATGACCACGTCGCCGGCCTTGGCAGCCTCCTCGACCTCCATGACCTGGAAGTTGGGGTGGGTCTCAGCGAACTTGGCGGCCTTTTCCCAGTGGCCGGAACCCTTGCGCAGGCCGACCACGACGTTCACGCCGCTCTCGGCCAGGTTCTCGGAGTGGGCATGGCCCTGGCTGCCGAAGCCGATGACGGCAACCGTCTTGCCGTCCAGCACACCCAGATTGCAGTCGGAATCATAGTACTTCTTGATAGCCATAATGTTCAGCTCTCCTTTTGCATTGCTGCTTTTTTATTTTTGCATGACTGTTAGAAAACCGATCTATTTTTCAGCCCCGGAGGGCAGAAAAAGCATAGGGGATAAACGGGGTTCAGCGGGGGCAGCTGGTGCCGGGCAGCGGCAGCTGGGCCGAGCGCACCTCCTGAGAGGGCTTCTGCATGTGCTGATGCATGCCGCCGCGCTCCAGTGCGGTCACGCCGGTGCGGCACTGCTCCAGAATGGTGTAGCCCTCGAACATGAGCAGGAAGGCGTCTATCTTCTGGGGCTTGCCGGTCAGCTCAAAGATCATGCTGTCGGGGGACAGGTCGATGATCTTTGCCTTGTAGATGCTGGCGATCTCCCGCAGCTCGGCGCGGTTGGCAACGGTGGCAGCCACCTTGAGCAGCAGCAGCTCCCGCTGCAGGGCGTTCTGGTCGTCCAGGATAAAGACCTGGCGGGTGACCTCCAGCCGCTCGGTCTGGAGCAGCATCTGATTCAGCACCTTGTCGTTGCCGTAGACGGTAACGGTGATGCGGCTGATGCTGGGGTCGTTGGTCGCGGAAACGGTCAAGCTCTCGATGTTGAAGCCGCGGCGGCAGAACAGACTGGACACCCGGGCCAGAACACCGGACTGGTTATCCACCAGCAGACTGATGACCTTGCGCTGTGCAGATTGATCCATCCTAAAGCCTCCCTTATTCCATGATGATATCGTTGATGTCGCCGCCGCCCGGGATCATGGGCAGGACCTTTTCGTCCTTGTCGATGACGCATTCGATCCAGGTGGGGCCCTTGCGGGTCAGCGCCTCAGCGAACGCGGCCTGGAACTCGGCCAGATTCTCGCAGTGGTAACCCTTGAGGCCGAAGCCCTCGGCCACCTTGACGTAATCCGTCTTGCGGTGGGGGTCGGTCTGGGAGTAGCGTTTGCCGTAGAAGCTGGTCTGCCACTGACGGACCATGCCCAGAACGCTGTTGTTGAAGATGACCGTGATGATGGGCAGCTCGTAGCTCACAGCGGTGCAGGCTTCGTTCATGTTCATGTGGAAGGAGCCGTCGCCGGTGAACATCACCACCCGCTGATCCCGGCCCAGGGCGATCTGCGCGCCGATGGCAGCGCCGTAGCCAAAGCCCATGGTGCCCAGGCCGCCGCTGGTGATGAAGCCGCGGCTCTTGGCATGGCGGAGATACTGGGCCGCCCACATCTGGTGCTGGCCCACGTCGGTGACATAGACTGCCTCCGGTCCGCACTGGTTGCACACCTCGCCGATGACCTGATGGGGCATCAGGCGGGAAGCGTCCGAAACCGGGTGGTAATCCTGAGCCTGCCAGGACTGGATGGTCTTCATCCACTCGTCATGCTTGGCGGGCTTGATCATGGGCAGCATGGCGCGGAGGATGTAAGCCGCGTCGCCCACCACCGAAAGATCGATGTCCACATTTTTGCCGATCTCGCTGGGGTCGATGTCGATCTGTACGATGGTGGCCTTGGAAGCAAAGGTCCTGGGATTCAGGGCCACCCGGTCCGAAAAGCGGGTGCCCACAGCGATGACCACGTCCGCTTCGCCCACCGCGCGGTTGGCGGTGTAACAGCCGTGCATGCCGATCATGCCGATGTTCATGGGGTCGCCGTAGGGGACCACGCCGGCCGCCATCAGGGTGTAGGTGGCGGGAATGTTTGCCTTGTGCAGCAGATCCCGCAGGGGCTGGCAGCTGGCTGCGCTGCGCACGCCGCCGCCGAAGTAGACCAGCGGACGCTCGGCGCTGTTGATGACCTCAGCCGCGCAGCGCACCGCCTCTTCGTCAAAGGTGGTCACGGTGCGGATCTGCTCGGGCTGCTGGTGGGTGAATTCGCAGGTGGCGGAGGTGATATCCTTGGGGATATCCACCAGGACCGGACCTTTGCGCCCGCTCTGGGCGATGCGGAAGGCCGCCCGCATGATGTCCGCCAGATCCTGCACCCGGCGCACCGTGAAGTTGTGCTTGGTAATGGGCATCGTGATGCCCTCGATGTATGCCTCCTGGAAGCTGTCCCGGCCCAGCAGCGAGGTGCCCACGTTGCCGGTAAAGGCGACCATCGGCACGCTGTCCATAAAGGCGGTGGCAATGCCGGTGACCAGATTGGTGGCGCCCGGGCCGCTGGTGGCCAGCACGACGCCGGTGCGGCCGGTAGCACGGGCATAGCCGTCCGCCGCATGGGATGCGCCCTGCTCGTGAGCGGTCAGAATGTGGGTGATCCGGTCGGAGTTCTTATACAGCTCATCGTACAAATTCAGCACCGAGCCGCCAGGATAGCCGAAGATGGTATCGACACCCTGTTCGCAGAGGACTTCTACAAAGATTTGAGAACCGTTAAGCAGCATGGTAAGTTTCTCCTGTTCTTTGATGGGGTGTGATGGGGCGGTAGGGGACAGAGGAAAGAAAAAAGCCCTTGTCCCCTGTAAACCAAGAGACAAAGACCTTAAATAATAAGCTCTCTGCGGTACCACTCTCGTTGACACAGCGTTCTTCTGTGCCCGCTCATAGGCCTCTGACAAGGCCCTGCACGGTAACGGGTGCGTCCGGCGCTGCTTACACGGTAGGCCTTTCAGCAGGCTGCTCCGGGAGGACTTGGCGCACAGCACGTCTGCTGCCTTACAGCAACCGGCAGCTCTCTGTGAGACGGAGGCGGTGCGTTACTTTTTCCCTTCTGCGCATTTTCTTGGAATTTACTATACTAAAATCCGCAGGTTTTGTCAATCTGTATTTTGTTATGAACGACTCACCTCTAAGATGAAAAACATTTGCCATATCTTGCAGGAATACCCGGCGCGGGTTATACTGATAGATGCTGCGGAATTGGCAGACAAGAAGCAAGAAAAGAGGATCTTTGCAGATATGAAGATACAGGAATGGAATGGCCGCCTGCATGGGCTGGTGATTTTCCGGGCGCTGCTGCAGGACCCGGTGGTGGGCGCGCTGGCCGACGCTCTGGAAGCACTGGAAAAGGGTGGGGCGGTCTGCACACAGCTGGCTGCCTTTGAGGCGGTTCTGTTTGAGCATACCGTCGACCTGAGCGCCTATCTCAGCGAGGCGATACTGGAGAGCGAGAACGTCTGTGTGCGCAAGGCGGCGGGCGGACAGCTTTCTCCGGTCCTGACCAGCGCGCTGGACAGCGAGCTGAAGTTTTTGCAGCAGCTGTGCGGGCTGAGCCTGGATGCGCTGCTGGATGCGGCAGGCCTGGATGAGGAACAGAAAGGGCAGCTGGCCTTCCTGCCCCGGTGGGAATGCCGCACGCTGGATCTGGCCCGGGCCTACGAAGCGCGGATGGGTCAGATCGGCCGCAAGGGCTACGGCATGTTTGCCAAACACCATGTCTTTACGGTGGACGACGGACACCTTGTGCCGGTCAAATACCCCGACCCCCAGCGCCTTTCCGAGCTGCCGGGCTACGAGCGGGAGCGGGAAAAGGTCATTGCCAACACCAAGGCCCTGCTGGCGGGGCTCCCGGCCAACAATGTGCTGCTGTATGGCGATGCCGGCACCGGCAAATCCAGCACGGTCAAGGCCATCGCCAACGAGTACGCATCCGAGGGCCTGCGGCTGGTGGAGGTCAAGAAGAATCAGCTCTACCAGATCCCCGACCTGATGGACGCCCTGGCCGCCAATCCTTTGAAGTTCATCCTCTTCATCGACGACCTGAGCTTCACCGCCAACGACGACAACTTCGCTGCCCTCAAGGCCATCCTGGAGGGCAGCGTCGGCGGCCGGGCGAAGAACATTGCGGTCTATGCCACCTCCAACCGCCGCCACCTCATCAAGGAGACCCTGTCCGACCGTACCGGCGACGACATCCACGAGGCGGATACCCGTCAGGAGCTGATGAGCCTTTCCGCCCGCTTCGGCCTCACCGTCACCTACCAGCGCCCCGAAAAGGCCCGGTTTGAGGTCATCCTCACCGAGCTGGCCAAACAGTACGGCATTCAGATGCCCATGGACCAGCTTATCGTCAAGGCGGAGGCCTTTGCCATCCGTGCCGGCGGCCGCAGCCCCCGGGTGGCGCGGCAGTTCATCGAACAGTGCAAGACCGGCGTGCAGCGCTGAGCGCCTTGCCCTGCAAAGGAATGCAAACAAAAGAGGAGGCACAGCCCGCTTGAAAGGCTGTGCCTCCTCTTTTGCTTTACAATGGGATGGACGGATCACTCCCGTACCGCGATGCACTCGATCTCCAGCTTGGCGCCCTTGGGGATGGCGGCCACCTGCACACAGCTGCGGGCAGGGTAGGGCTGGACAAAGGCTTCGGCGTAGACCGCGTTCACGGCGGCGAAATCCTGGATGTCCGCCAGGAAGATGACCGTCTTGACCACGTTCTCCATGCCCAGACCGGCCTCGGCCAGAATGGCCTTGATGTTGGCAAGGCTCTGCTTTGCCTGCTCTTCCACCGCCTCAGGCATGACGCCGGTGGCGGGGTCCACCGGCAGCTGACCGGAGACAAAAACCATATTGCCCAGGTCCAGCGCCTGGCTGTAAGGGCCGATGGCGGCGGGGGCATTTGCAGTGGATACGACCTTCATATCAACAACACTCCTTTATTCTCTTTCCTGCCTTGCGGCGGGATGTCAACGCAGTTCAGGCCCGCTCGGTCACCAGCTGGAAGCCTGCCTTGGTCAGCTCGCAGCGGATCTGCTCGATCTGCGCCGCGTCCCGGGTCTCCAGGGCCAGCTTCAGGAAGCAGCTGGAAATGGGCATATTGGGGTCGGAGCCGTCGTACTGCACCGACACCACATTGCCGCCGCAGGCGGCCACGATCTCGGACACCTTGGTCAGCTGGCCGGGCTTATCCTCCAAGGCGATCATCAGGTTGGCCTTGCGTCCGCCCATGACCAGGCCGCGGGTGATGACCCGGCTCAGGATGTTCACATCAATGTTGCCGCCGGATACCACGCAGACCACCTTTTTGCCCTCGATGGGCAGCTTGTGGAAGAGCGCGGCCGCCACAGAGACGGCGCCTGCACCCTCGGCCACCAGCTTCTGATTTTCCATCAGGGAAAGAATGGCTGCGGCGGTCTCGTCCTCGCTGACCGTCACCGCCTCGTCCACATACTTTTCGCACAGTTCATAGGTCATTTCGCCGGGGGTCTTGACCTGGATGCCGTCCGCAAAGGTGGAGACCGTATCCAGGGTCTGATATTTGTGCTCCTTCAGGGAGAGGTACATGCTGGGAGCGCCCGCCGCCTGCACGCCGTAGACCTTGATATCCGGCCGCAGAGACTTGATGGCAAAGGCAACGCCCGCAATCAGTCCGCCGCCGCCGATGGGCACGATCACTGCATCGGCATCCGGCAGCTGGTCCAGGATCTCCAGGCCGATGGTGCCCTGTCCGGCCACCACCAGTTCGTCGTCGTAGGGATGGATGAAAGTCATGCCGGTCTCGGCCTGCAGCTCCACCGCCTTGTCGTGGGCGTCGTCGTAGGTGCCGGGCACCAGGCAGACCTCTGCGCCCAGGTTCTTGGTGCTCTCCACCTTCATGATGGGCGCGCCGTCCGGCATGCAGACCACGCTCTTGATGCCCATGCGGGTGGCGGCCAGTGCGACGCCCTGGGCGTGGTTGCCGGCCGAGCAGGCGATCACGCCCTTGGCCCGCTCCTCCTCGGAAAGCTGGCTGATCTTGTAATAAGCGCCCCGAAGCTTGAAACTGCCGGTCACCTGGAGATTTTCGGTCTTCAGATGGATCTGGCACTCTTCGGACAGCCGCGGCGCGGCGATCAGGTCGGTTTTGCGGGCTACATCCTTGAGTACAAACGCAGCATGGTAGACTTTGTCCAGTGTAAGCATGATCTCTTTTCCCTCATCCCAAACAAAACTTGCCCCTTCCAGAGGGGGCCTCGATAAAATGCAAGCAACCCTTTCTTCCGCCTCTGTGCAAACTCCACAGAGACGCAAGAAAGAGCCGCTTGCCGTGACCGCCTTTATACGGTCCAGCGGATTCTAGTATAAGATACACAAATTGATTTGTCAAATGAAAATGATTCATTGCATGCTCAAACAAGGACGCTTTTCTTTATTGCGCTTTGCCCTGGCCGAAAACAAGCCCCCTGCGGACAAGCTTGTCCGCAGGGGGCTGTCATCGATGCGCCGCTGCGCCTGCCGCGGTGGCGAAAAGGGGTAATTCCGGAGAAAGCGGAGCAATGCGGAGCAGGTCGATCCTTTACAGGGTATTCAGAAGGTAGAGCAGCGCGCGCTGTTCGCCGTCGGTCAGATCCGGCAGCTGCTGGATCGCAGCGGTCAGGGTCTCACGATCGGCGCCGGCATACTCGGCCCTCAGCGTGTTGTAATGGAGCGCCACAAAATCGGCCCGGTAGCCGGTGATCTTGACGGCCGAAACGTTGGGATACTGGGCAGGCTCGGAGAGCAGCCAGTAGCCCGGCCCGGTCACCGTGATCAGAGCGCCGCACCTAAGGTCCTCCGGTTCGGCGCGGCCTTTCTCGTCCCGAAGATTTTCCGGGCAAAGGAAGGTGAACAGCGCGCCGTCCTCCCGGACCGCGAACACCAGGTTGTATTCCGAGTCATAGCTGATGACCTCGGCGCTGATTTTTTGGTGGGTCTGCTGATAATACAGGATTCCGCCGGATACTGCACCCGCCACCAGAAGTCCCAGAGCCAGCAAAGCGAGTCGTTTCATAAATTCCATCACAAAACCTCCTGAAAAGAATTTCTTTCTCCAGGAACATATTACCACACCCCGGCCCGGACGGCAACCGACGGTATTTCACCCGGCGGTGTGCCGAAAAACAAAATGCCTCCGTCCCGATCAAAAAGGACGAAGGCAAGGAAAAGTTGGAATACAAAAGGTTACCGCATCGCGGCCAGACGCTTGCGCATCCACTCCTCGTTGACGCTGTGGGCCAGCGCAGTTTCCGGGGAGATCTTGTTCTCCCGCACCAGACGCACCAGGGTCTGGTCCATGCTCACCATGCCCAGTTCTCCCGAGGTGGAGATGACGTTGTCCAGCTGATGGGCCTTGGATTCCCGCACCATGTTGCGGATGGCGGGGGTGACATTCATCACCTCGAAGGCCGGCACCAGTCCGCCGCCGACAGCCGGGACCAGCTGCTGGGAGACCACGCCTTCCAGCACCAGGGCCAGCTGGGTGCGGATCTGCTGCTGCTGTTCCGGCGGGAAGGCGTCCACGATCCGGTCAATGGTGTTGGAGACTCCCAGAGTGTGGAGGGTGGAAATCACCAGATGCCCGGTCTCGGCCGCAGTCACTGCCGCCTTGATGGTTTCGGGGTCCCGCATCTCGCCCACGAGAATGACATCCGGGGCTTCCCGCAGCGCAGCCCGCAGGGCGGTCTCGTAGCTCAGGGTATCGGTGGCCAGCTCCCGCTGGGTGACCACACTCTTTTTGTGGTTGTGCAGGTATTCGATGGGGTCCTCGATGGTGATGACGTGCAGCCCCCGGGTGGAGTTGATCTCATCCACGATGCAGGCCAGGGTGGTGGTTTTGCCGCTGCCCGCCGGGCCGGTAAAGAGCACGAGCCCTTTGCTGTACTGGGCGAAGGCCATCACCGAATCCGGGATGCCCAGGGCCCGCCGGTCGGGCAGGGTGAAGGAGACGATGCGGATGACCATACCCATGGAGCCTCTCTGCCGGAAGGCGTTGACCCGGAAACGGGACAGCCCCGGCAGTGCAAAGGAAAAGTCATCGTCGCCGGTTTCTTCCAGCCGGTTCATGGACCGCCCGGCCAGCCGGTAGCTCTCCTGTACCAGGGGCTCCAGTGCCTGGGGCAGCAGCCGCTCTCCCTCACGGCAGAGCACGCCGCCCACCTTGTAGGATGCAGGCAGTCCGGGGATCAGCAGAATGTCCGAGGCATTCTGCTCCACCGCCCGGCTCAAAACATCTTGTATGGTCATTTTTACTTCCTCCCTTATTCTCCTTCGCCGTCCCAAACCGGCAGATGCTGCTCCTGCTGGGCGGCAGCGTCCTCCACGGGGACGACCTGCCAGGCCAGCACCTGCACTTCGCCCTTCTGCCGCACCAGATGGATGGACAGGATCTGCCGCTCGCTGATGGGGATTTGGGTCACGAGCTCTTTTTCATCTCCGGCAGCAAACTCCTCATAGAGGGTATGGGCGGTGCTGTCGGCGGCATAGTAGGCGCTCACCGTCTCCGCATTGATGCGGGACAAAGCCAGGTCGGCCCGGGCAGAGCTGAGGGTCAGCGCCGCAAAGACCGACAAGGTTAGCACCAGCAGTACCGTAAAGATGGAGACGATGCCCACCGCCACCGGAGCGTCCTTTTTCTCACTCAAAACGGGCCACCCCCTCCAGCGTATAAATCAGAGTTTCACCGTCATAGATTTCCAGGTCCAGCCGTCCGTCGGTCAGCTGCGCCTGGGTGATTAGTCCGGTGGCAGGGTCCTCGCCGCCCGCAGGCAGCTGCCCGTTCGCCTGCCACTGCTCGGCGGCAGACTGCGCCAAATAGACCGCCTGGGTCAGCTGGGTGCTCTCCAGGCTCATGCTTCGGGCATGGACCAGCAGGGCCACGCAGACCGCAGCGCAGACCACAAACAGGCACAGATCAATGATCAGTTCGGTCAAAAACAGGGTGGAACGATGCTCGGCAGAGTTCATAGCGCGTCCACCTCCTCGATCCCGGCCCGGGGAGTCACCGTGACCGTCCAGCTCTCTCCCTCAGGGGACTGTGCGGCGATTTTCAATGCATCTCCCTCCAGCGCAAAGCGCAGCTCCTGCAAGGGGAGAATGGCATTGCCGTCTGCGGGTGCAAGGCCGGTGCCCTTTTCCATGTACAGTTCCCGCAGCTGGCCATCGTAGCAATAGATCAGGGTCACATACTCCGAGCCGTCCTCCAGCAGATCGGTCAGGCACAGAGCCTGTACCCCTTCATAGTCTCCAATGGAAAGCCCCTGAGCGTCGCCGCGGCGCACCTGATTTATAAGGTAGGACATCGCGGTGCGCTGGCTGGCGTTTTGGTCGCTGGCTGCGGCCACCCGGCGGTAGACGCTGCTGCCCAGCAGGGCGGTGCCCGCCGCCAGCACAAAGAACAGCGCAGCCAGGCAGAGCACCAGGGCGGAGGAAAGATTCCGCCCGTTGTTTTCCAGATTCATAAGGTCACACCTTCCTTATCCAAAATGCTCCCGGTTCACTCTGCCGGCAGGACCGTGATGTCCGGGAGCAGGTTGGAGGCAATGTATTGGTAGTGGACGATGTAGCGCTCCCGGTCCACCGATACGCCGTAGGTGTCGTACAGGTGTTCCAGATCGGCGGGGTAACAGCCCTCCAGGGCGTAGCATTCCACCGCCGCTTCCCGGATGGCCTGCCGGGCCATTTCCAAAGCTTCGTCGTCTGCCTTCTCACTCAGTACGCCGGTAAACAGGAAGGCGGCTGCCAAAGCGGCGGCCAGCAGCAAAACCGCTGGCACAAACCGCCGCCAAAGAGAGATTCGATGCATCCGAAAGAACGCCTCCTTTCAGTTTGAAGGTCCAGGCAAATCAGCCGATGGCGGCCAGCACGCCCAGCAGCGGCAGCATCACCGACAGCAGCACCAGACCCACTGCGGCACAGAGCGCCACCACCAGGATAAACTCCATCCGGGTCAACAGACGGCTCAGCAGGACATCAGCCTGTTCCTGGCAGCGGGCGGCCAGCTCTTCCATGGCCTGATCCAGCACACCGGCCCGGAATCCGGCGCTCAAAAGACGGGTCTGCATTCCGTCCAAAAGGCCGCATTCGGAAGCCGCCTTGGTGAAATCCAACCCTTCCAGCATCTTGTTAGCACAGGCCGTCAGCTGGGGAGAGAGGGCGCTGCCCTCCAGCAGCTGGGCGGCCCGGTCCATGGATTCATCCAGCGGCAGTCCGCTGGAGAGCATCAGGGCCAGGGCAGAGACAAAACGGCTGCGGTCCACCGCTTTGCCAACGGCGCCGCGGGCCAGAGGACCGGAAGAAAAAACGCTGGTGTAGTTTGCAGAGCGGGAGCGGGCCAGCAGATACAGACTGCCCGCCGCCAGCAGGATCAGAACCGCCGCGCCGATGTATTTTCCGGCTTCTCCGGCCAGCAGAAGCCCCTGCACCAGCGGGGAGAGGCTTAACCCCAGCTGCTGGAAAACCTGCTGGAAGACCGGCAGCACCCGCACGATCAGCACCAGAAAGACCACCGCCACCAAAACCGACATCACGGCGGGATAGGCCACGGCCCGGCGGACCGAAGCGCTGGTGGAAGCTTCCCGCCGGTAATAGACGGCCAGTGCATTCAGCACCTGATCCAGCCGCCCGGCGTTTTGTCCGATCTCCACCATCCGGATCAGATAGTCGGGGAAGATTTTCGCTTCCTTGAGGGCGGCCGAAAGGGTACCGCCTTCTGCCAGCACCTCGTTCATCTGGTCCAGCAGCTTTCGGGCGGCAGGGTCGGAGGCATCCTCCTGCAATGCGCTGACCGCATCCTCCGAGCTGATGCCTGCATGGAGCATCAGTCCCAACTGGCTGCAAAAGAGGGAGAGTTCATCGGCGGACAGTACCTTGGCGGTATTTGTGCTACTCATATAAGGTTCTCCTTTCCGGACCTGCGGCCCGTTCATTCAGTAGGCGTATTTCTGAGAGTAATTGGTTCCGTCACCCACATACTTGCGCACCGAGGGGTCGTTTTTGCTGCTGGAAATAAAGGTGGGGTCCATCAGCGACCAGTTCTTGCCGTCAAAATAGATCAGCTGATCCACCCAGCCGGTGCCCTGGATATAGACATTGATCCAGGCATGGTAGGCGGTACCGGCATAACCGATCACCAGTTTGCAGGGAATGCCCTGGGACCGCAGCATGGCAGCCATCACCGAGGCGTAGTCAAAGCAAATTCCGGTGCGCTTGGCTAGAACTGCATCCACATCCGGCAGATAGCCGGACACCACGGTCTGAGCCAGGTGATAGTCATAGGTGAAGTTGTCCACCACGTAGTGGTAGATGGCGGATACCTTGTCCAGATCCGAGGAGACCCCTGCAACCAGATCGGCGGCAACCGAGACCACCGCCGAATTGGAATTGAAGTTCACATACTGGTTGGGGTAGAGGAAGGGGGCAAACTCGTCCTCCAGCCGAAGGTTCAATCCGCAGGAATAGGCCAGGGCGTACTTGGTGCCCTCGGTGTTCTCATAGACCTTTACGGTATACTGGCCGTTTCCCTCGGTCAGGGGGAAGGTCTCCGAGCTGCCGCCGTTGTTCAGATTGTAAGTATAGGTGATGCCGCCGTCCTTGGTGATCTGGACCTTGATGCGGACATTTTTTCCGTCGTTATAGCGCCCCGTGATAACGCCCAGATTCAGGTTGGAGGCGTCGATGGAAGCCTTTTCGTTTTGGTATACGGTTTTCCCGGCGGCAACCGGGGTGCGAACCTGAATGCCGCCCGCCGCAAAGCTGACTAAAAAAATACCCAGCAGAAGAACTACTGCTGCGGCTGCAAGAAGAAATCTCCTGCGTGAAAGAAAGAAATGCATAAGAATGCTCCTATTTTTGCTTGATGGGGAAGCCAAGATACTTCCCATGGATTTACAATATATGTTTATAGTAGCACATCCTTCAAGCTTTGTACAGTGGCCCCCACAGGGGCAAACCAGGTGAAAACAGGACACAAAAGAAGTCCACTATATATAATGTAAGAGAAGGAAGGCCGTGTGAACCAGATGCAAATTCTCTTCAAAAAAATTGAAAAAAGGTGTTGACAAAAGGGCGGGGCGGTGGTACTATATGTGAGCGCCAAGCGCCGAGCAAAAGAATGACTTCTGAGAGCCGGAAAAGGCGCATCGCCTCTAGCAAAAGCTGAGAGCGGAGCGAAAAAACTTCGAAAAAAGACTTGACAACTTACCGCTTCTGTGGTAGAATAAACAGGTCGGCGGCCGAGAGGCTGAGGCGAACAGGACCTTGAAAATTGAACAATATCGAATGAACTTGTAACGGAACCTAACCGTGTGATTTGGATAACACACGAAAAACAATTCCAAAACAAAGTAATTCACATGGACGCAAGCGATTGCGTGCTGAGTGGAACAAGATTTAACACTTTTAAAGTGATAAATATCATTTTATAAAGAGTTTGATCCTGGCTCAGGACGAACGCTGGCGGCGCGCTTAACACATGCAAGTCGAACGGGGTGGATTTTCACTCCGAGTCTTCTGCGAGCTGAAAGAGAGCGTCGCGGATGCAAAGCATCCGCTAGGCTCATTTAGTAAGCTAACACTGGCAAGATGGGATATCTTGCCGACGGTGATGCTTGAAAGAGAATGGATGCTTTGCATCCGCT
>CALXGY010000041.1 GCA_944387955.1 uncultured Faecalibacterium sp. | reverse complement strand
GTATATCCCCGCCGCAGAGAAAAAAATCAGTTTTTTCTGTCGCGGGCCCTCCCCCCCGCCTCCCAGCAAGAAACCATAAAAAATAACGCTGTTCCCCATCGGCCAAAACCGAGGGAACAGCGTTATTTTGTGCAGTGGTCAGATGCCGCTTTGAAAGAGCGCTTTAGCCCAGCTCGGCCAGAGCCTTGCGCAGGTTCTTGGCGATCTGGTCGGGGCAGCTGGTGGGGCGGGGGCCGCAGGTGGTGCCCTCCATGCGGGCGATGGCGTCCTCCGCCTTCATGCCCTTGAGCAGGCTGGCAATGCCTTTCAGGTTGCCGTTGCAGCCGCCCACCACCTGGATGGACTCGATGGTGTGGTCCTCGTTGAGCTCGATGCGGGTCATCTTGGAGCAGGTGCCCTGGTTGGGATAGGTAAAGGTCATGGTGTTTCTTCCTTTCGTTTTATGGTTCTTTGTGTTCAGCCTTTGGCCCGGGCGGCGGCCAGCGCCTCGCTGCGGGCGATCTGGTCGTCGGCGGTGACGCAGCTGCCCACCGGGTGGGGATGGGCGGAGTTTGCCCCGTGGAAATCGGTGCCGCCGGTCTGGATGAGGCCGTACCGCTCACACAGGGCGCGGCACTCGGCCTTGTCCCCCTCGCTGTTGCGGGGATGCTCGATCTCGATGCCGTCGATCTTCCCTTCCGCCGCAAGCTGCCGCACCAGCGGCATGCTCTTGTAAACGGTGGGGTGGGCAAAGACCACCACGGCCTTTGCCGCCCGGGCGGTGGCCAGCACCTGCTCCACCGGGAAGTACTCCACCTCGTGCAGCACGATGCCCCGGGGGGTCCAGCCGAAGAGATGGTGGTACAGCGCGCCGTAGACGCTGTCGCACAGGCCCAGCTCGTGCAGCGCCTGCATGATGCAGCTTTTGAACAGCACCCCGCTGTCCCGGGCGTACTCCAGCGCCTGTTCGGTGCGGAATTGGGGGTAAAGAGCCTCGATCTCCCTGGCGCTTTGCAGCCCGCACTCGTTGCGGCGCTGGCGCATCACATCGCAGTGGGCCCGCAGCTCGGGGCAGTCCTTCGGCCAGTAGCACAGCAGATGCACCCGGTGGCTCCGCTCGTAGTCGTAGGCGGTGAGCTCGGCGGCGGGGATGAGCTTTACCCCGTCCTGCACCGGGTGGCGGCGGCAGTATTCGATGCTTTCCAGAGAATCATGGTCCGAGATGGCCATGGTGTGCAGCCCCGCCCGGGCCGCCATCAGCGGCAGGCGCTGGATGGGCACCGACCCGTCCGAGCAGGTGGAATGATTGTGCAGATCGCCCGGCATGGCGCAGCCTCCTTGTGTTGAATTCCGGCAGCAAGCCCCGCCTGCCATACCGTTTCCGGCACAGCGGGCGGGGTGCCGCGCAAGCTTATATCAGTGCTTGTAGAAGTTGATCAGGCAGCCGTCCGCCAGGATCTGCCGCTCGTCCTTGGTGAGGGCGGCGATGGAGAGGGTGAAGGCCTTGGGCTCGGCCCCCAGCACATAGGCCGGGATGCTGGCAAGGTCCCCTGCCACAGCGGCGCGGACGTTGGGGATCAGGATGTAATCTCCCAGGCCGAAGGGGGTGGGCCCTGCGATCTGGAAGGGCAGCATGCCCCAGTTGATGAGGTTGGAGCGGTAGCGCTTGGTGGCGTACTCCACCGCGATGTTGGCCCCTGCCCCCAGCACACGCTGGCAGCTGGCAGCCTGCTCACGGGCGGAGCCGTCGCCGGGCTTCACCGCAAAGATGGTGGAAGCGATCTGGAGATCCGACCAGGTCAGATTCTCGCAGCCCGGCACCGCCTGCACCTGGGCCAGCAGCTCGGCGCTGCCCTGCCCGGCGCGGCGGGCGGCCTCCTCGGCCTGGACAGCCTTGGCGCGGCCCACATACTCCGGGTCCTTGCGGCTGAGGGTGAACTCGGCCAGGCCCAGGGGGTTGGAGCGGTAGGAGCTGGTCTCGCCCGAGGGGATCAGCTCGTCGGTGGTGGTGACCGGGTCGGTGATGTAGGAGGCCACCTTCAAAAGGAGGTTGTCCCCCAGGGGGGCGATCTCAGGCCAGTCCTTGATGTTGGGGCCCAGCTTGAGCAGCGCGTCGTAATCCCCCTTGCCGAAGCCCTGGTAAACCCGGGTGTCGTAGCTGGAGGAATCGTACTGGTACTCGGGCACGGTGGGATCGTAGTCGATCTCGGTGGCCGGGGTCAGGATGCCGCCGTTGGCGGTGGTGGCCGCAATGCTGCGGGCGTCCATCAGCGCCACCCCTGCCAGCTGGCCCACGCCGGGCTTGGAGCCCTCGCGGCTGGGGAAGTTGCGGGTGGTGTGACGGATGGACAGCGCGCCGTTGGCCGGGACATCGCCTGCGCCGAAGCAGGGGCCGCAGAAGGCGGTGCGGATGGTGGCGCCGGAGGCCATGAGGGAAGCAATGGCGCCGGTGCGCACCAGCTCCATCATCACCGGCTGGCTGGCCGGGTAGACGCTGAGGGCGTAGTCGCCGCCGCCGCCGGTACTGCCCTTGAGGATGGCGGCCGCCTCGGTGATGCTGTCGTACAGACCGCCTGCGCAGCCTGCGATGACCCCCTGGTCCACCCGCAGCCTGCCGTTCTCGATCTTGCTGCACAGGTCCAGGGTGACATCCTTGCGGCCCACCAGCTTCT
Source organism: uncultured Faecalibacterium sp. (assembly GCA_944387955.1). Classification (GTDB taxonomy): domain Bacteria; phylum Bacillota; class Clostridia; order Oscillospirales; family Ruminococcaceae; genus Faecalibacterium. Next base: position 4,859 of record CALXGY010000041.1, on the reverse strand, counting down.
GCACATCCTGCTCGCAGGCGTGGAGGATGTCGGTGAGGTTCGCGTTCAGCTCCTCGATGGTGAAGGCGTTGGAGGGATGCATGGGCAGCGCGATCATCGGCCGCACAGCGGAGAGGTCCACTTCCACCAGGCCGTCGTAATAGGCCAGGTCTGCCGGGGCCAGGGGGCGGTAGTCCCCGGCGCGGCCATGGGCGGCGAGATACTTGCGGGTGGTCTCGTCGGTGCACGAGATGGAGGACAGGCAGGTGGTGTCGGTGGTCATGGCGTCAATGGCGTTGCGGGTGTCCTGGCTCAGAGAGGCAACGCCGGGGCCGACGAACTCCATGACCTTGTTCTTGACGTAGCCGCTCTTGAACAGCGCACCCACCAGGGCAACGGCCACATCGTGGGGGCCACAGCCCACCGGCAGCGCGCCGGTGAGATAGATGGCCACCACGCCCGGACGGGCCACGTCGTAGGTGCGGCCCAGCAGCTGCTTTGCCAGCTCGCCGCCGCCCTCGCCGATGGCCATGGTGCCCAAAGCGCCGTAGCGGGTGTGGGAGTCCGAGCCCAGGATCATCTTGCCGCAGCCGGCGAACCGCTCCCGCATGTACTGGTGGATGACCGCCAGGTGGGGCGGAACAAAGATGCCGCCGTACTTCTTGGCTGCCGACAGGCCGAACCGGTGGTCGTCCTCGTTGATGGTGCCGCCCACCGCGCACAGGCTGTTGTGGCAGTTGGTCAGCACATAGGGCAGCGGGAACTTCTCCAGCCCCGAAGCGCGGGCCGTCTGGATGATGCCCACGAAGGTGATATCATGGCTGGCCATGGCGTCGAACTTGATCTTGAGGTTCTCTTCGTCGCCGCTGGTGTTGTGGGCCTGGAGGATATCCCAGGCAATGGTGCCCTTGCGGGCATCGGCAATCGCTGCTGCGTCAAACCCCTTTGCGGCCAGAGCGGCGGGGGCATTGCCGTCCGCCGGGACCCACTCGCCGCGGGCCAGGTAGGCAGCGCCGCTTGCGCATCGAATCATCTCAAATCGCCTCTCTTTTCTGTTTCGTTCATTACTTTCCCTCAAAAGGCCCGGGAGCCTTTCTCATTTTTATAGTATAGCATGGAAGCAGCCAAAGAAAAAGCACTTTTTTCTACAAAAGCGGCGGGAGCGGGAGTTTTTGCGCTGGTTTTTGCTTTATTTTCCCTCTTCCGGCGCGTCGGCGGGCGGGGCCCAGGGCTCGCAGTCCAGGGGCGAGGGGCAGTTTTTCCACCGCGCAGGCTCGGCGTCGTAGGCCTGCTGTATGAGGGTCTGGGCCTGCTGCCTTCCCTCCTCGGTCAGCGGGCAGACCTCCTGCCGGCGCAGGGCCGGGTCGGTCTTTTCCAGGGTCCAGGGGTCGGGCCAGATGTCCACGGTCAGGATGCTCTCTTCCTGCGCTTGTCCGTCCGGGCCGGGGACGCTGCGCTTGCCGGGGGTGATGCGGTAGCGCATCCCGTCGATGCCGGCGCTGTAAGTATTTTTGCACTTGAAATAGTGCAGCAGGGGGATGTTCGGCATGGCTTTTCTCCTTTCTGTGCAGTGACACGGCTGTTATTATAGCCGCCGCCGGGCCGGATCTGCAAGCCCCGGACGCAAAAAAGGAGCCTCTTTGCAGAAGCTCCCTTGAAATTTATCCAATGGCCGGGGCGCCGCCGTCCTCGTAGCCCACCAGCAGGCCGCCCTGCTCGGCGTAGTAGCTGCACAGGCCGCCGCAGGGGGCGACCTCCACCTTGGCCGCCGGGAAGACCGCCTCGATCATCTTCTTGAGGCGATGGGCGGCGGTCTTGTTGTCGCAGTGGACCAGCCGCACCGGGCCGCCCACAAAGCCGTGGCCCTTCATCTCCAGGATGATGCGCTCCAGCGCGCCGTGCTCGCCGCGGGTCTTGCAGAGCACCTCCAGCTCTCCCTCCGCGCTGGCCTGGCCGATGACCCGGATGCCCAGCATCCGCGCCACCGCCGCCACCGCGGGCTTGACCCGGCCGTTGCGGGCCAGATTGTTCAAAGACTCCAGAGAGAACAAAAGGTGGGTGTGGCGGAAATACTCTTCGGTCTGCTCGCAGATCTGCTCAAAGGCATAGCCCGCCTGGATCAGCGCGGCGATCCGCTCGGCCAGGAGCTGCATCTCCGGCCCGGTGGACAGGCTGTCCAGCACATAGACCTTGGAGCCGGGGTGCGCCTCTTCGTACTCGGCCTTGGCCATCCGGGCTGCGTTGCAGCTGCCGGACAAAGTGCCGGTGATGGTGATGGCGAATACCTCGTCCGCACCCTCAAAGGCAGCCATCCAGTCGCCAATGTTCGGGCAGGAAGTGGAGGACTTGCCCTTGTAACTGCGCATCTCGCGGGCCATCTCCACCGCATCCAGCTGGGGAGTGTCCACATATTCCTGCTCCGCGGTGAGGATCTTCAGGGGGACCGATACCAGATCCACCCCCGAAAGCTGATGGATATTCGCGGAGGAATCTACAACAATTTTCCGTTTCATAGCTTATTCTCCATTCCAGCGGCAAGCTGCTGCCTGTAAGTTCGCTTATAGCCATATTATCAGTTTTTCAATAACCTGTCAACCACATTTACAAATCTTAACATAAGTTTTCCCTTTCCGTTGACTTTTGGAAAAACTGCGCTATACTGGGCGTATGGATATTGAGATGAAGCGCCGCATCACGGCCTGTGCCGCAGGCTTTTCCCTGCCGCGGTATGAACAACTCCCCGCCGTCGGGCTGTACCTTGACCAGACGGTTCATTATGTCAACAGCTACTTCCGCGCCTTTCCGGGCATGGAGCTGACCAGCTCGATGGTCAGCAACTATGTCAAGAAGGGGCTTTTGTCGCGCCCGGTGAAAAAGAAGTATACCCGGGACCAGCTCGCCTACCTCATCTACATCGCCGTGGCAAAGACGGTGCTCTCGATGGAGAACATCCAGCTGATGTTCCAGCTGCAAAAGCGCTCCTACTCGGCCTCGGTGGCCTACAACTATTTCTGCGATGAGCTGGAAAACGAGCTGATGGCGGTCTTTGGGCTGCGGGAGGAACAGCTTTCCATCGGTTCGGACTCCAGCGACGAGAAGTTTTTGCTGCGCAGCACCATCATTCCGGCGGCCCACAAGATCTATCTGGACTGCTGCTTTTCGGCCATGCGCCAGGAGGAAGCCCTGTGGCCGGACATTCTGGCCGATCTCAACTGAATATGCTGAAAGAGGCAGCAGCCCATCCGGGCCGCCGCCTCTTTTTTCTATATTGAAATTCCGCGCCGCGGGTCAGCCTTCGATGAGCCCCAGGTGGACAAAGGCCTTATACAGCCCGTCCTTGTCCACATCGTCGGTGACATAGTCGGCCATGGCCCGGATCTCCTCTCCGCCGCTGCCCATGGCTACGCCATAGCCGCAGTACTCCAGCATCGGGATGTCGATCTTGGCGTCGCCGAAAGCGATGGTGTCCTCCCGTTTTGCTCCCAGGTGGGCCAGCAGCACATCCACTGCGTGGGCCTTGTTGATGTCCTTGACCCCGATGTCGCCAAAGAGGGCGATCTCCCCTTTGCCGCCCCAGGTGTTGTTCTCCATGTCCGGGAACTGGGCCTTGGTGTCCAGGAAGTCCTGGTAGCTGCCCAGCACATAGCTGACCTTGTTCAGGTCGTCCCGGTAGAGATCCGCCCCGAAGATCATATCCGGAAAGACATCCCGCACGGTCAGCTGCTCCGCCCCGGCGCGGCCCTTGCGGCGGGTGTACTCCTGCAAAGCGGCCAGGCCCTGGCGCTCGAAGTCCTCGCTGGCAAACAGGCCGTTGTTGCTCTCGAGATAAAATTCCAGCTTGCGGCTGTGGAGCCAGTCCACGATCCGGCGGGCCTGCTCGGGGGTGATGAGCTGGTGCATGACCACCTGGCCCTCATCCTCCACATAGCTGCCGTTGCCGCCGATCATGCCGTCCAGACCGATGTCCCAGATGTTCTGGTAGACCTCGGCCCGGCTGCGGCCGGTGCAGATGTACACCTTATGCCCGGCAGCCCGGGCGGAGCGGATGGCCTGCACCGCCGAGGCGGGGAGGTTGTTCTCGTAGTCCACAAGGGTACCGTCCACATCAATAAAAAGGATCTTGCTCATAGGGCACTGTCCTCCTGTTTCTCTTTTTCGCCGAAAAGTGCGTTTTTTTCATTGTATCACAGCCTGCCCCGGGATGACAAGCGCCGCCGCCCTTTTGCTGAAAAATCCGCAAAAGGCTTGATTTTATCCTCCGGGGCGGTTAATATGAAACAAACGCTTTTTTGAAATAAAGCGGCAAACGAGAGGGAGCTGAAGGAAAGATGAATACCATCGGATTTATTGGCTGCGGCAACATGGGCGGGGCCATCGCCCGGGCGGTGAACAAGGCAGCCGGGCCAGAGGCGCTGTTTCTGGCCGATCATCACGCAGGCAAAGCCCAGGCACTGGCCCAGGTGCTGGGCTGCCAGACCGCTTCCAACGAGGAGGTCGCGGCCCGGTGCAGCTGGATCTTCCTGGCGGTAAAGCCCCAGATGATGGCGGACATGCTGGCCCCGCTGCGGCCCATCCTGGCGGCCCGGAAGGACCGGTTTGTGCTGTGCACCATGGCGGCGGGGCTGTCCATGGCCCGCATCCGGGAGATGGCCGGAGGGGATTACCCCATCCTGCGGATGATGCCCAACACCCCGGCGGCCATCGGCGCGGGGATGATCCTCTACTGCGCGCAGGACGCCGGCGACGCCGAGCAGGCAGAGTTCGTCCGGCTGCTGACCCCCGCCGGGCGGCTGGACCCGCTGCCCGAATAGCTCAGCGACGCGGCCAGCTGCGTGTCCGGCTGCGGCCCGGCCTGGGCCTACCAGTTCATCGAGGCACTG
>CALXGY010000040.1 GCA_944387955.1 uncultured Faecalibacterium sp. | reverse complement strand
TGGGCTGAACATTGCCACCGCAGCCCAGAGCATCACCCACCGGGTGCAGGACGAAGTCGAGCGTTCGACCGGCCTGCGGGTCGCCCGGGTGATCGTGTCGGTCGACGACGTGATCGCCTGACCCCCCGCCCCCCGACTGAGGCATTATGATCCCCGGGCACGCCCGTGGGCAGGACAAGGAGTTAAAAACAATGATTAGCGGTAAAATTTTGCGTGACGCCATCATTTCCGGCGCCAACAACATCAACAACCAGCGTTCCCGCGTGGATGAGCTGAACGTCTTCCCCGTTCCCGACGGCGACACCGGCACCAATATGGGCATGACCATTGGCGCGGCTGTGCGGGAGCTGGAGGCTCTCTCCGACGGCTGCACCGTGGGCGAAGCGGCCAAGACTGCCGCCTCTGCCATGCTGCGGGGCGCCCGCGGCAACTCCGGCGTCATCACCAGCCTGCTGTTCCGCGGCTTCTCCAAGGCCCTGGAAGGCAAGAAGACGGCAGACGCCGCCGACATCGTCGCCGCCCTGGAAAAGGGCGTGGAAGGCGCTTATAAGGCCGTGATGAAGCCCACCGAGGGCACCATCCTGACCGTGGCCCGGGTTGCCTCCGAGGAGGCCAGCGCCAGCGGCATTGCCGATGTGGGCGAGCTGTGGGATCTGGTCCTGGCCGCCGGCCAGCGGGCTCTGGACGATACCCCCAACCTGCTGCCGGTGCTGAAGAAGGCAGGCGTCGTGGATGCAGGGGGCCAGGGCATCATGATCATCTTCGAGGGCATGGGCAAGGTCTTCCACGGCGAGCCCATGATCACCAGCTCGGAGCTGACCCACAATAAGGCCAAGCTCTCCACCGCCAATGCGGGCAAGGGCGTTTATACCGACGACCTGATGAAGGTGGAGGACATCACCAACGGCTACTGCACCCAGTTCCTCATCAACAAGAACGAGGGCGCCAGCGCCGCCAAGATGCGCGCCTTTGCCGAGTCCAACGGCGACAGCGTGGTCTGCATCGAGGACGACGATGTCATCAACCTGCACGTTCATACCGCCGATCCCGGCAAGATCCTCTCTGAGGCCATCAAGTACGGCTATCTGACCAACTTCAAGATCGAGAACATGCACGAGCAGTTCCTGGCCCGCCAGAAGCAGGGCAAGAGCCTGGAGAAGCAGGCCGAGGCCGAGCAGAAGCAGCGGGACGCCGCCGCCAGCGAGTTTGTGTATGCCGCAGTGGACCCCGAGCGGGATTACGGCTTTGTGGCCGTGGCCGCCGGCGAGGGTCTGAAGGCGGTCTTCACTGATCTGGCAGTGGATGCCGTGGTGTCCGGCGGCCAGACCATGAACCCCGCCACCGAGGACATCCTGGCCGCAGTGCAGAGCGTGCCCGCCAAGACCGTCTTTGTGCTGCCCAACAACAAGAACATCATCATGGCCGCCGAGCAGGCCCAGAAGCTGGCCGACCGCAAGGTGATCGTGCTGCCCACCCGCACCATTCCCATGGGCATTACTGCGATGCTGAACTTTGATGCCTCCGCCACCCCTGAGGCCAACACCATCGCGATGATGAAGGCCGCCGACCAGGTCTCCACCGGTCTGATCACCTACGCCGCCCGGGACAGCGAGTACGACGGCAAGCGGATCAAGAAGGGCGAGATCATGGCGCTGGAGAACGGCAAGATCGTCTCCACCTCCAACGACCTGACCAAGGCCACCTATCGCCTGGCCCGCAGCATGTGCAAGCGGGATACCAGCTTCATCACCATCATTTCGGGCTGCGACGTCAGCGATGAGGAAGCTGAAAAGACCACCGAGATCGTCAAGGCAAAGTGCCCCGGCCATGTGGAGGTCAGCCACATCCGCGGCGGCCAGCCGGTCTACTACTATATGATCAGCGTTGAGTGATCTGAACTCTGAACCATAAAATACAACGGGAGCCTTTCCCGCCGGTGATGCCGGTGCGGGAAAGGCTCCCGTTTTTTGTGTAATGGAAATTCGCCGCCCTCAGAGGTCGATCTCCATGCCTGCATACATCTGGTGCACCCGGTCCCCCAGCGCCTGCCGCAGCAGCTCCATCCCCCGCTCGCCGGTGCAGTGGCCGGTGTAGATCTGCTGGACGCCGGTCTTTTCCAGCCGTCTGGCCAGGGCGAGGACCTCCTCATCCGAGGACTTGAACTGATGCAGCCCGCCGATCAGTGCATAGAGGGGCCGCCCGGGGAAGGTCTGCTCCACCTCCCGGAGGATGTTGTCCGGCCCGCCGTGGCAGCAGCTGTTGAAGATCACAAGGCCCTTGCCGGTCTCCAGCACCAGGCTTTGCTCATGGTCGAAGCACTCCGGGTACATCTTCCCATCCCTCTGCACGCACATGCCGATGCGGCGGCCCAGATCCACCAGATTCGGGGTCTTGTGGGGGATCAGGAACGCCCCTTCATAGAGGGTGCAGTCCCCTTCCACCGGGCAGAGCCGGTGGGCATACTCCTTCAAAAATCCGGGCCGGATGCCGATGTACCGGGGCTCCGGCTTTGAGCAGTCGTAGCAGTTCTCCCCTGCCGCCGCCCGCAGATAGAGTTTCGCATGGTCATTGGCTGCAAAGAAGGCGGCCAGCCCGTCGGCGTGGTCGTAGTGGGCGTGGGAGAGCACCGCCAGCTCCGCCTCGTCAAGATCAATGCCCATGCGCCGGGCGTTCTCGGCAAAGACGCCGGTGGTCCCGCCGTCCAAAAGCAGCTTGTGGCCGCAGTGCTCGATCCAGAGGGCAAGGCCCCATTCCGGGGTCAGCCCTTCCTGGGCCAGATTGTCCACCAAAACCTGTACCTTCATCTTTTCTTCCTCCCCTTTTTGCTCAGATCACCTGGACCTGACAGCTTCTCAGCGTTTCCAGCGCGGCCTCGTGCCGCTGCGGGGTCACACCGGCGCAGCAGGCCCCGTCCACCTGGATCAGCACCTCGGGCAGAAAGGCCTTGAGCAGCAGCGCGTTGGAGACCACACAGATATCGGTGCAGACCCCCACCAGCTCGATGCTGGCAATGGGCTCCCGGGTATCCAGCTTTGCAAGCTCGGCGGCCAGCTGGCGGCAGCCGAAGGCGGGCTTCTCATAGACCGGAGAGTTGTGTTCCCGGCGGAAGTTTTCCAGTTCCTCCACCAGCTCCCAGCCGGGCGTGCCCTTGACGCAGTGGACCACCGGCAGCAATCGGCCCTCCTGGGTCTTCAGATAATCGCTGTAATGGGTATCCTTTGTAAAGAGGACCTGCCCGGGAAAGCTGCGCACCTTCTGCACCAGAGCGGGCAGCATGGCCCGTGCCTCACTGCTGCCCAGCGGGCCGTCCACGAAATCCTTCTGCATATCGACGACGATCAGATAATGAGCACCCATGCTTGTTCCTCCTGTTCTGCCGGAACACAGACCGGCTTTGTGGCTTCCATTATAGCACAAGCGGAGCAGCTTGTGTATCCCGATGGGATCTTCCGGGCAGCAAAAAGCCCGCCGCCGTCCGAAAAGACGGCAACGGGCCTTTTATCTATTCGATTGGGAAAAGCTGCGCAGGGATCAGCCGAAAACGTTGATCAGGATACCTGCTGCAACTGCCGAGCCGATGACGCCGGCCACGTTGGGGCCCATGGCGTGCATCAGCAGGAAGTTCTGAGGATTTTCATGCTGGCCCACCTTCTGGGAGACGCGGGCTGCCATGGGAACGGCAGAAACGCCGGCCGAACCGATCAGCGGGTTGACCTGGCCGCCGGTGACCAGATACATCACCTTGCCGCAGATCACGCCGGCCGCAGTGCCGAAGGAGAAGGCGATCAGACCCAGCACGATGATGAAGAGGGTCCGGGCATTCAGGAAGGTGTTGGCGCTGGTGGTGCAGCCCACCGACAGGGCCAGGAAGATGGTGATGATGTTCATCAGCTCGTTGCCTGCGGTCTTCTGGATGCGGTCCACAACGCCGCACTCCCGCATCAGGTTGCCCAGCATCAGCATGCCCACCAGGACGGCGGCATCCGGGACGATCAGGGAAACCACGATGGTGACCAGCACCGGGAAGATGATCTTCTCGGTCTTGCTGACGGTGCGCAGCTGCTTCATGACCACCTTGCGCTCGGTGGAGGTGGTCAGGGCCCGCATGATGGGCGGCTGGATGACCGGCACCAGAGCCATATAGCTGTATGCCGCCACCGCGATGCTGCCCAGCAGCTCAGGAGCCAGACGGGAGGTAACGAAGATGGCCGTGGGGCCGTCGGCGCCGCCGATGATGGCGATGGCCGCGCTCTGGGCCTGGGTGAAGTCCACCAGGCCGGTGGCGGTCAGCACACGGGCCCCGAGATATGTACCGAAAATGCCGAACTGAGCCGCAGCGCCCAGCAGCAGGCTCTTGGGGTTGGAGATCAGCGGGGCGAAGTCGGTCATGGTGCCGATGCCCAGGAAGATCAGCGGCGGATAGATGCCCAGCTTGACGCCCAGATAGAGCATATCAGCAAGGCCGCCGTTGTTTAAAATCTCCAGCCACATGGGGTGTTCCAGGCCGTCGGCCACAAAATACTGCATGTGGATAACCCCGCTGCCCGGAAGGTTTGCAAGGATCATGCCGAAGGCCATGGGCAGGAGGATGAGCGGCTCGAACTGCTTGACGATGGCGAGATAGAGCAAAAAGCAGCCCACCGCGATCATCACCGCATACAGCCAGCCGTCCGGCTGGGCGAACTGTGCAAAGCCGGAGCTCTGGAAAATGCCAACAAGGATATCAACAAACTGTGTCATGGTCTGCCTCCTCCATCAAAAGGGCGCGGTCGTGTCATTCACGCCCGCACGGCCCCAGCTGCCGCGATCCGCACGTCGAACGGCGCGCAGGGTGTATCTGCCGTTGCCCATCGCATGGACGGCTGCCGCAATGGCTGCCACCACCTCGCCGGGAATGCCGGGCTCCACCTGGGGAGCTTCCGGCTGCGGCTGTACAGCGGGCGCCGCCTTCGCAGCAGGTGCAGGCTGAGCCGCCTTGGCCGCCGGTGCCGGAGCTGCCTTGGGTGCCTTCTTTTCCTTCATCGAGTCGAAGATCTTGCCTTCAAACACGATGATGAGCATCAGCAGCACAAGGATCAGGAAAACGAGCAGCATGCCGGATACGGTAACGATCACATCATAACCCAAATCCATGATCTTCCTCCTATTTTTCGCAGAGGCGGCCGGAAAACCGCTCTGCTGAACATTTTGGCTCTGCCCAAGCGCCGCAGAGGGCCATCCGCCGTTCTGCCGCGCCAAGACAGGCGCATCATACTTATTATACTCGGTTTTTCGCCGGGTTTCAACAAAGCCATCAGGACAGTTCGCCCGCCATAATGGACTTTTGTTTCTCCTCAGCGGCGGCCCAGCCGCGGGGTCGCATCGGTAAAGCCGGTTTCCAGCTTATCTCCAATGGAGAGGCTCATGGCCGTACCCAGCGCGACGCAGTTGACCGGGTCGGGGGAGACGGTGACCTCCACCTTCAGTTCCTGGCTGAGGTATTCCGGCAGGCCGTGGAGCTGTGCGCCGCCGCCGGTGAGCATGACGCCGTTGCGGAAGATGTCGCCCGCAAGCTCCGGCGGAGTCTTTTCCAGCACCTGATGAGCCGCCACGCCGATCTGCTCGCTGAGCATCATCACCGGCTCATACAGGTCGCTGGTGCAGACGTTGACCCTCTGGGGCAGCCCGGTGATGAGGCTGCGGCCCTTGATCTCCATGGTCTCGTTGAAGTCGGCCTTCTGGGGGCAGCAGGCCACATGCTTTTTCAGCTCCTCAGCGGTGCGCTGGCCGATGGCGATGCTGAACTTGCTGCGCACATGCTTGAGGATCTCGTCGTCGTAGTGGTTGCCCGCCACCCGCACGCTGGTGGCCCGCACCTTGCCGCCCAGCGAGAGCACCGCAATGTCGGTGGTACCGCCGCCGATGTCGATGATCATCCGCCCATCCGGGATGGTGAGATCCACGCCGGAACCCAGCGCCGCGGCGATGGGCTCGTCGATCAGATAGACCTGACGGGCGCCCGCCGCCATGACCGCCTCCACCACAGCATCGCTCTCGATGCCGGTGATGGCCGCCGGGACGCAGACCGCCACCCGGGGCTTGACCATGTGGGAGCTGTATACCTTATTGACAAAGCGGCAGATCAGCTCCCGGGTCATGGTGTGGTCGCTGATGACGCCGTCCTTCAGCGGGAAGGTCGCCGAGATGTAGTTGGGGGTCCGGCCCACCATCGCCAGAGCCTTGTCTCCCACCTCCAGCACCGTATTCTTGCGGGTATCCACCGCCACGATGCTGGGCTGATTGAGCACGACCCCCTTGCCTTCCTGTGCAATGATGATGGTTGTGGTACCAAGGTCGATGCCTATATCATTCTGTGCCATTGAAAAACTTCCTTTCCAAGCCAAATCCGTTCTGTATGTTCAGCAAAAGCCGCTGCTGCCAAAATGGCTGCGGGCCGTACAGTCTGTAAATAAGTATATCATATCCGCGCCCAAATGTATAGAAAGCCAATCGCCAATCCGACAGAAAAGTTGCCGGCCGGTTTAGTTTTCTCCATCCTCCAGGGGCTGCTGCCGGGGCGGGAGCTCCTGGCTCAGCAGTTCCCGCAGGCCGCTGTACCGCAGATTCTGGCGGACATTGGCCATCATGGCGCTGACCGTGTCCCGGCGGCCGGTGAGGATGCAGAGCTTGCGGGCCCGGGTAACGCCGGTGTACAAAAGGTTCCGGTAGCACAGCCTTGGCGGCAGCTGGGCCGCGGGCAGCACCACCGCCGGGAATTCGCTGCCCTGGCTTTTGTGCACCGTGATGGCGTAGGCGATCTCCAGCTCTCCCAGGTTCTCGGCCGGGTAGACAAGGCGCCGGTCATCCATCCGCACCACCATGGAACGATCCCGGGGGTTGATGGATTCCACAATGCCGATGTCGCCGTTGTAGGCCCCTACCCCCTGCTCGCCGCCGATCCGCTGCCAGACGATCTCGTAGTTGTTGCGCACCTGCATCACCTTATCCCCCACCCGGAACACCCGGGAAGCACTGGCGATCTCCGCCTTGCCCCGCTGGGGCGGGTTGAGCAGCTTCTGCAGTTCCAGGTTCAGGGCCTGGGTGCCGCAGGGGCCCATCTTTGTGGGGCAGAGCACCTGGATGTCCCGCACCGGGTCGAAGCCGTAGCTGCGGGGCAGCCGGGTGGTGACCAGGTCGCAGACCAGCTTCTGGCAGGCCGTGCCGTCCGATTCCAAAAAGAAGAAGTCGTCGGTCTTGCCCCCCTTTTGGAGCGGGCGGCCGGAGACGATGTTGTGGGCGTTCTCCACAATGAGGCTGCGCTCGGCCTGGCGGAAGATCTCGTTGAGGCAGACCGTGGGCACCAGCCCCGAACGGATGACCTCCCCCAGAATGTTGCCCGGCCCGACGCTGGGCAGCTGGTCGGTGTCTCCCACCATGATGATGCGGCAGCTGTACCGCAGCGCCACCAGCAGGCTTTGGAAGAGCTTCACATCCACCATGCGCATCTCATCCAAAATCAGCACATCGCATTTCAGCAGGTTCTTGTCGTTGTGGATGAAGCTCACCACCCCGCCGCTGTAATCCACCTCCAGCAGACGGTGGATGGTGCTTGCCTTGCGGCCGGTCAGCTCGCTGAGCCGCTTGGCCGCCCGGCCGGTGGGGGCGCAGAGGGCCACCCGCTCGGCCTCGTTTTCCAGCAGCTGCAAAATTGCCTTTACCGTAGTGGTCTTGCCGGTGCCGGGGCCACCGGTGAGCACCAAGCAGTTTTCACTCATGGCCTTCCGGATGGCCTCCCGCTGGGCGGGCGCATAGGTAAAGCCCTGGCTCAGCTCCAGGATCTGAATGTTTTTGTCCAGCGCCCGGGGAGCGGATTTTCCCCGCTTCATCAGCATGGCCAGCCGCTGGGCGATGACCTGCTCGGCTTCCAAAAGATCCGGCAGGTAGATGAACTCGGTGCCGCTGTAGTTTTGGCGGCACAAAAGCCCCCGCTCGAGGCAGACGTCCAGCGCGTCGGCCAGCTTCTCCCTCGGCTGCTGGAGGAAGGCCGCCGCCGTATCCAGCAGCTGATTCCGGGGCAGGCAGGTGTGGCCGTTGTTTGCATTGTGGCGCAAAGTGCGCAGCAGCGCGGCTTCCAGCCGCTGGGCGCAGTCCCCCGCCATCTGGTAATACTGGGCGATGCTGTCGGCGTGGCGGAAATCCAGCTGGAGCGGCTCGCCGCACAAAAGATAGGGATTTGCCGCAATGGCCGCCGCCGCGCCGGGCCCGAACACCCGGAACACCTCCATGGCCCGGCGGGGGCTGATCTCAAACTGGGCCAGATAGGCGATGAGCTCCCGCATGCCGAACATCCGCTTGAAAGCCTGCTGGATGCGGTCGGCCTTGTCCGCCGAGATGCCCCGGATGGCGGTGAGCTGGGCGGGCTCGTTGGCGATGACCTCCAGCGCCTTTGCGCCGAACTTCTCGATGATCTTATTGGCAGTGGAAGCCCCGATGTAAGGCAGCGAGCCGCTGGCCAGGAAGGCGTAGACCGCCTCCAGGTCCTTGGGCATGTCGGTCTCACACTCCCGGGCGTGGAACTGGCGGCCATAGGTGGCGTGGTTTTCGTAGCTGCCCCGCACCACCACCGACTCCCCGGCGTGCAGCTCGCCCAGCACGCCGCAGACCACGGTCAGGCTCCCGCCGCCCGAAAGCTCAAAGACGACGTACCCGGTGTCGCTGTTTTCAAAGATGATGTCCTCCACCGTTCCGGAGAGTTCTTCCAGCTCCTGTTCCATCGGTGCGCCCCCTTTTCTGCCTGAATCCTCAATCTTTTATAGTATAGCCTTTTTCGCCGGGTTTGTAAATTCGGTTTTCCGTTCCTTTTTCTCTTTTGCCTTTCGCTTTGGGACAGCAAAAAACGCCGTGCAGAGCCTCTCGGCCTTTCTGCACAGCGTTTTAAAGGGTCGGTTTATTCCACCTTCATCATCCGGTACCCCACTCCGATGTGGGTCTGGATGTACTGGGGCGAGCCGGGTTCCTTCTCCAGCTTTTTGCGCAGCGTCACCATAAAAACCCGGAGGGAGGCAATGTCATTTTCCCAGCTTCTGCCCCAAATCTGCTGGGTGATATAGGTGTGGGTCAGCACCTTGCCCACATTCCTGCACAAAAGGCAGAGCAGTTTATACTCGCTGGGGGTCAGATGCGGCTCCTGGCCGTCCATCCAGACGCAGCCCGCCGCGTAGTCCACCTTCAGCTTGCCGTTGGTGAACACCGCGCCGGCGGTATCCGGGCCGGACCCCAGGGCCGCCAGACGCCGCTGGGTGACCCGCAGCCGGGCCAGAAGTTCCTCCACCGAAAAGGGCTTTGTGAGGTAGTCGTCGGCCCCTGCGTCCAGCGCGTCGATCTTGTCTGCATCCTCGCTGCGGGCGCTGAGCACGATGATGGGAAGGTTGGACCAGGAGCGCACCCGGCGGATCACCTCCACCCCGTCCATATCCGGCAATCCCAGGTCCAGCAGCATGATTTCCGGATTGTGGGAAGCAGCCTCCATCAGGGCCGACTCCCCGTTGGCCGCTGTGAGGAACCGGTATTCGTGGGCTTTCAGGGTGGTGGTAATGAGGTTGCGCACCGGGGCGTCGTCCTCCACCACCAGGATCAAAGGTTTATTCATGCAGTTCCACCTCCCCTGCCGGGACTGTAAATGTAAAGACGGCTCCATGGGGCTGGCGGTCGCTTACCGCGATCTCTCCGCCATGGGCATTGACAATGGACCGGCACAGCGCCAGCCCCAGGCCGAGGCTGCGGCGGCCATCCGCCGACTGGTGCGCCGCACTGTAAAACATCTCAAAAATATGGGGCTGATCCTGCTTTGGGATACCGGGGCCGTTGTCTGCAATGGCGATCTGCACAAAGTTGCCCTGTTTTTCCCAGCTGATGCGGATCTCCGAGCCCGGGGGCGTATATTTGATGGCATTGTCCACAATGTTGATAATGACCTGCACAATCAGCCGCGCATCAATCTGGGCCAGCAGATATTCCTCTCCGGGTTCCACCCGAATGTGGTATTCCGCGCTTTTCCGGTGGACATGGCGCAGCGCCTCGGCCACCACATCGTCGATCAGCTCGGTGGAGATGTGCAGATTCATCCTGCCCTCCTCCAGGCGGCTCACCGAGAGCAAATTCTCCACCAGATCGATCAGCCACATGGAGTCGTCGTAGATGTCGGCATACATCTGCTGTTTGGTCTTTTGGTCGAACAGCTCCCCATTGGTCAAGAGATTGCTGGCATTCCCCGAGATGGAGGTCAGCGGGGTGCGCAGATCGTGGGAAATGGAGCGCAGCAGATCCGCCCGCAGCTGTTCATTTTTGGCCCGAATGGCCGCCGCCTCTTTTTCCTCCAGGTTGTTCTGGTTTTCCATGGCCAGCGCGCATTCTCCCAGCACCGAGAGCAGGATTCCGTTTTCAAAGGTATCCTGGGGCTGACCGGCGGCGATGCCCACGACTCCATAGACCTTTTCTCCGGTGCGCACCGACAAATAGGTGCAGCAGGCATCGGAGAGGGTTTCGGTCCCGGCCCCGGCCCGCTTGTTGTTGTTCAGCACCCAGCGGGCCACTTCCTGTTCCTTCGGCGAGGTGTACCGCTCTGCTGAAAGAGAGCTGTCCGCCAGAAAGACCTCCGGCTGCTGCAAGGTTTCATTCCGGACCAGGTAGGCCACAATGTCCCGCTGAAAGATCTTCAGCAGCTGCCGGGCGGTAACCGACAGGATCTCGGCCTGGGTATGGGCCTTCTGAAGGGTCTGGCTGGTTTCAAACAGCAGTTTTGTCCGCCGCGCTGCCTGAGCCGTGTGAGCCGCATGGGATTTCAGCCTGCTTGCCAGCGAACCCGTCAAAAAGGAGGCGAGAAACATCACCAGAAAGGTGATAGAGTCCTCCCGATTGTAAGCGTGGAGTGAAAATTGCGGAGCCGTAAAAAAGAAATTGAAGATCAGCACGCTGAAGGCCGAGGCGATCAGGCTGCACAGCGGGCTCTGGGTGGCCATGGAAACCAGCACAGCCCCCAGAATATACAGGGTAATGAGGTTTGCCTTCGGAAAGCCCGCATAGGAAAACAGCATGCCCACGAGGGTAATCAGCGCCAGGATTCCCCCGCTTTTGGCCAGGTCCTGCACCGAAAGCGGCAGTATTCCCGCAGGCTCCCGCCGTCCCTCTGAAAAACGGCGGCTGATGCGGTTGTCCGGAATGATGTGGATGTCCAGCTCGGGGGCCAGCTCGATGAGCCGGTCGGTAAGGGGCAGCGTCTGGAAGCGCAGACGGCGCGGCGGCCCGCTGCGGCCCAGCACGATCTTGGTCACCCCCGAAAGCCGGGAGAATTCCGCGATCTGGAGAGCGGTATCCTCACCGTAGACCGTCTCAATGGAGGCTCCCAGCTGCTGGGCAAGGTGGATGTTGGCACGCAGCCGTTCCCGGTTTTCTTCGCTCATCCGGGCAAAGTCCTTGTTCTCCACAAAGAGCGCCGTGAACCGGCACCGGAACGCCCCCGCCATCCGGGCCGCCGTCCGGATGATCCTGGGGTTGGAGGGCGCCGAGGAGAGGCAAACCAGAATGTGCTCCTGTACCCGGTACTGCCCGCGGCTGTGGGAGCCATGGGCATGCCGCGCCACCCGATCCGCGCACCGGCGCAGCCCGATCTCCCGCAGGGCGCTGAGCTGGGTCAGGGAGGGAAGCTCTCCCCTTTCGGGATCTTCCTGCAGCCGCTGCATCAGCCGTTCCGGCTCGATGTCCACAAATTCCACCTGGGCCGCCTGGTCAAAGACGCTGTCCGGGATGCGCTCTGCTTCCGAGCCGCCCAGCACCGAGGCCACCATGTCCTGGAGGCTCTCCAGATGCTGGACATCCAGCGTTGTGCAGACATCCACCCCTGCCTTGAGCAGTTCGTCAATGTCCTGGTAACGCTTCATGTGACGGGAGCCGGCCCCGTTCAGGTGGGAAAGGTCGTCGATCAGGATTTTCTGCGGCCGCCGTTTCAGGCAGGCATCCAAATCAAGCTCCGCTTCCATCCTGCCGTTCTGCCATACCTTCCGGCAGGGCAGCTGCTCAAATCCTTCTGCCAGTGCCGCGGTCTCGGGCCATGGACGGCAATCCGCCAGCCCGACCACCACTTCGGCCCCGGCACGCCTTGCCGCTTCGCCCGCTTTGAGCATCGCATAGCTTTTGCCGGTGCCTGTGCTGTATCCCGCATAGATGGTAAGCTGTCCGTGTTTTTTCTCTGGATTCTGTCCGGGCTGGGCTGGGCTGCTCACACAGGTTCCCCCTTTCAGGTCGATGCACTTAGCATATCACATTTCTGCGCCCGGTTCCATGGTTTGGGGAACTCTTGATTTTTCAGATGCGGAAACATTTCTGAACGTCCTTCAGCGTGCCCAGCACCAGAATGGTGCTGTGGGCCGGCAGACTGGTGTCCGGCGTAATGACGGTCATAGAGAACTTGCCGTCCCGTTTGATGGCCATAATGTTGACGTTGTAGCGTTTGCGCACATCCAGCTGGGCGATGGTCTTGCCCACCCAGGCTTCCGGGATCTCGATCTCAAAGATGGCATGGTCGTCTCCCAGGGCGATGTAATCGGTAATGTGATCGGAGCTGTACCGGATGGCCGTCCAGACCGCCATCTGCTTTTCGGGGTAAACCACCTCATCCGCGCCGTTGCGCAGCAGGAACTTGGCCTGAATGTCCCGGGAGGCCCGCGCCACCACCTTTTTAGCCCCCAGTTCCTTCAAAAAGGAGGCCGTCTCCAGGGAGCTCTGGAAATCGTCTCCAATGGCAACAATGCAGACATCAAAGTTCCGCACCCCCAGCGCCGTGAGGAATTCTTCGTCGGTGCTGTCTCCGATCTGGGCGTTGGTGACAAAGGGCAGTACCGCATTGACCCGGCTTTCATTTTTGTCCACCGCCAGGACCTGGTGGTTCAGTTCATTGAGCTTCAGGGCGATGTGGCGTCCAAACCGGCCCAGACCAATCAGCAGAATATTTTTCATCTTTTCTTCCTCCATTGTATGGTTTACCCTACCGTGATCCGTTCCTGCGGCAGGCGGGCGCTGGTCCCCTGTATGTTGGAAAGGGCGGCGTAAATCAGGGTAAGTCCGCCGACACGGCCAAAGAACATCAGCCCGATGAGAATGATGTGGGAGACCGCGCCGAGATTGGGCGTCACCCCCAGCGAGAGACCCACTGTGCCGATGGCGGACGCGGTCTCAAACAGGCAGACATGGATGGGCAGGCCCTCCATCCGGCTGATGACGAGGCCGCCGGTCAAAAACAGAACCAGATACATCATCAGAATGGTGGACGCCTGGCTCACCGTATCCGCCGAGACCCGCCGGTTGAAGAAGTGGGGGTCGCCCCGGCGGCGGAATACCGCCAGAGAGCTTGCCAGCAAAACCGCCAGGGTGGTGGTTTTCATACCGCCTGCGGTGGAGCCGGGCGATCCGCCGATCAGCATTAGAATGGTCATCACCGACTGCCCGGTCTCGCTCATGGCGGTGAGGTCGGCGGTATTGAAGCCTGCGGTTCGGGGAGTAACCGACTGGAAAAAGGACAGCAGCAGCCGCTCTCCCAGGGGCGCATCCGCAAACTCAAAAAAGAAGAAATAGACCGCCGGAATCAGGATCAGCAGGCCGGTGACCGTCAGGATCACCTTGCTCTGCATCCGGTAACGGCGAATCTTCAGGCGGTTGGTGGTGATGTCCTCCCAGGTCAGAAAGCCAATGCCGCCGAAGACGATCAGCAGCGCAATGACCACCGGCACCACCGGGTGCCCCGCATAATAGGTCAGCGAAGAATAAGGGGCCTTGATGCCCATGAGGTCGAAGCCCGCGTTGCAGAAGGCCGAAATGGAATGGAACACCGCATACCATATTCCCTGCACCAGACCGAACTCCTTGAAAAAGACCGGGAAAAGCAGTACCGCTCCGGCCAGCTCAAAGGCAAACACCGTTTTGAGAATGAACCGGGTCAGCCGCACGATGCCGCCCACGTTGGGGGCTGCAATGGCCTCCTGCATGGTGCTGCGCTGCATCAGCCCGATCCTGCGGCCGGAAAGGATCGCAATGGCTCCCGCCACCGTCACCACGCCGAGACCGCCGATCTGGATCAGCAGAATGATGATGAACTGTCCGAAAGAGGACCAGTAGGTCGCCGTATCATGTACCACAAGCCCGGTCACGCAGACCGCCGAAGTGGAGGTAAACAGAGCCTCCAGAAAGGGGGTGACCTTTCCTTCCTGTGTTGACACTGGAAGCATCAGGAGAAAGCTGCCCAGCAGAATGACAGCCAAGAACCCCAGAATGATGGTCCGGAAGGGCGACCACTTGTTTTTTTGTTTCAATAGCTGCATACTCCTCCACCTTTTTGCTTCTTCCTTATTTTTCTATGTTCTTCATTATCCATGCCCAACCTTAAAGAAGTATTAATATATCCCGCCAAACATTAAGATGGCATTAAGATGCCGTTCTTTTTTCGCCTTGTCCGCTGCTGCCAACAAAAAAGCCCTCCCGCTTTTGAACGGGAGGGACTGGTTTCAAGGTTTTTGCTCAGCCGCGGCCGAGGATGGCGTCCAGATCCTGCTGGGGCGCGGTGATGGGCTGAAGGCCAAAGCGTTCCACCAGGATTTTCAGCACCGTCTCGGACAAAAAGGCGGGCAGCGTGGGGCCAAGGTAGATGTTTTTGATTCCCAGAGCCAGCAGGCTCAGCAGCACGCAGACCGCTTTCTGCTCGTACCAGGAGATCACCAGGGTCAGCGGCAGATCGTTGACCGAGCATCCGAAGGCGTCCGCCAGAGCAAGGGCCACCCGGATGGCGCTGAAGGCATCGTTGCACTGGCCCATATCCAAAATCCGGGGCAGGCCGCCGATCTCGCCGAGGTCCAGGTCATTGAACCGGAACTTGCCGCAGGCCAGGGTGAGGACCAGGGTGTCCATGGGGGTATTCTTGACAAAGTCGGTGTAGTAGTTTCGGCCGGGGTGGGCGCCGTCGCATCCGCCCACCAGGAAGATGTGCCGCACGGCGCCGCTGCGGATGGCTTCGATCAGCTTATCCGCCTGTGCCAGTACCGCCGCATGGCCGAAACCGGTGGTCAGCATATGGCCGCCGTTGATGCCGCCCATGCTGTGGTCCTCGGAGTATCCGCCCAGCTCCAGCGCCTGGCGTACCAGCGGGCCAAAATCACGGCGGCCGTCCGGGCCGATGCCGATGTGCTTCAGTCCGGTGTACCCCACCACCGAGGTGGTATAGACCCGGTCGGCATAGCTGGGGCGGGGCGGCATGAGGCAGTTTGCGGTAAAGAGCACCGGCGCGGGGATGTTTTCCAGCTCGGCCTGCTGGTTCTGCCAGGCGGTGCCGAAATTGCCCTTCAGGTGGGAATACTTTTTCAGTTCGGGGTAGCCGTGGGCGGGCAGCATCTCACCGTGGGTGTAGACGTTGACCCCGCTTCCCTCGGTCTGCTCCAAGAGCTGGGCCAGGATGCCCAGGTCATGGCCGGATACCACGATGAAGGGCCCTTTCTGGATGTCGGTCTTCACCCGGGTGGGCCGGGGCGCGCCCAGGCTCTGGTTGTGGGCCCGGTCCAGCAGCTCCATGCACCGCAGGTTCACCCGGCCCAGCTCCAAGCACTCTTCCAGCCACTGCTGGGCGCTGTGCTCCTGCGCAAGAGCCGCCAGGCCCCGGTAGAGCCCTTGGTTCACCTCCGGGTCCTCATACCCCAAAAGCCGGGCGTGATGGGCATAGGCCGCCATACCTTTCAGTCCAAAAAGCAGGGTGGAGCGCAGCGAGACCAGATCGGTCTCCCCTTCCCAGAGGGAAAGCGCCGGACAGCGGCCGCCAAGTCCCATCCGGGCAGCCTGCACCTTTCCGATCCAGTCCCGAATGGCCTCGTTGTCGAAGTTCACGTTGGTCAGTGTCACAAACAGCCCGTCCATCAAAAGGTGTGTCACCTCCGGCGGCTGCACCCCCGCCGCCTGGGCGGCCTGGGCCAGACCGATCAGCTCACACACCAGATCATCCTGCAAGCCGGCGGTCTCCGGCTGTTTGCCGCAGACGCCTACCCGGATGCAGCCCGCATTGCCTGCCGTCTGCTGGCACTGGAAACAAAACATATCGCTCAAATCGCATACTCCCTTTCTCCTTTTCAGTATTCCCCCGCCGGAAAAGGTTATCCGCCGGGACGAAAAAAACGGAGCCGCCCTTTTGGTGAACGTCGATAAGGAAGTATCAAAAACATACTAACTTAATGAACCGGCGTGTTATTTCGCAATGAAATGGCACGCCGGTTTTCTACGCATTTCAAACGGCATTTGCAGGGATAAGAATGGTAAGAAACTTCCAGCAGCCCAACCACGATAGAACCCCCTGTAACATCGGGCTTTTTTACCCTCTAAATGCGTAGACGCAAAAGTCATAATAGCAGCGGGCGCAAGCGGAGTTCTGCTTGCGCTCACTTGATTATCGCACAGCAAAGACGGAGGAAGCCGTCAAAGGCGCGAAGAGTTCATCTTGACCCTTGCCGCCGCCTTCGGGCGTGTTAAACGAGCTGCTGTACGATGGCTTTTTTCTTTTGCCGTCGTCCGGCAGTATATCCTTATTTTCTTCTTTTCTTAATCACATGGACAATCACAGCAATCACAACGATTGCGGCAACCACGCCAATCAGAGGAAGCCATGTGTCTACAATACTTTGGAACACGGCATCCCATTTTACATTTTCAGGCAACACGATTTACACCTCCGATTTCTTTTGCTCTATAACAATGCTTTTGCAAGATAGATACGTCGCAAGGAAATAACTTCCGTAAACAATAAGAAAAAGAATAACCGTCAATCCAACATTTGTTGAAATATGGATGTTCATAAATTCTTCAACGATAGTCATTGCTTTGCCGATCAGGAAAGCCGAATAAATTCCGGCAACGGTCAACGGAATTGCAAAGAACACCGCCGTCTGCGTAAAAAGTGTACGGTTGATTTGCTTGCGTTTGGCTCCCA
>CALXGY010000039.1 GCA_944387955.1 uncultured Faecalibacterium sp. | reverse complement strand
AGGCCAGAAGGCCGCCGCCCCGGAGCAGGCCCCCGCAGAGCAGGTCCCTGCCGAGAACGCCCCCGCAGAGGAAGCTGCTGTGGAGGCCCCCGCCGCAGAGCAGGCTCCCGCTGCTGAGAAAGCAGAGGCCGAGGCTGCCCCGGAGGCTGAGAAAGCTCCCGTGGAGCCCGCTGTGACCGAGGAGAAGGCTGCTCCCATTCAGGAGAGCGCCCCGGCTGAGGAGGCCCCGGCCAAGAAGCGCAAGTGCGCGCCCCGCAAGAAAGCTGCCGAGGCTGAGCCCAAGGCCGCCGATGCCGAGCCCAAGGCTGCCGCGCCCAAGAAGGCCGCCGGCAAGAAGGCCGAGAAGCCCGCTGCATCGGTGGAAAAGGCTGCCCCCGCTGAGAGCGCAGAGCAGCCCGCCGCCAAGGAGCCTGCCGCAGAGCAGAAGACCCCGGCCAAGAAGCCCGCTGCCCGCAAGCGCACCAAGAAATAAGCGCAGCGGCTTTGGCTGAAAATTAGAGAATGCAAAAACAGGAGCCCATCCAAACGGTGGGCTCCTGTTTTGCGTTTTTTGCGTGGTGGTATCTGCGGCTTTTCTAAGAGGAAGCCGTGTATCTTCAGGCTTCCCTCTCCGAGGGAAGTGCCGCGCAGCGATCGGGTTGCCGTTGCCTGAATTTTCGGCGGGCCTTGGTGCGGCCCTTGAAAATTCAGACGGCGGCCCCAGCAATCTCTCCCTCGATCCGCCGCAGGCGGCGGTCGAGATTGTTGCAAAAGGAGTTCGGCAAGATGCTGCCATAAAAGGGGCTCCCCAGAAGCGGCATCTGGCGGATAGACCCTCTCAGTCTCGCTCGCTGCGCTCCCTCGCCAGCTCCCCCAAAGGGGGAGCCAAGGGGGCGGCTTCACAGAGGAAACGCGCCGCCGACTTTAATCCTCCTTGTCCTGATGAGCGAGGCTGGCGGCAATGAAGGCCTTGAAGAGAGGATGGGCGCGGTTGGGACGGCTCTTGAACTCGGGGTGGAACTGGGCGCCCAGATGGAAGAGACGGCCCGGGATCTCCACCGTCTCTACCAGGCGGCCGTCGGGGCTGGTGCCCGAAATGACCAGGCCCGCCTGCTCGAACTCGGCGCGGAAGGCGTTGTTGAACTCATACCGATGGCGGTGGCGCTCAGAAATCAGCTCTTTCCCGTAGCATTCCGCCATTTTGGTGCCGGGGGCCACCTTGCAGGGGTAACGGCCCAGCCGCATGGTGCCGCCCTTGGGGATGTTGCCCTGCTGGTCGGCCATCAGGGCGATGACATTGTGAGCGCCGTTGGGGTCAAACTCGCTGGAGTTGGCGTCGGCATAGCCCAGCACGCCGCGGGCGTACTCGATGACCATGATCTGCATGCCCAGGCAGATACCGAAATAGGGGATGCTCTGCTCCCGGGCATAGCGGGCGGCCTGGATCATCCCTTCGATGCCACGGTCGCCGAAGCCGCCGGGCAGGATGATGCCGTCCACATCCCCCAGCAGCCGGGCGCAGGCGGCCTGGTCGGTGAGCTCCTCGCTCTCCACCCAGCGGATCTCCACCCGGGAATCGTTTTCAAAACCGGCGTGGTAAAGGCTTTCCATCACCGACAGATAGGCGTCGTGGAGCTTGACATACTTGCCCACCAGCGCGATGGTGCAGCTGCGGCTGCGGGAGGCGATGCGGTCCAGCATGCCGGTCCATTCGGTCAGATCGGCCGGGGGAGCGGTGAGCTTGAGCTTTTTCACCACTACTTCGTCCAGGCCGTTCTCATGGAGCATCAGCGGGCACTGGTAGAGGCTGGGCATGGTCAGATTCTCGATGACGCACTCCGGCTGCACATTGCAGAAGGTGCTGATCTTGCGGCGGATCTCCTCGCCGACGCTGCCGTCTGCCCGCAGGATGATGACATCCGGCGCGATGCCCATGCCCTGCAGCTCCTTCACCGAATGCTGGGCGGGCTTGGATTTGTACTCGTCCGAGCCGGAGATATAGGGCACCAGCACCACATGGATGAAGCAGCAGTTGTCCCGGCCCTGCTCCAGGCCCACCTGGCGGATGGCCTCCAGGAAGGGCTGGCTCTCGATGTCGCCGGTGGTGCCGCCGATCTCGGTGATGACCACATCCGCCCCGGTGGAGGAGGCCATGTTGTAGATATAGCTCTTGATCTCGTTGGTGATGTGGGGGATGATCTGGACGGTCTGGCCCAGGTACGCCCCCTGGCGCTCCTTGTTGAGCACGTTCCAGTACACCTTGCCGGTGGTCAGGTTGGAGTATTTGTTCAGATCCTCGTCGGTGAACCGCTCATAGTGGCCCAGGTCCAGGTCGGTCTCGGTGCCGTCGTCGGTGACGAACACCTCGCCGTGCTGCAGCGGGCTCATGGTGCCGGGGTCCACGTTGACATAGGGGTCCAGCTTCTGGCAGGCCACCTTCAGGCCGCGGCATTTCAGCAGCCGCCCCAGAGAGGCAGCGGTGATTCCTTTGCCCAGACCGGAGACCACGCCTCCGGTCACAAAGATATATTTGCTCATAAAAGCTCCTCCTTTTATCAAGAGACGGGGAAGGGCCGGTCACAGCCCGTCCTCATCGTATTGGTCCAGAATCTCCTGCGCGATCTCGGCGCGTTCGCGGCGGGTGTCCATGGCCTGTTTTTCGATGCGGCGGTGGGCTTCGGCTTCGGTCAGGCCCTCCCGCTCGATCAGGCAGCACTTGGCCCGGCTGATGATCCGCAGCTGCTGAATCTTCTCCTGCAGACGGGCATTTTCCTGCCGCATGCGGCGCAGCCGGTGGTTGCTGGCGGCTGCGATGTGGACCGCCTGGATGAACAGGGTATTGCTGAAAGGCTTGGCCAGCAGCAGCACCCCCTGTTCGGCGGTGGGGCCCAGCAGCTGTTCGGCGGCAGCTGCCTTGGCCAGAAAGATCACCCCGGCGTCGGTCTGTTCCACGGCGGCTTCGCACAGCTCATGGCCGAACTCGTCCGGCAGCGGCGCGTTGACGATGACCAGCTCGAAATCCGATTCCAGCAGCCTGCGCCGCGCCTCCGAGCCGCTGGGAACGATGAGCGGGCGAGGGTATCCCAGTTCGGCCAGCCGGGCAGAAAGATACTCGTTGGAGTTGGCCCCGGCGCTGACGATCAGAGCACGTCCCATACAGTTCGCTCCTTTCCTTGGCGGGTGGCGGTTCGGTCAGATGGCGTAAAAATAGTGGATACGCTCATATTCGTCCGGGTCGGCAGCACTGCGCAGCGCCTCGCACCGGCGCAGCTCCTCCGAGAAATACCGCTGGGCCAGTCCCTCGGGCAGCACCCGGTGCAGGAATGCGCTTTCCTTGGCGGCGGCCACCGCTTCCTCCAGGGTGGCGGGCAGCTGCTCCAGCCCCAGCCCCTGGGCCATGGCAGGGTCAAAGAGGTTGCGGTTCACCGGCGCGGGGAGGGTCATCCGGTTCTCGATGCCGTCCAGTCCGGCCGCCAGGATCAGCCCGAAGGCAAGATAGGGGTTGCAGGCCGGGTCGGGGCTGCGCAGTTCCATGCGGCAGCTGTCCCCGTGGGCCACCGGGATGCGGATGAGCTGGCTGCGGTTCTGGCGGCTCCAGCTCACATAGCGGGGGGCTTCGTCGCAGCCGAACCGCCGGTAGCTGTTGGGCAGGGGATTGGTAAAGACGGTCAGCTCCCGGCTGTGGGCCAGGATGCCGGCCATAAAGCTGCCCGCGATGCTGTCCGGGGCGATGTCCCCCTCAAAGAGGATCCGGCCGTCCATATACAGCGAGAGATTGACGTGCAGCCCGCTGCCCGGCTGGCCCTCCAGGGGCTTGGGCAGGAAGCTGGCGTGCAGGCCGTTGCGGGTAGCCACCGCCCGCACCACCTGCTTGAAGGTCATGGCGTTGTCGGCGGTTTTGAGGGCCTGGGCGTGGTGGAAGTCGATCTCATTCTGCCCAAAGCCCCGCTCGTGGTGGCTGTGCTGGGGAGCCATGCCCATCTGCTCCATGGTCAGACAGATCTCCCGCCGCAGGTTCTCGGCGGCATCCAGCGGGGCCACGTCAAAATATCCGCCGTAATCCATGGGAATGCGGGTAGGGCGGCCCCGGTCGTCGGTCTCAAAGAGATAAAACTCGAACTCGGCGCCCACGTTGCAGCTCAGCCCCAGCCGCCTGAACTGCCGGTGGATGCTGCGCAGGAATCCCCGGCAGTTGCCCCCGAAGGGCTGGCCGTCCGGTTTTTCCACGTCGCAGAAGAACTGCATCACCCGCCCCTCGGTGGGCCGCCAGGGCAAAATGGAGATGGTGCCCAGATCCGGCCGCAGCACAAGGTCGCTCTCCTCCACATGCATGAATCCGGGTACAGAACTGCCGTCAAAGCTGACCCCCTCTTCCAGGGCGCGGAGCAGATCGCTGGCCAGAACGGCGATGTTCTTCTGCACCCCGAAAATATCGCAGAAGGCGAAGCGGACGAATTTGACGTTGTTGTCCTCGACAAAATCCAGGACATCCTGCAGGGTGGTGTAGCTCATAACAATACCTCCGGCGCCCGCCCTTTTGGAAAGCAAAAAGAGCAAAGCGGATCAAAAATCGGCTCTAAAAAGCCGAAAGCCCTGCCCTCTTGTACAGAGAGGCAGGTCTTTCGGTCGTCGTAAGGAAGGGATGAACCCTGTATTATTTATTGTACAGCCTCATACGACCGGCCGGCGGGCAGAGACCAGACCCCCGCGGGCCGTTCCTCTTGAAGGAGTATTCGGCGCAAGGGACGGCCTTATGCGGCCGGTACGGATCTGCGCAGGATCAGACGTAATAGAGCATCCGGCTGTAGCTGGGCAGAGGCCAGTAATCCTCGCCGCAGACCACCTCGGCATCGTCGGCCACGGCGCGCAGGGCCTCCATAGCGGGCAGGACCTTGTCGTGGAAGGCGAAGGCTTTGTCGGTGGAGCTCTCCAGAGCCTGAGCGGCGCGCTCGGCGGCGGACAGGGCATCAATGGCGTCCACCATCTCGTCTGCGTCCTTGGACAGGCGGGCCAGGATCTTGGTCTCACTGCGCACGCTCAGGCTCTCGCTGACGGCCAGCTTGGTGGCGGCGGTGTTGGCCAGATCTCCCATGTAAGAGTTGATGGCGGGCAGCAGCTGCTTGTTGGCGATCTCCAGCATGGTCTTTGCCTCGATGTTGATGATCTTGGCGTAGTGCTCCATCTCCACCTCGTAGCGGCTCTCCATCTCGATGCGGGTCAGCACGCCGAACTGCTCCATCAGCGCAATATTCTTGGGGTCGATGAGGGCGGGCAGGGCGGCGGGGGTGTACTTTTTGTTGGGCAGGCCGCGCTTTTCGGCTTCGGCCTCCCACTCGGCGGTATAGCCGTTGCCGTTGAAGATGACCCGGCGGTGGTCGCGGATGGTCCGCTTGACCAGGGCGATGACCGCAGCGCGGAAGTCCTCGGCCTGCTCCAGCTCATCGGCGTAGCCCTTGAGCTCCTTGGCCACGGCGGTGTTCAGGATGGTGTTGGCGTCGGACAGGTTCTCGGCCGAGCCGGGCATACGGAACTCGAACTTGTTGCCGGTGAAGGCGAAGGGGGAGGTGCGGTTGCGGTCGGTGGTGTCCTTGCTGAGCTTGGGCAGCACGTCCACACCCAGATCCATCTTCATCTTGGTGGGGCCGGCGTAGGGGGAATCGGAGGCGATGGCGTCGATGACGGCCTCCAGCTCCTCGCCCACAAAGATGGAGATGATGGCCGGGGGAGCCTCATTGGCGCCCAGACGGTGATCGTTGCCCGGGGTGGCCACCGAGGTGCGCAGCAGGTCGGCGTACTCGTCCACCGCCTTGATGACTGCGGCCAGGAAGACCAGGAACTGCAGGTTCTCCATGGGGGTATCGCCCGGGTCCAGCAGGTTCTCCTTGGTGGTGCTCATGGACCAGTTGTTGTGCTTGCCGCTGCCGTTGACCCCCTCGAAGGGCTTCTCGTGCTGCAGGCAGACCAAGCCGTACTTCGGGGCCAGCCGCTTCATCATCTCCATGGTCAGCAGGTTGTGGTCGATGGCGACGTTGGTGGTGTCGAAGATGGGGGCCAGCTCATGCTGGCAGGGGGCGACCTCGTTGTGCTTGGTCTTGGCGGGGATGCCCAGCTTCCACAGCTCTTCGTCCAGTTCCTTCATGAATTCGGAGACCTTGGGACGGATCACGCCGAAGTAGTGCTCCTCCAGCTCCTGACCTTTGACCGACGGAGCGCCGAAGAGGGTGCGGCCGGTGAGGATCAGATCCTGGCGGGCCTCATAGTCCTCCTTCTTAATGAGGAAGTACTCCTGCTCGGGGCCGACGGTGGTGGAAACGTAAGCAACATCCTTGCCGAAGAGCTTGAGAATGCGGCAGGCCTGGGCGGACAAAGCGTTCATGGAGCGCAGCAGCGGGGTCTTTTTGTCCAGGGCCTCGCCGGTGTAGCTGACGAAGGCGGTGGGAATGCACAGCACGTCATCCTTGACGAAGGCGTAGCTGGTGGGGTCCCAGGCGGTGTAGCCCCGGGCCTCGCAGGTGGCCCGCAGGCCGCCGGAGGGGAAGGAGGAAGCGTCCGGTTCGCCGCGGACCAGCTCCTTGCCGCTGAACTCCATGATGGCGGTGCCGTCCCCCACAGGGCTCAGGAAGCTGTCGTGCTTTTCGCTGGTGATGCCGGTCAGGGGCTGGAACCAGTGGGTGTAATGGGTTGCGCCCAGCTCCATGGCCCACCGCTTCATGACGCTGGCCACGACGTTTGCGACCTCCAGGTCCAGGGGAGTGCCCTTGTGCAGGGTGTCCTTCAGGCTCTTGTAGGTGGCGCTGGGCAGGCGCTCTTTCATCACATATTCGTTGAAGACCTTGGTGCCGTAGATCTGCATAACATTGGCTGCCATAATTCCTACTCCTTACTCATTCAAATCGCTCGGCGTTTGGTAGCTTGCATTGCCGCCGGGCGGCCCGATCCCTCTCCGGGCCGTCTGCCGCAGGCGGAGGAGCCGAAAAGGGCTCCCAAACACAAACGGCGCTGCGAGTCAGGAGGTGACCCACAGCGCCGTTGCTGTTCATGTCATGATTATATCTGCCTGCCGCTCAAAACGCAATGGACAATCTGACGATTTTGTCCCCGGCCCATTCCGCTATTTTTGGGGCAAACGCATTGAACGGGACAAGATGAAGCGATTTATCGGTCAAAAGTCCGACTTCTGGCGGCCGATTGCCTCGGCGGCGGCCACCACATGCTCCACCAGTACCGAGGTGGTCACGGTGCCCACTCCGCCAGGCACCGGGGTGATGGCGCCCGCCGCCGGCTCGGCCTCGGCAAACCGCACGTCTCCGCAGAGTTTGCCCTCCTCGTCGGCGTGGATGCCCACATCCACCACCACCTGGCCGGGCCGCACGCAGTCCGCCCCGATGGCCCCCCGGCGGCCCATGGCCACCACCAGGATATCTGCCTCCCGGCAGACGGCGGGCAGGTCTTTGGTGCGGGAGTGGCAGATGGTGACGGTGGCGTTGCGCCGGTCCAGCAGCATGGCGGCGGGCTTGCCCACCACAAGGCTGCGGCCCACCACTGTGACCCGGCGGCCCTCCAGCGGAATGCCGTAGTAGTCCAGGATCTCCACACAGGCGGCGGCGGTGCAGGGGGCATAGCCGGTTCCCGCCCCGGTAAAGACGGCGGCCAGCGAGCTGTCGGTAATGCCGTCCACGTCCTTTTCAGGGGCCAGCGCGGCCCGCACCTCGGCGTCCTTCATCTGAGGGGGCAGCGGCCGGAACAAAAGACAGCCGTGCAGGCCGGGGTCCTGGTTGATCTGATGCAAAAGGGCGATCAGTTCTGCCTGGGAGGCGTCCGGCTCCAGCACAAAGGAGCGCACCTCCACCCCCACCTTGGCGCAGCGGGTCTTGACCCCCCGCTCGTAAGCCAGGTCATCCTCCCGCGCTCCCACCCGAACCACCGCCAGGGTGGGACGGATGCCTTTTTCCTGCAGGGCCGCACAGCGGGCGGCGGTGCGCTGGTTCATGGCGGCCACCACCGGCGCGCCCTTTAAAATCTCTGCCATCTCAATTCCCTCCCAGCTGTGCGTTCACCCGGTCATAGACCGCCTCGGCCCGGGGCAGATATTCCGCCAAAAGCCCGGCAGCCTGGCGGTCCAGCCGGTCGGCTTTGGCCCGGTCGGCCATGGCCCGGGTGTTGATGGCCACGTTCAGACCGGCAGCCTGCAGCGCCGCCTTGCAGAACAAAGCCGCGCATCCCGCGTCGGACACCGCCAGCACGCTGCCCTTAGCCGCGTACTCTTCGGCCAGGGCGATGCCTTCACAGCACCGTTCCATAATTTCCAGCGGCACCGCGCAGGCCCCGTCCAGCGCCGCTTCCAGGGCGGCGGCCTTTGCAGCGGCCTGGTCGGGGGTCTCCTTGGGCATCTTATAGGCGGCAGCCAGCGGCGCGAAGGCCTCGGCGTCCGCCTCTACCAGCTTTTCCAGGGCTTGGCGCAGCGCCTCGGCCCGCTGGTTCAGCTGCTGGATCTCCGCTTCTACCGCGGCATACTTCTTTTTGCCGGTGGTCAGATTTCCCACCATGTTGCCCAGGGCGGCCCCAATGGCCCCCACCAGGGCGGCCGCGCCGCCGCCCCCCGGCACCGGGGCGCCGGAAGCAAGCTGGGCCAGAAATTCCCGGCCGGTCTTTTCCATCATCTCTGCCATTGGTAAATACCCCTCTCTGTTACAAATCCGTCCAGCCGCCGGTCGAAAGGTCCGGCGGCGGCTTTTTCTACCTTCTGTACCTCAAAGGCGATGCCCACCGCCTGTGCCCGAATGCAGCCGGGGAGATAGCGGTCGTAGTAGCCCTTGCCCATCCCCACCCGGAAGCAGTCCGGGTCAAAGGCGGTGCAGGGCACCAGCACCAGGTCCAGCTGTTCCGGCGGCAGGATCTCGGCCCGCTCCAGCACCGGAGCGCGGATGCCGTACCGCCCGGTCTGCCAGCCCTTTTCGGCGGCGGGCAGGGCGGCGATCATATGCGCTTCGTCCAGGCAGACCGGGTAGGCGATCCGCTTTCCGGCGGCTGCTTCCAGCAGGGGAGAAAGAGCCGCCTCGCCCCCGGCAGCCGCGTAGGCCAGCACGGTCCGGGCCTCCTGCCAGGCGGGCAGGGCGGCAAGATGGGCGCAGAGCGCGGCGCTCATCGAGGCCCGCTCCGCGTCTCTCAAGGCCCGCCGGGCCTGGATGCCCTGGCGGCGCTGGGTCTGCTTGCGCCGGGTCAGCAAGGCTTCTTCCATCCGAGATTCCCCCTTTGCAGTGGTTTTATTGGTCTATTTTAACCAAATAAAGTGCAAAAAGCAACCGGGGGGCCCCGGCGCTCTTGTGAAAGCGCGTTTTTTTTGTTATGATAGTGCCCATAGGGGCGTCCCGCCAGAAGGCGGGCAGCGGCTCCGGGAATTTAGAATAGAAAAAAGAGAGGGGTTTCGTTATGTACAAGGAAATGCAGGATTCCATCGGACTGGTTCAGACGGTCGATCCGGAAGTGGCTGCGGCCATGGACCGGGAGCTGACCCGTCAGCGCCAGAACATCGAGCTGATCGCCAGCGAGAACATTGTTTCCCCCGCGGTCATGGCGGCCATGGGCAGCGTGCTGACCAACAAGTACGCCGAGGGCCTGCCCGGCAAGCGGTACTACGGCGGCTGCGTCTATGTGGACCAGGTGGAGAACATCGCCATTCAGCGCGCCTGTGAGCTGTTCGGCGCCAAGTACGCCAACGTCCAGCCCCATTCCGGCGCACAGGCAAACCTGGCGGTCTACTTTGCGCTGCTGGAGGTGGGCGACACGGTCGTGGGCATGGATCTGTCCCAGGGCGGCCACCTGACCCACGGTTCCCCGGTGAACATGTCCGGCAAGAACTACCACTTCTATTCCTACGGCGTCAACGCGGACGGAGTCATCGACTACGCCGAGCTGGAAAAGGCGGTGCGCAAGGTCCGGCCCAAGCTGCTGGTGGCCGGCGCTTCGGCCTATCCCCGGGCCATCGACTTTGAGCGTCTGGCTCAGATCGCCCACGGCTACGGCGCTTACCTGATGGTGGATATGGCCCACATCGCCGGTCTCGTGGCGGGCGGCTGCCACCAGAACCCGGTGCCCTACGCCGACGTGGTGACCACCACCACCCACAAGACCCTCCGGGGCCCCCGGGGCGGCCTGATCCTCACCAACAACCCGATCCTGGCCAAGCGGATCAACTCGGCGGTCTTCCCCGGCACCCAGGGCGGCCCGCTGGAGCATGTCATCGCGGCCAAGGCGGTCTGCTTCGGCGAGGCACTGAAGCCTGAGTTCAAGGAGTACGCCCGCCGCATCGTGGAGAACGCCCAGGCCCTGGCCCAGGCGCTCCAGGACCGCGGGGTCAAGCTGGTGTCGGGCGGCACCGATAACCACCTGATGCTCATCGACCTGCGGGAAGAGGAGTGCACCGGCAAGGACCTGGAGGCCCGGCTGGATGCGGTGCACATCACCGCCAATAAGAACACCGTCCCCGGCGAGACCCGCAGCCCCTTCATCACCTCCGGCGTGCGGGTGGGCACCCCCGCCGTCACCACCCGGGGCATGGGCGTGGCCGAGATGAAGGTCATCGCCGACTGCATCGCCGACTGCATCTGGAATTTCGAGGAAAAGAAGGATGAGATCGCAGCTCGTGTGCTGGCTCTGACCGAGCAGTTCCCGCTGTACGAGTAAGGCTTTCTCCTTCAAAAAATGCGCGCCATGACGGGAATTTCCTGTCATGGCGCGTTTTTTCGCGGTCGGGTGTATTGAATTTGGGCCGCTGGAACGGTATAATATCCTTCGTATGAAATCTGAACCAAGTCACAGACCGAAAGAGGAATGGGAAGATGAAAATTGGTTTCGACAACGAAAAATACCTGAAAATGCAGTCCGAGCACATCCGGGAACGGATCGCGCAGTTTGACAACAAACTCTATCTGGAGTTCGGCGGCAAACTGTTTGACGACTACCACGCCTCCCGCGTGCTGCCCGGCTTCAAGCCCGACTCCAAGCTCCAGATGCTGCTCCAGCTCAAGGACCAGGCCGAGATCGTCGTGGTCATCAGCGCCGAGGACATCGAGGAAAACAAGGTGCGGGGCGACTACGGCATCACCTACGATATGGACGTACTGCGGCTCATCGACGAGTTCCAGGCCATCGGGCTGTATGTGGGCAGCGTCTGCCTGACCAAGTTTGCGGGCCAGGCGGGGGCCGAGCGGTTCCGGGAAAAGCTGTCCAGCCTGGGCATCAAGTCCTACTGCCACTACAAGATCCCCGGCTACCCCAGCGACATCAACCGCATCGTCAGCGACGAGGGCTACGGCAAGAACGAGTACATCGAGACCACCCGCCCGCTGGTGGTGATCACCGCCCCCGGCCCCGGCAGCGGCAAGATGGCCACCTGCCTGTCCCAGCTCTACCATGAGCACCGCCGCGGGGTCAAGGCGGGCTACGCCAAGTTCGAGACCTTCCCCATCTGGAACCTGCCTTTGAACCATCCGGTGAACCTGGCCTACGAGGCGGCCACCGCGGACCTCAACGATGTGAACATGATCGACCCCTTCCATCTGGAAGCCTACGGCAAGACCACCGTCAACTACAACCGGGACATCGAGGTGTTCCCGGTGCTGGCAGCCATGTTCGAGCTCATCGCCGGCAAGAGCCCCTACCGTTCTCCCACCGATATGGGTGTAAACATGGCGGGCAACTGCATCGTGGACGACGAGGTCTGCCGCGAAGCCTCCAAGCAGGAGATCCTGCGCCGGTACTACAAGTGCCTGGGGGACTATAAGCGTTACGGCCAGTCCAACGACAACCGCCAGAAGCTGGAGCTGCTGCTGCGTCAGGCGGGCATCCGCCCCGAGGACCGCTGCGCTGCCGCCGAGGCTCTGGCCCGGGAGGCAGCCACCGACCGTCCCGCCACCGCCATCCAGCTGCCGGACGGGCAGGTGGTCACCGGCGGCACCAGCGACCTGCTGGGCGCTTCGGCTGCCGCTCTGCTCAACGCCCTGAAGGCCCTGGCGGGCATCCCTCACGAGGTCAAGCTGGTCTCGCCCGAGGCCATCGAGCCCATCCAGCGGCTGAAGATCGACTATCTGGGCAGCCACACCCCCCGTCTGCACACCGACGAGATCCTGATCGCTCTGTCCAGCACCGCCGCCACCAACGAGAACGCAAAGCTGGCCATGCAGCAGCTGCCCAAGCTCCAGGGGTGCGAGGCCCACACCACCGTTCTGCTCTCCTCGGTGGATGAGCAGATCTTCAAGAAGCTGGGGGTTCAGCTCACCTGTGAGCCCAAGTACGAGCAGGAGGACCGCATGTACCATAAGCGGTAAGTTCCGCTCCAAACCCTAAGAACAGCAAAAATCCCTCCGGTTCAGTGCCTGAACCGGAGGGATTTTTTACGAAGAAAAATTAGTAAGCGATCTCAGCAGCATCGAAGCAAGCCTTGGCAGCCTCGACCACAGCGTCGGAGGTGACGGTGGCGCCGGCCACAGCGTCGATCTCGGGGGAGTTGGCCTCGACGATGGCGTCAGCCAGATCGGGGGCAGCAGCCTGGCCGATGCTCTCGGTCTCGGTGGAAGCGTCGATCTCGCAGGCGGTCACAGTGCCGTTCTCCCAGGTAATGGTGACCGAGACATCGCCCTCCATGCCGGCAGCAGCAGCGGTCTGGCTGCCGGTGTAGCCGGTGGCCTCAGCGGAAGCGGCGGTGTTGTTGTTGGAGCTGCCGCAGGCAGCCAGAGACAGGGCCAGAGCGCAGACAGCAGCGGCCAGTGCAATACGTTTCATAAGTATAAATCCTTCTTTCTCATTATTAAGAGGTGAAACAAAGTTTCCGGAATGCATTTTACAGCAGAACGCCGGTATTTTCAAGCAGTTGGTATAGAAATGCATCATTTGTACAAATTTTTTTCACATTTTAAGGAGGCGGGGCAGCTCTTTTCCACAAGAAAAAACTGCACAACAAAAAGCACCCGCTGTAAAACAGCGGGTGCTGGTGGGGTGCCCAGAGGGACTCGAACCCTCGGTCTCCAGATCCACAATCTGGCGCGTTAACCGACTACGCTATGGGCACCATATATGCGCCCGAAGGGACTCGAACCCCCGGCCCACTGCTTAGAAGGCAGTTGCTCTATCCACCTGAGCTACGGGCGCACGTTGTTATCCCATTGGGTTTCATAATGGCTGCAGTGCGTATCGGCTGTGCACTGCGAGAAGTATAATAGCATACTTTGGCCGAACTGTCAAGAAAAATCAGAAAGTTTTTTTGCTTTTTTTGCGCACAGAGTGCTTCTTCGCATCTCTGCGTCCAAAAAGCAGAAATTTTTTGGATGGAAAAACAAAAAGGCCGCCGCCCAGAGGGCGGCAGCCGAAATGATTTTGTCAAATCACCTGGAACAGGAAGAACTTCAGATAGTTTGTCTCGGGCACTCCCCAGAGGATGGGATGGTCGGGGCCCTGCTGGCGCACCTCGATCTGCCGCAGCTGGCGGTGGGCGTCGTGGGCAGCGGAGCGCAGCATCTGGATAAACAGCTCCTCGGTGGCAAAATGGGAGCAGCTGGCGGTGGCCAGGTATCCGCCCCGGGGCAGCAGCTTCATAGCCCGGTAATTGATCTCCTTATATCCCCGCATGGCGTTCTTTACCGTGCTGCGGGCCTTGGTGAAGGCGGGCGGGTCCAGGATGATGAAGTCGTAGGGGTGGCCCTCCGCTTCCAGCCGGGGCAGCAGGGTAAAGGTGTCCTCACAGATAAAGTCCATGTTGGTCAGCCCGTTGCGCTGGGCGTTGCGCTGGGCCATGGCGATGGCGTCGGCGCTGATGTCGGCGGCGGTCACCCGGGCCGCGCCTCCCTTGGCGGCGTTCAGCGCAAAGCTGCCGGTGTGGGTGAAGCAGTCCAGCACCGTGTGTCCCGCCGCCAGACGGGCCACCGCCCGGCGGTTGTACTTCTGATCCAGGAAGAAGCCGGTTTTCTGTCCGTTCTCAAAGTCCACATGGTAGTAGACCCCGTTCTCGCAGATCTCGGTCTGGGTGGAGGCGGGATGCTCCTCGCCGGGCAGGGCAAACCAGCCCTTGTTCTGTTCAAGACCCTCCTTGGCCCGCAGCGCCTCGTCGTTGCGCTCGTAAATGCCGTCGATCTGCTGGCCGTCCGCCCGCAGAACCTCCGCCAGCAGCGGGAAGATCAGCTCCTTGCGCTTTTCCATCCCGATGCTCAAAGTCTGGGTCACCAGGATGCTGCCGAACCGGTCCACCGTCAGGCCGGGGAACTGGTCCGCCTCCCCGAAGATGACCCGGCAGGCCGAGAGGTCTTCGGGCTCCAGCACCGTCTTGCGGTAGTCCCAGGCGTATTGGATGCGCCGCCGCCAGAAGGCCGTGTCGAAGGTGTCGTTGGCGTTGCGGGAGAGCAGCCGAACCCGGATCTTGCTGTGGAGGGAGAGCATCCCGGTACCGAGATAGGTCCCTTTCTCGCTCACCAGATCCACCAGCGCGCCGTTTTCGGGCAGCTGCTCGGGCTGGGCCAGCAGGTCGTTGTCGTAGACCCAGGGGTGACCGGCGGCCAGGGTCGCCTCGGCTTTTTTGTTGACGGTGTACAGGGGATAGCTGCGGGCTGCTTTCATGAATCTTCTCCTCTTTGGCGGCGGCTGGCGCCGTAAATCCTGTTTCTTCCGCCCCCGAACTGTGGTACAATAAGGCTGTCGGCTCAAAGCCAAAGGGCGGCTCTTTCTATTATAACGGTCTGCCCGCCAAAAGAAAAGAGGAAGGGAACAAAATGGAGATCGAACGCAAATGGCTGGTCCGGGGTTGGCCCGAGGGACTGCCCCTGACCGAAGAATTCCGGATGCGGCAGGGTTACATCAGTGTGCGGCCCACCGTGCGCATCCGGGAGGAGGCCCTCACCGGCGGGAAAACCGAGTACATCCTCTGCTTTAAGTCCGCCGGAGGCATCGCCCGGGAGGAGATCGAGCGGCCCATCGACAAAGAACTCTTTGAGGAGCTGGAGCAGAAGATCATCGGCCGCCCCCTCATCGGCAAGCTGCGCCGCTCCTACCGGCTGCCGGACGGCTGCATCCTGGAGGTAAACCAGGTGGACGAGGGCCAGCCCGGGGAATTCTTCTACGCCGAGATCGAATACCCCACCCTGGCCGCTGCCGAGAGCTGGAGGCCGGAAAGCTGCGGGATGGAAGGATATCTTTCCCACGAGGTCACCGGCCAAAAGGGCCAGAGCATGGGGGAATACTGGGAGCGCACCCGGCTGTAAAACTTTGCAAAAAACCGCTGTGAGACGATGGGA
This sequence comes from uncultured Faecalibacterium sp., assembly GCA_944387955.1. Taxonomy (GTDB): domain Bacteria; phylum Bacillota; class Clostridia; order Oscillospirales; family Ruminococcaceae; genus Faecalibacterium. The sequence continues at coordinate 3,661 of CALXGY010000039.1, read as the reverse complement.
GGAATGCAGCACGAAAAAAATCGACTTTCGCAAGGGCCTGCAATACAATTCCCCGGTGGTGCTGACCTTTTTTCTGCTTTCGCTGGGGGTGCTGGCAGTGGACAAGCTCACCGGGGGCTGGACCACCATGCATCTGTTCTGCGTCTACCGCTCTTCCCTCAAGGACCCGCTGTTTTACATCCGGCTGCTGGGCCATGTGCTGGGACACGCAGACCTTGACCACTTCATGGGCAACATGCTGCTGTTTCTGGTCATCGGTCCGCCCATGGAGGAAAAGTACGGCAGCATCCCGCTGCTCAAGGCCATCCTGCTCACCGCTCTGGTCTCGGGGGTGCTGCAATGCCTGCTCTTCCCGGGGGTGGGGCTGCTGGGGGCTTCGGGCATCGTGTTCATGCTCATCATGCTCTCCTCCCTGGCCGGCGGGGACGGCGGCATCCCGGTGACCATGCTGCTGGTGGCGGCCTTGTACCTGGGGCAGCAGTTCTACGATGCGCTGTTCGTGCGGGACAATGTGGCAAACTTCATGCACATTGTGGGCGGTGTGTGCGGCACTGTGTTCGGCTTTTACAGCGCCGGAGCCCGCCGCACCGGCAGTTCAAAGTCCCGGAAAATCCCCGGGCTCAAATTCCAGAAGAAAAAATAAAAAGGAACCGGACGGCCCGCGCAGGCTGTCCGGTTCCTTTTTTGCGGCATACAAAAACTCCTGCCCGGGGATGGGGGTCCCGGACAGGGAATTGGGAGAACGCAGGGAGAAAGATGCGGGCGCTTACAGCTCCTTCTTCAGGGTCTCGCCCATGATGTAGCCATAGCACAGGGCAGCGTCAAAGCCCATGCCGTACTGCTTTGCGTCCTTCTCCTCGATGGAGCCGCAGACATCGCCGGCAGCGTACAGGCCGGGGATGGCCTCCCGCTCAGCGGTCAGCACATGGCAAGAGGTGTCGATGGCAAGGCCCGCCGTGGTCAGGTAGAAGGTGGGGTCTACCCGGATGGCCCAGATGCCGTCCCGGGTCTCAATGTAGGGGCAGTTGGCCCGGCCGAACTCGTCCGGCTGGCCGGACAGGGCGGCGGCGTTGTTGTTCTCGATGGCGGCGGCCAGGTTGGGCAGGTTCAGCTCGTCGCTGGCGGCCTCCACGCTGTCGTAGTGCACCGCCTCGCCCTTTTCAAACATGGCGGTATAGCCGTTGAAGCCGTAGGCCTCGCTGTCCCGCAGCTTGACGGCGGAGGACTCGTCGAAGATGTAATAGAAGGTGTCGCCGTTGTCCTTGTTGAGCTTTGCCTTGGCCATGGTGAAGTGGTTGTCCGAGACGATGTTGCCGATGTTGTCGCCGTTGATGTTCACCATGATGCCGGGGGCGGTGGTGTGGATAAAGGCCAGCTCGAACTTGCTCTTGTAGCTGGACAGGAAGGCGGGCAGCGGGCGGTTCTCACACTCCACCACGCCGCCAGCGTCCAGACCCAGCTGGATGCCGTCGCCGGTGACGCAGGAGGCGCAGTTGAAGAAGAAGTCGGCATAATCGGTGCTGTACTTCTTGAGCATCTCGGTGTTCTTGCCGAAGCCGCCGGAGGCAAGGCAGACCGCCTTGGCCCGCAGGGTGTAGCTGGCGCCGTTGTCTCCCTTGGCGTGGAAGCCCACCACCCGGCCGCTCTCGTCCTTGATGAGGTCGGTGACGCTGGTGGAGTAGATGATCTTGCCCTTCTCGTAGGAGCTGACCCGGTTGGCCAGGAACATCATGGCATAGCCTGCGCCGCCCTCGTAGCAGCCGGGGGCCAGATAGGGGGTGGAAGCGCCGTAGGCGGTGGCGGACTCGTAGCTGCCCAGGGTGGCAAAGCCGATGCCGATGCTGGCCATCCAGTCCACCAGATCCCCCGCCACGGTATACTGGGCGGTCATGTAGGGCATTTCGCCGGTGAAGAAGTCCTTGCGGTGGTACTGCTCCATGGTCTTCCAGAAGTTCATCATCCCTTCCAGGGTGCCCATGGCGGAAGCGCGGTAGGAGCCGTCCACGTCATAGTTGTACTGCAGCTTGGAGCCTGCGGTGGCCACGCCGCCGTAGGTCATGGCCATGGAGCCGCCGGGGATGTCCCGCTTCTCCACCAGAGTAACGCTGTAACCGGCCTCCAGCAGACGGGCAGCACAGACCAGGCCCGCGGTGCCTGCGCCCATGATGATGACGTCGGCCTCTTCCTCGATCTCCTCGGTGGAGGGCTCCACGGTGATTTCTGCGGAGAAGTCGTCCACATTGTATCCGGCCAGGGTGATGGCCTCCTTGACGGCGGACTTGATGGCCATGGAGGTGATGGAGGAGCCCCGCAGGTTGGGAACGTTCACGCTCTGATGCTCCACAATGGCGGCGGGGATGCGGGAGCAGGCGTAGTTGCCGATGCCGATGGTCTCCTCGTGGGAGAGCACTTCACAGGCGGTGATGGCGCCCTCGGAGAAGGTGGTGGCCACATAGACCCAGCTCTCGTGGCCCATGGCCTTGGTGACGTACTTGCCGTCCACCGGGGAGGAGGGGATGGCGGGAGCGGCGGAGGCGGCCTCGCTGCCCGCAGCCTCGGAGGAGGCCGGGGCGGAGGAGGCGGTGGAGGCGGGGGCCGAATTGCAGGCGGTCATCAGACCGGCAGCGGCTACGCCCATAGTACCGAGAGCGGCGCCGCGCATAAAGGCACGTCTGGAAATTTTGCTCATGTTGAATCTCCTTTTTCTTCCTTGCTTCGTTCTTTCTTCTTCATGCATTCAGGACGGCGAAGTGCTGCGTCCTGCATTGATGAAATTATAACAAAGCTGCGCGAAAAAGAGAAATTCAAAATAATCTTTGATTTATAAAAGGATTTGATGGGTTTACCTGGAAATGAAAAGAGGGTATAATGGATTAAGAGAATTTTTGTAAAAAGAGGAGGGATTTTGTGACCATCTACCAACTGGAATGCTTTATTGCGGTGGCGGAAGAGCTGAATTTCAGCGCGGCGGCCCAGCGGCTGTTCACCACCCAGCCCTCCATTACCTATCAGATCGCGGCGCTGGAAAAGGAGACCGGCCTCAAACTTTTCGAGCGCACCACCCGGCGGACCCGGCTCACCGCCGCGGGGCAGGCCTTTTATCTGGATATGGTGCAGATGCTGAGCTTCCACCGGCAGGCGCTGAAAAAGGCCCAGGACATCCAGGCCGCCGGCCGCTCTCATCTGGCGGTGGGGCTGCGGCAGCTGTTCGACTACACCACCTTTGCCGGGATCGTGGCGGAATTCCAGCGCCGGTACCCAAATGCCTGTGTGGATGTCATTCCCCAGGACAACCGCCGCCCCCTGGAACAGCTGCGCTCGGGCCAGCTGGACATCGGGTTTTTCTACGCCTCGGAGCATACCAAGGACCTGGACATCTCCTTCACGCCGCTGTTTTCCCTGGGCTATCATGTGCTGATGAATCCAAACTCCCCGTTGGCCGGGCGGCGGGCGCTGCATCTGTCCGACCTGAAGGGGCAGAGCGTCGTGAACTCCGGCTCGGTGGACAGCTTCCTTTCGGCCTGTCAGGGGCCATCCCTCCAGCAGCTGGCGGAGGTGGGGGTGGACCTCAGCAAGGTGACCCCCAGTTTTGAGGGGGCGCTGATCATGATCAAGATGGGGGCCGCCATGTCCATTGTGCCCTGTCTGGCCAACGCGGTGA
>CALXGY010000038.1 GCA_944387955.1 uncultured Faecalibacterium sp. | reverse complement strand
TGGCCCGGGCCGCCCGGGGCCTGCCCAGGGCGGCGGCCAGCTGACCGTAGCTCACCGTTTCGCCGTAGGGAATGCGGCAAAGGCCCTCCCAGACCTCTTTTTGGAAGGGGGTTCCCTTTGCCGAAAGGGGCAGGCAGAACTCCCGCCGCCCGCCGGCAAAGTATTCTTCCAGCTGCCGCGCCGCTTCGGCCAGCAGGGGAGAGGGCGCCGGGCCGAATTCCGCCGGGGCCCCGGCGGAAAAATGCAGCCGGGTCAGCGCGCCGCTTTCCTCCTCCAGCAATAGCGCCCCCAGCGGGCTTTGCAGATACCAAACCATCAAACCATCCCTTCCTTTCCGGGCAAAATATGCTATACTGAAACCAGCAGTTTTCCATTTCAGCATAACACAAAAACATTGCAAGGGAAAGGGGCGGTCCTGCATATGCTGCGCGCACTGGAAAAGATCCTGGAACAGAGCAAAAACATCGTTTTCTTCGGCGGGGCCGGGGTGTCCACCGAGAGCGGCATCCCCGACTTCCGCAGCGTGGACGGGCTGTACAACCAAAAATACGCCTATCCCCCGGAGGTCATCCTCAGCCATACCTTTTGGGAGCGCAACCCCGAGGAGTTCTACCGGTTTTACCGGGACAAGCTCATCGTCCGGGGGGCAAAGCCCAACCCGGCCCATCTGCGTCTGGCCAAGCTGGAACAGCAGGGCAAACTGCGGGCGGTGGTAACCCAGAACATCGACGGGCTCCACCAGGCCGCCGGGTCCAAAACCGTGTACGAGCTCCACGGCAGCACCCTGCGCAACTACTGCACCCGGTGCGGGGCCTTCTACGACATCGAGTTCATGGCCGCTTCACAAGGGGTGCCCCGGTGCCCGGCCTGCGGCGGCATCGTCAAGCCGGATGTGGTGCTCTACGAGGAAGGGCTGGACGAACAGGTCATCTCCGGCGCGGTCTCGGCCATTCGCCGGGCGGATACCCTCATCATCGGGGGCACCAGCCTGGTGGTCTATCCGGCGGCGGGGCTGGTGAACTACTTCCGGGGGGACCACCTGGTGGTCATCAACATGCAGCCCACCGGCGCAGACCGCAACGCCGACCTGTGCATTGCAAAGCCCATCGGCCAGGTGCTCAGCGAGGAAGTGGATCTGGACGCTGAAGGGTGAGAGCGCCGACAACCCTCGCGCAAAAATTCCCCCGCTCCGGGTTAGAATGGATTCCGTCAGGGCGGAAAAGCCCTGCGGAATGGGGGAGTTTGGATGACACAAGTGTGTGAAGCGGCGCAGCTGTGCGCCCGGCGGATGTCGGCGGAGGAATTCTGCCTTTTGGCCCGCAGGGAGGCGGGCAGCATCTACCGGCCCCGCAGCGAGGTGCTGCGGATGCTGACGGTGGGCCAGGCCTGGGGGGTCTGCGGCCTTCGGGGCGCGCCCGAGACGGCCTTGCTGGCTCTGCCGCTGAGCGCCGATTTAGGGCTGGCGGCGGCGCTGCGGGAGCTGCTGGGCCCCCGGCAGTGGGGCGGCGGCTGGATCTTGACCCCGCCGGTGGGCCAGCGCAGCGAGGCGCTGACTCCGCTTTTGGAGGGGGTGCTGGCCTGGGCGGCCCGGCGCAGCCGGGGCGGCGAGCTCTGGGCGGTGCTGGAGTGCACCCCCGACGCCGAGGAGCTGATGAACCTGTACTTAGAGCAGGGTTTGGCGCTGCGGGCCATTCGGCCCCTCAACAGCCTGGCCCCTTGTTACCTGTTTGCCCCGGCTCCGGCGGCGGCCCGGCCGGACCCGGTGTGGGTGCCGCTGGCCGACCGGTCCCGGCTGGCTCTGCTTTTGAATCAGGGATGGGCGGCGCTGGAGAGCCGCCTCACCCCCCAGGGCCCCGCGCTGGGGCTGAGCCGGGTCTGAGAACAAAACAAAAAAGAGAGGGAATGTAAAAGATGAAAGCGGTCATTCTGGAAAGCTACGTCATGCAGGAGGGGGATCTGGACTGGTCCGGCATTTACAAGCTGGTGCCGGACACGGTGGCCTATGTGCGCACCGAACCCGAGGAGATCGCCCCGCGGATCGGGGACGCGGAACTGGTGATCCTCAACAAGTGCCGGATCGACGAGCAGGTGCTGTCCCAGTGCCCGAACCTGCGCTGGGTGGGCATCATCGCCACCGGCACCGACAATCTGGATCTGGAGGCCTGCCGCCGCCACGGGGTGCAGGTGGCCAACGTCCCCGGGTATTCCACCTACAGCGTGGCCCAGATGACCTTCAGCCTGCTTTTGGCCATCTGCCAGTGCGCCCAGCGGTATGACCGTGCGGTGCGGGACGGCTATTGGCAGCTGGGTCTGCCGGAGGAGTACGGCATCCTGCCCCAGGTGGAGCTGTGGGGCAAGACCTTTGGCATCTTTGGCTACGGCCATATCGGCCGCCAGGCCGGGCGGATTGCAAAGGCCTTCGGGATGCGGGTCATCGCCTGCACCCGGACGGTGCGGCCGGAGTACGCCGGGGATGGGGGGGATTTCGTGGACTTTGATACTTTGCTGGCGGAAAGCGATGTGCTGAGCCTTCACAGCCCCGCCACCCCTGCCACCCGGGGCATCCTGAACGCCGAAGCCCTGGGCAAGCTCCGCCCCGGCTGTATCCTGCTGAACACCGCCCGGGGGGCGCTGGTGGAGGAGGCCGCAGTGGCCGAGGCCCTCAAAGCCGGGCGGCTGGGCTTTTATGGGGCGGACGCCTTCGCATCCGAACCCCTGCCCGCCGACAGCCCGCTGCGCTCGGCTCCCCATGTGCTCATGACCCCGCACATCGCCTGGACCACCGCCGAGGCGCTGGAAAAGCTCATGGCCATCACCACCCGCAACCTCGCCAGCTTTTTGGAGGGAGCAGGGGAGAACGTGGTCAACCGCTGAAGAAGGAAAAACAAGACCTTCCCGGTCTGCTGCGTGCAGGCCGGGGAGGTCTTTGTGTGAAGGGGAGAAAAACAGGGTCAAGGAAAAACAGGGACAAAAACCTGGGAACGCAGGGACAAAAAACAGGGGCGAGAGGCGCCGGTCACAGGGTGCACTGGGCGCAGTCAAAGACCTGGGTGTCCGGGTCCTCGTTCTCTTCGCTGCCGTCGGTGCAGTCGATGGAGGCCACCTCCCCCGAGGCGCAGACCGCGCTGCGCTGGGCGGCGGTGCAGCGCACCCGGGCGCAGTTTGTAAAGGTCAGCCGGTCCAGGATGTCGGCGGCCTCCAGCTCGGGGTCCAGCTCCACCAACGCGCAGCCAAACAGGCAGATCCCCTCGGGGTAGAATTCCAGCAGGGCCCGGTCCACCGTCACCCGGCTCTTGCAGGAGATGCGGTGCCCTTCCAGCAGCACCAGGTCGCTGTACTCGGCGTCCGAAATGCTGTAAAATTCCTCTTCCAGGTCGGCGGGAAGATAGACGTCCCCGCTCACCCGCAGAAATTCGATGTCGGACAGAAGATCGCCGCACTCCTCGTCCACGATCAGATCCCCCTCTACATAGAGGCTGGAACCGTACCGGCTCAGGGCGGCGGCGGTGAGCTCCAGATCGTCCCGGATCACTGCGGTGTCGTCCGGCAGGATGGTAAGCTCGGTGGACTCGTCAAAGAGCGGGGCCAGATCCCGGGCCAGGGACTCGGTCAGAATGGCCTCCCGGCTGGAAAAGCGGGCTCCGGTCTCGGCCAGTGCCTCGCCGTCCAGCTGGGGGTCCACCGCGATGAACCGCCGGGCCGCCCAGTACAGCCGGTTTTGGGCCCGGTAGAGGAAGCTGTGGTCCAAAACGGTGTTGCTCTTGAGCACCACCGCTTCCTCGGGATAGGTGTACATCTTGCCGTTGATGGTGGCCCGGCTGGCCAGCACCGTGCCCAGGGAGCCGGGGCAGAAAACGCTGCCGTTGATGGTAAAGCCCATGTACTGGCGCAGCGCGTCCCCGGCGTCGGGGGTCACGGTCATGGTGCCGTTGATGACCAGATACTGCTTGCCGTTGGGGGTGTTGCGCCCGCTGAGCTGGGTGGCGCCGTTGATGATGTTGAGGGCGATGTCCTCTTCCAGGTCCAGGCTCTGGGCGCAGTTCAGGGTGACGGGATACCGAGATAAGAGCGCCCGGGCCCGGGGATTGGTGACCACCAGCGCGCTGTCGATGGTGATGCTCTCGTAGGCGGTCAGGGTCTCTTCCTGCATCTTGCGCAAATCGCAGATGGCGGCGTTGACTTTGAGTTTTTTTGCCATGGTTTCATTCCTCCGTCCAATAATCTTTCAGCTGGCGGCGTGCCTTGAGCAGCCGGGTGCGTATGGTGGAAGCAGGCAGGCCGAACATCTCCGCAAGCTCGGCGGCGGTGTAGCCCTCCTCGTACCGCAGCACAAAAAGGGTGCGGCTCTCGGCGGGCAGCCGCTGCATCAGGGCGGCATTCTCCACCCCTTCCAGGGCGTCGGCGGCGGTGAGGTCGGGCTCTTCCTGCTGCCCGGCGGGGAGCATCTCCTCCAAAAGGGCCCGCTCCTTTGCGGCCCGCCGGGTCTGGTCGCAGAAAAGGTTGTGGGCGCAGCGGGCAAGCCAAGCCTTCTGCTGGCGGGGCTGCAGCCTGGCCAGCAGGGCCTGATTCTGCATCGCCCGCAGAAAGGTCTCCTGGGCCAGGTCCTCGGCCTGTTCCTGACTGCGGCAGAGCCGGAAGCAGAACCGGACCAGTCTTTCCCATTGCTCTTCGTACAGCTCGCTCCACATGGCTCCCGCCTCCTTTCGCTGCTTCTGTCTGTAAGACGAACGGCGGAGCAAAAGTGTTTTCCAAAATCCAAAAATTTTTCAAAAAAATAGCGCGGCCCCGGAGAGGTTCCGGGGCCGCGCCGTGTTTTATGCCTTCAGGATGCCGCTGGCGGCGATGGCCTGCACCGCCTGAGCGATCTTTTCACAGGGCATGGTCAGCGCAAACCGCACATACCCTTCGCCCAGAGGGCCGAAGCTGGAGCCCGGGGTGCAGAGCACGCCGCTCTTTTCCACCAGCTCCAGGCAGAAATCCATGCTGTTTTTGTACTGGGGCGGGATGGGCGCCCAGACGAACATGCTGCCGTGGCTGTCCGGCACGTCCCAGCCGATGGAGCGCAGGCCGCCGCACAGCGCGTCCCGGCGCTGCTGGTAGACCGCGCACTGCTCCTTGACCATCTCCAGCGGCCCGGTGAGGGCGGCGATGGCCGCCTTCTGGATGGGCAGGTACATGCCGAAGTCGATCTGTCCCCGCAGCTTGCGGAAGGCAGCCACCACGTCCGGCCGTCCAACCAGGAAGCTCACCCGGGCGCCGGTCATGTTGAAGCTCTTGGACAGGCTGAAAAACTCCACGCCCACCTCCAGCGCCCCCGGCGTATTGAAGAAGCTGCCGCCCACCGCGCCGTCAAAGATGATATCGCTGTAAGCGTTGTCGTGGATGATGAGGATGTCGTACTTCTTTGCAAAGGCCACCAGCTCTTTGTACAGCTCGGGGCTGCCCACGCTGCCCACCGGGTTTGCAGGCAGGGAAACGATCATGTACTTTGCCCGGCGGGCCACATCCTCGGGGATGTCGGCCACGCAGGGCAGAAAGCCGTTTTCCTTGTGCATCGGGTAGTACCAGGGCTCAGCCCCGGCCAGTTTTGCCCCGGCGATGAACACCGGGTAGCAGGGGGTGGGCAGCAGCACCGTGTCCCCCTCGTCGCACAGCGCAAGGCCGATGTGGCCGCAGCCCTCCTGGCTGCCGCAGCAGCTGGCCACCATGTCGGGGGTGATGGTCACCCCGAACCGGCGCTGGTAGTAGCTGCACACCGCGTTTAGCATCTCGGGCAGATCCCGCAGGCTGTACTTCCAGTTCTCGGGGTCTGCGGCGGCGTCCAGCAGCGCCTGCCGGATGTGGGGCGCGGGGGCAAAGTCCGGTGTGCCCACGCTGAGATTATAGATGGTGCGGCCCTCGGCCTCCAGCTCCACCTTTTTTTGATTCAATGCGGCAAAGATCTCGTCGCCGAAGCGGCTCATCCTCTTTGAAAATTCCATGTCCAGTCGACTCTCCTTTGCGCGGCCCGCCCGGGCCGTCTTGTGTGATCTGATCGACCCATTGTAACACGTTTTGGGGCGGCGCGCAATCGGGGCGCGGCGTTTCAGTCGATGGTGGTGGAGGTGCGGCCCATCCCCAGTACCGCCGAGGAGATCCGCTTCCAGCTGTTGCAGCCGCAGATGCCGTCCACCGACAGCCCGGCCTGGCGCTGGTAGCCCCGCAGGGCGCTCTCGGTCTTGCTGCCGAAGATGCCGTCGATCCGGGTGCCGGTCTTGTAGCCGAGGGTGGAAAGAGCGTCCTGCAGGATCATCACATAGCAGCCCTTGCAGCCCCGGCGCAGGGTGGGATATCCGGCGGTGGTGCCTCTGCAGGCGGGGGTGCCGTACCGGCGGTCAAAGTGGACCCAGGTGGGGGGCATGGACAGCGGCTCCACATACCCCCAGGCCCCGGTGGCCCGGGCTGCGTTGTAGATGGCGGTGCGGTTTGCCTGGGTGGTGTTCTGCCCTACGTCGAAGGCCACCCCTGCATAGTGCTGGCTGCGGGTGCCGTGGCCTCCCTCCCAGATGCGGCGGAAGGCGTACCCCACCCCGATGGGCTTGCCGTACTTGCGGCGGGTCAGGTTCCAGGCTTCCATGGCGGCGATGGTGGTCCAGAGGGTGTTGCTGCCGGACTTGCCCCGGAACTCCTTGACCTTCAGGGTAGTGCCATAGCTGTAAGGCATGGAGTCGTTTTCTCCAATATTGGGGTAGGTGTAGATCTGATTCTCATAGGCGTCATAGATCAGCAAACGGGGCATGGCTCATTCCTCCTGTGCAGTATTCTGGGATTCGCTGTTTTCCGGCGGCAGGATGCGGGCGGCGTTGCGCAGGGTATCCCAGGTGATCTGATCCACCGTGCCGGTGGATGCAAGGGAATTGTCGGTCTGGAAGGCACGGATCTTGCCATCCTCGATGAGGCTGAACAGCGAGCTTTCGTCCACAAAGGGCACCCCACAGTTCAGGGTGGCCAGCTGGTTGAGCCACTGCTGTACCAGCAACACATTCGGGCCGCTGCTGCCGTTCTGGACCGCATAGGCCGGGTAGCCGGTGCCCTGGGCCGGGTCTGCGTCCGGCGAGGGAGCGTAGGCCAGAAGCTGCAGGCTCAGGGCCTCGGCGGCGGTCCAGGTGTCGGCGTCCACAATGCCGGTCTGGGGCAGGGAAAGCAGCCGCTGGAAGCTGCGGGTGGCGTCTGCCAGCTCCTGGGTGTAGATGCTGGTCAGCCCCGGGGACTGCACCGCATCGAAGTAGTAAGCGATCCGCTCCAAAAGCAGGGAATAATAGAGCACCGCGTCTCCCTCGCTGCCAATGGTCAGCGGGGTCCCGGGGTAATCCAGACGATCTACCGTGATGACCGGGCCGGAGAGCCGCAGCACCGACGCATCCTGGTAGAGGGCGGCCCAGGTAGCCGGGCCGACGATGCCGTCGGCAGTGAGTCCGGCCAGCTTCTGGAAGGCGATGACCGCCGCCTCGGTGCGGGAGCCAAAGACCCCGTCGATGGTTACGGCCGGGATGATGTTGTTATAGGCCCCCAGCAGGTAGAGGTAGTATTGCAGTTCCCGTACCGGAGTGCCGGTGGAGCCCAGCCGCAGAGTGCCGGGGAAGTCGCCCGGCCGCTGATCCGGCGAGAGCAGCTTGTTGGCGATGGAGTTGTAAACTTCATGGAGCTTGTTCCAGGTGGTGCGGCCCACCACGCCGTCCACGGTCAGGCCGAAATAGCTCTGGAAGGCACGCACCGCCGCGGCGGTGCCGGAGCCGAAGATTCCGTCCACCGTCAGATCCGGCAGGCTGGGGTAGAAGCTGTGGGCGATCTAGAGCCAGAACTGTACCAGGCGCACATTCTGTCCGCTGTCCCCCTGGCGCAGCGGGGTGCCGGGGTAGGCGTTGGGGGTGCCGTTGTCCGACTGGATGCTGAGGAACTGGTCGTAGACCTCGGTCCAGGTGGCCTGGCCCACCACGCCGTCCACGGTCAGGCCGTATTTTTTCTGGAAGGCCCGTACCGCCGCCGCAGTGGAGTTGCCGTAAATGCCGTCCACCGTGATGGAGGGGATGGCCGAATCGTACTGGGCGATGGTGTTGAGCCAGAACTGCAGCTGCTCCACTGCGCTGCCGGTGGAGCCCACCCGCAGCACGGTGCCGTTCCAGGTGCCGTCGGACAGGATGCCGTCCGAGGTCTCGCCCTCGCTGGTCAGCTCGGCCAGATCCTTCACCGACACATAGATATAGCTGATCTTGTACCAGGTAGCCCGGCCCACCACCCCGTCGGCGGTGAGGCCAAACTGCTTTTGGAACCGCTTGACCGTGGCGGTCATGGCGGGCCCGAAGATGCCGTCCACCGTCAGGGTGCCCAGGGCCGGGTAGTCCTTGGCGATCCGGTTGAGCTGCCGCTGCAGCGTAAACACGGCGGTGCCGCTGTCTCCCTCCCGCAGCGGGCTGCCGGGATAGCTCTCGGGAACGTCGGCAATGTTGGTGCTGCGCACGATCTCGATGTCGTTGCCGTAGTAGTATTTCAGGGTCTGAAGGGCGTTCGATCCGGCGTTGGCCCGGTCCACCGTTCCCCACTGCTTCATGCCCGAGCAGGTCACCTGCTTGCCGTCGCAGTAGGCGGTAAAGTAGGGGTTGACCGTGCCGGTCTTGCGCACATAGGTATTGAAGATGTCGTCGGTGATCCGCACCATCACGTCAAAGACGGTCCGGCCGTGGACATAGTACTGGTCGTAGCTGGTGGAACTGGTGATGTCGAAGTTGTACCCCTTGCTGCGGTACCACTCGGTGTAGATCCGGTTGAGGGTCAGCGAGATCTGGGCGTGGATGTTGGCCCGAATGGCCTGCTCAGGCCAGGAAGCACAAAACAAACCAAACCGGGCGGCGCGCTGCGGGATGATTGAAAAACGCAGCGCCTTCAACCATTTTTCGGCAAGCCCGGACCGCGAAAAACGGAATTTGACCGGAACAAAGTTGTGCTTCTGCAAAGAGTCTGGTATACTGGGAAAAAAGCATTTTTCAGCAGCGATTTTGAAAAAAGGAGTGGGAAGAGTTTGATCAAGATCGGCATCCTTGAGGATGAAGCTGGTCCTATGCGGCAGATCAAAGACTGTTTGATGCGGTATCAGAAGGAGCACCCGGATTTTCAATACGCGCTGGAATGCTATGATCGGGCGCTTATGCTGCTGGAGCAGTATCAGCCGGATTTCGACCTGCTGTTTCTGGACATCCAGGTCCCGGACATGCTGGGAATGGAAGCGGCGCATCGGATTCGGGAGATGGACGAGCATGTGATGATCGTGTTCGTGACAAACCTGACCCAGTATGCCATCGAAGGGTATTCGGTCAACGCTTTTGACTATGTGCTGAAGCCTCTGGTTTACGGTTCCTTTGCGGCAAAGATGGACCGGGCGCTGCGCATCATCTCCTACAATAAACCGGGCAAGACGCTGGTCCTCCGCACCCGGGAGGGAATCCAGCGGATCACCTCCGATACGGTGATGTACATTGAAATTTCCAACCATGACCTTCTGTTCCACCTGGGAAAAGAAACCCTGCGTCAGTGGGGGAGCCTTTCCAAGCTGGAAAAGGAGCTGGAAGGGGAACACTTCTTCCGCTGCAACTCCTGCTATCTGGTCAACCTCAAATACGTCCGGACGGTTCGGGACGGTCAGGTGCAGGTGGGGCAGGACTGGCTCACCATCAGCAAACCGCGCCGTCATGCCTTTTTAAACGCGCTGGCGCAGTACAAAGGAGGGAGCGGCTGATGCCGGATTGGTACGCCGGGGTTCGCGGCCCGCTGCTGCTTTTGCAGTCGGTGGCGGGGATGCTGGTGTTCGCGTTTCCCTTGAGCAGGAGGAAACATTTTATCCCTCGCCTGGTGGTGTCTGTCCTGGCGGGGGCGGTGGTGTGTCAATTCGTTACCTTTGGGTTTTACAGTATCGAACGCACCTTCTGGGGCGGGCTGAGCCGGTTCGCCTCAGGGCTGATGATCTATCTCGCACTGATCGCAGCGGCCCTGTGCTCCTATCAGGAGTCCTTTTTTACGGCCCTGTTCGTGGCCTCCTCCGGATATGCGGCGCAGGACATCGGCGGCACCTGCAAACAGATGGCAAAACTTTTGCCTCTGGGGGAACGTCTGTCTCAGCATCCGGTGGGGGTCCTGGGGCTGGATCTTTTGTGCTATGGAGGCTGCTTTGTGCTGCTCGGCCGGATCTTCTGGCCCTACATCCGGGAACGGGATGAAAACTTTGATAACCGGATCAAAGCGCTCTTTTCCTTTTGTGTCATGCTGCTGTGCATCGGCATGGCGCGGATCACCCGGGACATTTCGGTTCGGGTGCCGATTACCGAAATGGCGGAATGCATCTACCAGCTGATCTGCAACACCCTGGTGCTGGTGCTGCAGTTCGGCGTCATGGAACATGCAAAGATCGCCCGCCAGGCGGATTCCATGCGGGAGCTGGTACACCAGCAGAGCGCCCAGTATACCGCCAGCAAGGAGAGCATCCGGCTGGTCAATGAAAAGTACCATGACCTGAAAGCACTGCTCCAGGGCGGCGGCGGGAATGTATCGAAAAGCCAGCTGGAAAAGCTCGAACATTCCATCGACGCATACGATGTGCAGGTACATACCGGGAACCCGCTGCTGGATGTTTTGCTGACCGAAAAGCGGACCCTCTGCATACACCGGCAGATCCGGTTCACCTGCTATGTGGACGGGGCGGCCTTTGGCTTTATGGAAGAGCTGGATCTCTACGCGCTGTTCAACAATGGGCTGAACAATGCGGTGGAGGCGGTTTGCCAGCTGCCGGAAGGCGCCGAACGGTTCATTAACCTGACTGCAAAACGGGAAGGGGAGATGGTCCTGATCCATATGGAAAACCCCTGTGCCGGCCAGATCCGGTTTCAGGACGGCCTGCCCCAAAGCCGGCGGGACCCCCGGTATCATGGCTTTGGGGTCAAGAGCATGGAGCGCACCGCAGAAAAGTACGGCGGCTCGCTCTCTGCGCGGCAGGATGGGGACCGATTCTGCCTGGATATTTTAATGTTTGCCCCGTCGGGCAATCTGTAACAAAAGATTTTTTTCGTGTGGCATAGAACTGTAAGAATTTCTGAAAAGAATTCGATGCAGAAAATACAGTTTACGCGGTTTCTCTTGGAGAGACCGCGTTTTTTTTATAGAATTTGTACAGAAATTTCCTCATCGTGAGGAAAAAGGGCAAAATATAGGAGGAATGAAAGATGAACAGAAGAAATTTCCTGCGTGGCAGTGCCGCTCTGGCACTTGCAACCGTGAGTGCAGCCGCCCTGTCCGGCTGCGGCGGCAGCGGCAGCAGCAAGGGCCGTGCCATCTCCAAGACCTACACCTACAATGAGGCGTTTTTCCTGGACGGTGTGGCATGGTACGCAAACTGCAATACCATGCTGGTGATCAATACCGACGAGACCTACGATCTGTACTATAAGAAGGACCTGTTCGGCACCACCGACCCGGGCAACAAGGGCAACAAGACCATCATTTACAGCGGCACCTACACCTCTGCGGCTTCTGCGGACGGCGAGACCTCTCACCTGGACTTCACTCTGGCTGCACCTACCCGCATTTACATGGAGCAGCACGACAAGGGCTTCGGCCGCAACGCCATCGGCGGCAACGTCCTGCTGGATACCGCCAACTGGACCGACGCCATGACTCAGGTGGTCTTCCCCGCAGGCTCTTCGGACGGTGCAAAGGACTTCCTGGCAAAGTACGCCAAGGAAATGACCCTGACCGTTGAGGACCCTTCTCTGTACCCGGAGGATACCGCTCTGAGCTACCGCATTGTCACTCTGCCCGGCTTTGATCTGGAGATCACCGGCAACGAGGAATAAATTTTATCAGATTCGGCCGCTGCCCTGGGCGGCGGCCTTTTTTACAGAAAGGAGCGTCAGCGGTTTATGAAAAAATCGAAAGCTGGAAAAGGCTCGCTGATTTGGCGGATCCTGACCGGTTTGTTTGCGGTCCTGTTCGCTGTGACCATGATCGGCGGCCCGATTGCAAACAGCTATTCCACCATCATCAACATGGTGCTGGGCATTGAGACCACCAAGATGATCGGCGAGGAAGGCGAGCAGTACTTCACTCCCGACTACGCAACCAGCGCTGAGCAGGCAGCAGCGGCTGAGGCCGTCTGCACCAGCGTCGTGGCAAACGGCGCCGTGCTGCTCAAGAACGACAACAGCGCTCTGCCCCTGGCAGAAGGCGCAAAGGTCACCCTGTTCGGCACCACCTCCGCAGACTTTGTCTACGGCGGCACCGGTTCGGGCGGCATGGACACCTCCAAGGCCATGAACCTGAAGGATGCGCTGGAGTCGGACGGCTTCTCGGTGAACCCCACCATGTGGGACTTCTACACCACCGGCGCGGGCAAGGATTACGGCCTGAAAACCGCTTCCGGTTCTCTGAACAACTACGTCTTTGACAACGCGGGCTTCTTTGTGAACGAGGTGCCCCAGAGCGCTTACACCGACGCCGAGTGGAGCTCGGTCGCCAGCTACGGCGATGCAGCCATCGTGGTGCTGGGCCGTGTCTGCGGCGAAGGTGCGGATCTGCCCTGGTATGGCGCCGGTGATGCGGACGGCAACCTGCTGGCCCTCAGCGCCGAGGAAAAGGCCCTCTTTGCCAAGCTCAAGGAGCTGAAGGACGCCGGCAGCATCCAGAAGATCGTCGTGCTGCTCAACGCGGCCAACGCCATCGAGCTGGATTTCCTGAATCCTGAGATCTGCGGCACCGACTACGGCGTGGACGCCTGCATGTGGGTGGGCGAGGTCGGCCAGACCGGCATCGAAGCCATCGGCGACCTGCTGAACGGCAAGATCAATCCCAGCGGCAAGCTGGTAGACACCTACTGCTACGACAACCTCACCAGCCCCGCGCTCCAGAATGCCCACGCCACCAGCTACACCAATGCGGCGGAGCAGGGCCTGGCCTTTGCGGGCACCAACGACGAATACTATGTGGTTTATCAGGAAGGCATCTATGTGGGCTACCGTTACTACGAGACCCGCTATGAAGATGTGGTCCTGGGCAATCCCCTGGTGGGCGACTATGACTATGCTTCCACCGTGGCTTACCCCTTCGGCTACGGCCTGAGCTACACCAGCTTCTCCTATGGTCCTCTGTCCATGGAAGAGCAGGGCGATCAGTTCGTTTTTACCGTGGATGTGACCAACACCGGCGCTGTGGACGGCGCAGAGGTCGTGGAGATCTTCATGCAGTCCCCTTATACCGATTATGACCGCGAGAACGGCATCGAGAAGGCCGCTGTGGAGCTGGTGGGCTACACCAAGGTCTCCATCCCTGCAGGCCAGACCCAGACCGTCACCGTGACGGTGGACAAGTCCGAGATGCGCGCTTACGATGCGAACGGCGCAAAGACCTACATCGTGGATGCAGGCAACTACTACTTTGCAGCGGGCAACGGCGCACATGCGGCGCTGAACAACATCCTGGCGGCCAAGGCCGAGCTGGGTGACACCACCAACGGCACTGTGAACGCTCAGCGCATGACCGCCGCAGGCGATGCTGCCCTGGCGGTGCAGTATATGCAGGACGCTCTGGACACCACCACCTATGCTGTTGCAGAGACCGGCGAGCAGATCACCAACCAGCTGGATCACGCCGATCTGAACCGTTTTGATGAAGATACCTCCAACGATGTGGTATACCTGACCCGCAGCGACTGGGCAGGCACCATGCCCAAGGCGGTCCTGACCAGCACCGAGTATCAGGCAGCGGTGCAGATCGCTGCCACCGATGAGATGGTCGCGGCCATGAAGGTGCAGGACACCACCAGCGGCGAGGGCACCATGCCCACCCAGGGCAAGGAGGGCAACCTCGTTCTGGCTCAGTTCATCGGGGTTCCTCTGGACGGCACCATCACCGTGGATGAGGTGACTTACAGCTGGGATGATCTGGTGGATCAGATCACCTTCAACGAGATGGCCAAGCTCATCGGCCAGACCTACCACAACACTGCTCCCATTGCAAGCATCGCCAAGCCCGCAACCAAGGATGAGAACGGTCCTCAGGGCATCACTGCTACCCTGACCGGCGGCGGTTCCTCCACCAGCTACACCTCCGCAGACCTGCTGGCTGCAACCTTCGATCCTGCCATTGCAGAGGCTGTGGGCCGCAGCATGGGCAACGACTGCCTGCTGGCAAACGGCAAGGCCTACTCCGGCATCTATGGCCCCGGCGTCAACATCCATCGCACTCCGTACAGCGGACGCAACTTTGAGTACTACTCCGAGGACCCCTTCATCTCCGGCAAGACCTGTGCCGCAGAGGTGGCGGGCATCCAGTCCAAGGGCGTCTATGTCTACATGAAGCACTTCGCCCTCAACGATCAGGAGACCGCCCGCGACGGCATCGCCGTTTGGACCAACGAGCAGGCCGCCCGTGAGATCTATCTCCAGGCCTTTGAGTATCCCGTCGTCGAGTCCAACGCCTACTGCGTCATGACCTCCTTCAACCGTCTGGGCTGCGTCTGGGCCGGCGGCGACCGCAACCTGCTGACCAACATCCTCCGCGGCGAGTGGGGCATGGAAGGCTTTGCTCTGACCGACTTTGCAAACTCCAACGACTACATGGATGTCGTTCAGGGCCTGCTGGCCGGCGGCGACGGCTGGGACTGCAACGACGCTACCAAGTGGACCGAGAAGCTCAAGCAGAACCAGAACGATCCGGAGCTCGTCAACGCGATGCGTCTGGCAACCAAGCGCATCCTGTACACGGTGGCAAACTCCAACGCCATGAATGGCCTGAGCGCCA
This sequence comes from uncultured Faecalibacterium sp., assembly GCA_944387955.1. Taxonomy (GTDB): domain Bacteria; phylum Bacillota; class Clostridia; order Oscillospirales; family Ruminococcaceae; genus Faecalibacterium. Next base: position 593 of record CALXGY010000038.1, on the reverse strand, counting down.
ATGTTCAGGTGGTGGAAGTGACCCCCTGGTGGCAGACTGCGATCCTGATCGGCGACGTTGTGTTCGGTCTGCTGTTCGTGGGCAGCCTGGTAATGGCGATCCGTTCCGGCAAAAAGGCCAAGGAAGCTAAGAACAAAGCTTAAGTTATCGTCTTCTTTCTCGTTTTCCTTTCCCGAAACGGGTTCCAAGACCCTGCGGGGTGGCGGAACCCGTTTTTATTTTGAAAAGTTTAGGTGTGAGCGATTTGAAACGAACAGAGATCTATCTGAATCAGAACTGGGAATTTGTGAAGCAGGGAGTCCGTCAGACGGTGGACCTGCCCCACACCTGGAACGCGATGGACGGACAGGACGGCGGCAACGACTACTGGCGCGGGGCCTGCCTCTATCAAAAGGAATTCCCGCTGCCTGCCTTTGACCCGGATACCCAGGCAGTTTATCTGGAATTCCGGGGAGTGAACGCCACAGCGGATGTGGAGCTGAACGGGAAACCGGTGATCCACCACGACGGCGGCTACTCCACCTTCCGGGCGGATGTAACGGCGCTGCTGGGGGCAGAAAACCGGCTGGTCGTCCGGGTGGACAACAGCGTCA
>CALXGY010000037.1 GCA_944387955.1 uncultured Faecalibacterium sp. | reverse complement strand
ACCGTGGGTCTATTGTGCCAGATGTGCAATGCTGCTTTGCAGCATTGGATTGGTATGTGCCCGCCTCAGCGGGCGCTTGGCAGAGATAGACCCACGACTGTTTTTGACCGTGGGTCTATTGTGCCAGAGGTGCAATGCTGCTTGCCGAGACGCACCCACCCCAAACAGCGAAGTTTTCCACAACAAGAGGGAAAGACGGTGGAAAACTCTGCCCCTTATCCCGAAACAAAACCCGAAACAGAACAAGAAGAAGAGGAAGTGACCCTGCTTTTGACCCAATTTTTGATTCGGACCTTTATTCGGAACCATGAAAACGTGAAAAACCCGGCAGTGCGCACCGCCTACGGCAACCTTGCCAGCCTGGTGGGCATCCTGTGCAACCTGCTTTTGGTGGTGGGCAAGCTGACCGTCGGCACCCTGTTCGGCTCCATTGCCATCACCGCCGACGGCATGAACAATCTTTCGGACGCTTCTTCCAGCCTGGTAAGCTTTGCGGGGTTCCGCCTCGCGGCCAAGGAGCCGGACGAACAGCATCCCTACGGCCACGCCCGGTATGAATATCTGGCGGGGCTGGTGGTCTGCGCCATGATCCTTGCCATCGGGCTCTCCCTGTTCCGGGACTCCCTGGGCAAGGTGCTGAACCCCACCCCGGTGAGCTTCAGCTTTTTGTCGGTGGCGGTGCTGGCCGCTTCCATCCTGATAAAATTCTGGATGAGCCGCTTCAACCGCACCATGGGCCGGCTCATCGGCTCCGAGACCCTCATCGCCACCGCGGCGGACAGCCGCAACGATGTCATCAGCACCAGCGCGGTGCTTTTGGCCACCATCCTGTGCCGGGTCACCGGCCTGGACATCCTGGACGGGGTCGTGGGCATGGGGGTGGCGGTGTTCATCCTCTGGTCGGGCTGGGGCCTCATGCAGGACACCCTGAGCCCGCTGCTGGGGGAGACCCCCGACCCGGAGCTTGTGGACCGCATCGAGCAGAAGATCCTGTCCTATCCGGGGGTGCTGGGCACCCATGACCTGATGGTCCACGACTACGGCCCGGGGCGGCAGTTCGCCTCCCTGCATGTGGAGCTGCCCGCCGAGATGGACCCGCTGACCGCCCACGACATGATCGACAACATCGAGCGGGACTTCCAGAAGGAGGACCGGCTCCAGGTCACCATCCATTACGACCCCATCGTCACCTCGGACGCCCGGGTGGGGGTGCTGCGGGCCCGGCTGAACCAGAAGGTGCAGGAGCTGGACCCCAGCCTTTCCATCCACGATCTGCGGATCGTGCCCGGCCCCACCCACAGCAACGTCCTGTTCGACCTGGTGCTGCCCGCGGGCTATACCGGGGACAAGGCGCAGCTGGTGCAGAAGCTGCGGGACTTTGTGACCGAGCAGGACGAGCGGTACATCAGCATCATCAAGGTGGAACAGAGCTATTCCGGCAGCCACCACGCGAAATAAAACCGAAGGACAAGGAGAACAACACAGCAAAAAGAAAAAGGGGGAGTTTTTACCATGCTGAATGAGAGCTACCGCCGGATGCTGGACAACAAGAGCGTCATCCGGGAAACCTTCATGTACGGCAAACAGCGGGCCGCCCAGATCGGGTATGAGAATGTGTTTGATTATTCCCTGGGGAATCCCAGCGTGCCCTGCCCGGCCGCCTTTACCAAGGCGATGCAGAAGCTGCTGGCCGAGGGGGACCCGGTGGACCTGCACGGCTACTGCCCCAGCCAGGGCGACCCGACCTTCCGTGCCGCAGTGGCTCTGCATCTGGCCCAGAAATTCCGCCTGCCCTACACCAAAGGGGACATTTTCCCCACCACCGGCGCGGCCGGGGCCATCTCCCACGCGCTGCGGGCGGTGACAAAGCCCGGGGATAAGGTGCTGACCTTCGCCCCCTACTTCCCCGAATACGGGCCCTATGTGGCGGGCACCGGGGCCGAGCTTCTGGTGGTGCCTCCCATGGCCCCCGCCTTCCAGCCGAATCTGGAGATGTTCGAGCAGATGCTCACCCCCGAGGTGGCCTGCGTGCTCATCAACACCCCCAACAACCCCACCGGCGTGGTCTATTCGGCGGACACCCTCAAGAAGATGGCCGCCATCCTCACCGAAAAGAGCGCCGCCTACGGCCATGTGATCTATCTGGTCAGCGACGAGCCCTATCGGGACATCGTCTTTGACGGCAAGACCGTGCCCTATCCGGCCTCCTTCTACCAGCACACGCTGACCTGCTTTTCCTACTCCAAGAGCCTGAGCCTGCCCGGCGAGCGGCTGGGGTATGTGGCGGTCTGCCCGGGCTGCGAAGGGGAGCGGGTGCTGGTGGATATGATGGCCCAGATCTCCCGCTTTACCGGCCACAACTGCCCGCCCAGCATCATCCAGCGGGCGGTGGCCCAGTGCCTGGACACCACCAGCGACCTGAGCGTCTACGAGACCAACATGAAGATCCTCTACGACGCTTTGAAAAATCTGGGCTTCGAGGTGGAGCGCCCGGGCGGCACCTTCTACATCTTCCCCAAGGCCCTGGAAGAGGACGCCAACGCCTTCTGCCTCAAGGCCCGGCAGTTCGACCTGCTGCTGGTGCCCAGCGACACCTTCGGGGTCAAGGGATATGTGCGGATGGCCTACTGCATCGACACCGACAAGGTGCGCCGCAGCCTGCCCGCACTGGAAAAGCTGGCCGCGTCCTACCGCTGAGGGGCGGACGCTGAGATAACCCCGTGCGGCGCGGGAACCAACGCCGTAAATCTGAATCGAGGAAGGGAAACACCGATGGAAAAGATCAAGATGACCACCCCGCTGGTAGAGATGGACGGAGACGAGATGACCCGCATCCTGTGGAAGATGATCAAGGAGGAGCTGCTGCTCCCCTTCGTCGACCTCAAGACCGAGTACTACGACCTGGGCCTGCCCAACCGGGACGCCACCGGCGACCAGGTGACCATGGACGCCGCCCTGGCCAACAAGAAGTACGGCGTTTCGGTCAAGTGCGCCACCATCACCCCCAACGCCCAGCGCATGGATGAGTACAAGCTCCACGAGATGTGGAAGAGCCCCAACGGCACCATCCGCGCCGTTTTGGACGGCACCGTGTTCCGCGCTCCCATCATGATCGACTGCATCAAGCCGGTGGTCAAGAACTGGACAAAGCCCATCACCATCGCCCGTCACGCCTACGGCGACGTGTACAAGTGCACCGAGTTCCGCATCCCCGGCCCCGGCAAGGCGGAGCTTACCTTCACCGGCGAGGACGGCAGCCGCCAGAGTGCGGTGGTCTACGACTTCGAGTGCGCCGGCGTGCTCCAGGGCTCCTACAACAAGGACTCCTCCATCGCCAGCTTTGCCCGCAGCTGCTTCAACTACGCTCTGGACCAGAAGCAGGATCTGTGGTTCGGCGCAAAGGACACCATCTCCAAGAAATACGACCACACCTTCAAGGATATCTTCCAGGAGATCTACGACGCCGAGTATAAAGAGAAGTTCGAGGCGGCGGGCATTACTTATTTTTACAGCCTCATCGACGACATCGTGGCCCGGGTCATCCGCAGCGAGGGCGGCTTTGTCTGGGCCTGCAAGAACTACGACGGCGACGTGATGAGCGACATGGTCTCCACCGCCTTCGGGTCTCTTGCCATGATGACCAGCGTGCTGGTGAGCCCGGACGGCAAGTACGAGTACGAGGCCGCCCACGGCACCGTCACCCGCCACTATTACCGCTGGCTCAAGGGCGAAAAGACCTCCACCAACCCCATGGCCACCATCTTCGCCTGGTCCGGCGCCCTGAAGAAGCGGGGCGAGCTGGACGGCCTTTCCGACCTGGTGGCCTTTGC
>CALXGY010000036.1 GCA_944387955.1 uncultured Faecalibacterium sp. | reverse complement strand
GCGACACGCTGGCGCTGGCCGCCCGACAGAGCCTTGGGCTTGCGGTCCAGCAGGTGCTCGATCTCCAGGATCTTGGCGGCCTCGTGGACGCGCTTGTCGATCTCATCCTTCGGGGTCTTGCGCAGCTCCAGGCCGAAGGCGATGTTCTTGTAAACGGTCATGTGGGGATACAGAGCGTAGCTCTGGAACACCATGGCGATGTCGCGGTCCTTCGGGGGAACGTCGTTGATCAGACGGCCGCCGATGTACATCTCGCCCTTGGAGATCTCCTCCAGACCGGCGATCATGCGCAGGGTGGTGGACTTGCCGCAGCCGGAGGGGCCGACGAAGATGATAAATTCCTTATCCTCGATCTCGAGGTTGAAGTCGGTGACCGAAGGAGCGGTTGCGCCGGGGTAAATCTTGTAAATGTGCTGGCAGCTGATCGAAGCCATAGGTTTTTCCTCCATGAAACATTTTATCTTGATGTGCCCGTACGCTTGACCGCGCCGGAATTCGTTGGTATTATAATAGCAGAGAATTTTGTGGTATGAAATAGCATTTTATTGATTCGAGGTATCAGATATTGCTTTACGATTGGAGACAAACCGCGGCCCTTGGCGCCGTACGGGATTTGCAGCAAGAGGAGCCGGCCGCTCTGACCGGCGAAGGGCTTTGGGTCTGCCTGGTATCCAGCGGGCGGTGCCGCATTGTGCTGGAACAGTCCGCCCCGGGCATCCCCGCCGCCGGGGAGCGCACCGCCCCGGCCGGGACCCTGGTGCTCAGCTGCGGGCCGCTGACCATCCTGCCCGGGCCGGCCTGCCATGTTCTGTGCATCCAGCTGACCGGCACAGCCCCCGGGCAGCTGCTGGCCGGACTGCCCGAGACGCCCTACCTGGCCCTGGGGGAGACCTGCCCCGCCGCCGCCGAGCTGATGGGCCAGCTGACCGGGGAAACCGACAGCCGGACCGCCAGCCAGCTGGTTTTCGCGCTGCTGTGCGAGCTGTCCGACGCGGACAGCGCCGCCCCCACACTGCCGCCGCTGGTGGCCGAGGCCATCGCGGACATCCGCAAGAACTACGCGGGGCTGTACGGAGTGGAGGAGCTCAGCGAGCGGCTGGGGGTCTCCAAGAGCCACCTGGTGCGGGCCTTCTCGGCGGCGGTGGGAGTGCCGCCGGGACGCTATCTGACCCGGGTGCGGGTGGAGGCGGCCATGCGGCTTTTGCTCCACCGGGAATACACCCTGGATGTGGTGGCCAACCTCTGCGGCTTCTCCGGGGCCAACTACCTGTGCCGGGTCTTTAAAAAGGAGACCGGCCAGACCCCCGCTCAGTGGCGGGCCGCCGCCCCCCACAGCGCCGCCGCGGCCCTCTCCCCCGAGCAGAGCCGCCAGGAGAAAGAGCTCTTTCTCGGATAAGAAAAGAACAGCGCCCCGCTACCGGTTTTACCGGAGCGGGGCGCTGCATTTTTGGAAAAAGGATTATTTTCTGCCCAGGATGTCGGCAGCCTCGGGCAGCTCGCCCTTGGGGCCGCGGTCCATCAGCACCCGGACCGCATCCGCCGGGCTCATGCCATGCTTGATGATGGCGTTGACCGTCTCGGCGATGGGCATCTCGACGCCGTATTTCTCGCTCAGCTCCATGGCGGCGGGCAGCGCGTTGATGCCCTCCACCACCATGCCCACTTCCTGGACTGCCTGCTCATGGGTGCGGCCCTGGCCGATGAGCATACCGGCCCGGTTGTTGCGGCTGTGCATACTGGTGGCGGTGACGATCAGGTCGCCGATGCCCGCCAGGCCCGCGAAGGTCTGGAGGTTGCAGCCCATGGCCACTCCCAGCCGGGCGATCTCAGCGATGCCCCGGGTGATGAGGGCGGCGCGGGTGTTGTCGCCGTAGCCAAGGCCGGTGGAGATGCCCACGCCCAGGGCGATGACGTTTTTCAGTGCGCCGCACAGTTCCACGCCCTTGATGTCGGCGTTGGTGTATACCCGCATGCAGGTGTTCATAAAGGCATCCTGCACCAGTTCCGCCGCCGCCTGATCGGCGCAGGCCGAAACGATGGTGGTGGGCAGGTCCCGGGCCACCTCCTCGGCGTGGGTGGGGCCGGACAGGGCCACCAGCTTGAGATCCTTGGGGCCGTTTTCCTTGCTCAGCTCGTCCGCCAGCACCTCGGTCATGGTGAAGAGGGTGCCCGGCTCGATGCCCTTGGCCACGTCCACGATGATCTGCCCATCCGGGATAAAGGGCCGGGCCTTTGCGGCGGTGGAGCGCACAAAGACCGAGGGCACCGCGAACAGCAGGATGTCCTTGCCGGTGCAGACCTCTTCGATCTCCTTTGTAAAGCGCAGCTCCTGGGGGATCACCATGCCGGGCAGGTTGCGATGGGTCCGGGTGGCGGACATCTCCTCGATTTCCTTCTCAATGGCGGACCAGACCAATACGTCATTGCCGCTGTTGGTCAGCATCCGGGCCAGGGCCATGCCCCAGGTACCGGCGCCCAAAATGCCAATGCTCCGTTTCATATTCTATAGAACCTCCGTTTTCAGGTGGTGTTTCGTACTCTGCAAAGGTATTGTAACCCAAAAGCCCCGCCTCCGTCAAGCCGGGACCATACGCCGCAGGCATGGTTTGTTCTCCGGGCAAAAGCATTTGCCATTCCTTCAAAAGAATGTTATAGTAGTGAAATAAAGCCTTTCTCCCCCTTTGCAGCCCGGGAGAAGGCTTTCCCATCCGTTGATTTTTGGATTTTTTTGTCTGTTTGTTGTGTGCCTTCGGGCGCTTGGAATCGAGGACCGACCCATTATGATGGAACAACTGCTTGCAAATCCCACCCTTAGTCTGCTGGTGGACTCCTTCGGCAAGATCCTGCTGCCGGGGCTCACCATGACCATCCCGCTGACCATCCTGGCTTTCAGCCTGGGCATGGTGATCGCCACCATCACCGCGCTGGTGCAGATCGCCCGTCTGCCGGTGCTGCGGCAGCTGGCAAGGCTGTACATCTGGATCATCCGGGGCACCCCGCTGCTGGTCCAGCTCTTCATCGTCTTTTACGGGCTGCCCAATGTGGGCATTGTCATCGACGCATTTCCCACTGCGGTACTGGTCTTTGCAGTGAACGAAGGGGCCTACTGCGCCGAGACCATGCGGGCGGCCATTGAATCGGTGCCCACCGGCCAGATCGAGGCGGGCTACTGCGTGGGCATGAGCTGGCTGCAGATCATGGGGCGGATCGTGCTGCCCCAGGCCCTGCGCACCGCCTTCCCGCCCCTGTCCAACTCCCTGATCGGCATGGTGAAGGACACCTCCCTGGCCGCCAACATCACCGTGATGGAGATGTTCATGGCCACCCAGCGGATCGCGGCCCGCACCTACAAATTCCTGCCCCTCTACTGTGAGGTGGCGCTGATCTATCTGATCTTCTGTACCCTGCTGACCAAGCTCCAGAGCATGGGCGAAAAGGCCCTGAACGCCCGGGGCTTCCAGCAAGAATAAGGAGGCGAATCCAAATGATGCTGCAAATCGAGGATCTGCACAAGCATTTCGGCCCGCTGGAGGTGCTGAAAGGGGTCAGCCTCTCGGTGGACAAGGGGGACGTGGTGGCCATTCTGGGCCCCAGCGGCTCGGGCAAGACCACCCTGCTGCGCTGTGCAAACTTTTTGGAAAAGGCGGACAGCGGCCGCATGACCTTTGACGGCGAGACCTTCCAGCTGGGGCGCATCTCCCGCCGGGACATCGCCCGGCTGCGGCGCAAGACCGCCTTTGTGTTCCAGAACTACAACCTGTTCCGCAACAAGACCGCCCTGCAGAACGTCACCGAGGGGCTGATCGTGGTGCGCAAAATGCCCAAAGCCGAGGCCGAGGCCATCGGGCTGCGGATGCTGGAAAAGGTGGGCATGGCCGGCCGCAAGGACGCCTACCCCCACCAGCTGTCCGGCGGCCAGCAGCAGCGGGTGGCCATCGCCCGGGCCCTGGCAGGGGACCCCGAGATCATCTACTTCGACGAGCCCACCAGCGCGCTGGACCCGGAGCTCATCGGGGAGGTGCTGGGGGTGATGCGCCAGCTGGCCCAGGAAGGGCGCACCATGCTGGTGGTGACCCACGAGATGCGGTTTGCCCGGGAGGTCTCCTCCAAGGTGGTCTTTATGGAGGGGGGCCAGGTGGTAGAGGCCGGGCCCTCCCAGGAATTTTTTGCACATCCCAGGCAGGAGCGCACCCGCGCTTTCCTGCAGAGGATCGACCCCGCCGCACTCTGACGGGGCATACACCTATACACACGCGAAAGGAAGAAGAGCAATGAGAAGAAGAACCTTTATCTCCCTGATGGGAGTCATGGCGGCCGCCGGTGTGCTGCACCTGTCCGGCTGCTCGCCCCAAAGCACTGCCGCCGGCACCGCCGGTTCCGCCGCAGCTTCCTCTGCCGCTGAGCCCGCCGACCTGCTGGAGACCATCCGCCAGCGGGGCACCCTGATCGTCGCCATGGAAGGGGCCTGGTCCCCCTGGACCTACCACGACGAGAGCGACACCCTGGTGGGCTTTGACGTGGAGGTTTCCCGGGCCATCGCCGAGAAGCTGGGGGTGGAGCCGGAATATGTGGAAGGCGAATGGGACGGCCTGTTTGCCGGGCTGGACTCCGGCCGGTACGACATCGTCTGCAACGGCGTCGAGGTGACCGACGAGCGGGCCGAGACCTACGACTTCACGGTTCCTTACGGCTACATCCACACCGCCCTGGCGGTCCGCAAGGACAACGAAGAGATTCAGAGCTTTGAGGATCTGGAGGGCAAGGTCACCGCCAACAGCATCGCCAGCACCTACATGACCCTGGCCGAGCAGTACGGCGCCACGGTCCAGGGAGTGGATACCCTGGACGAGACCATCCAGCTGCTGGTGTCCGGGCGGATCGACGCCACCCTGAACGCCGACGTTTCCTTCTACGACTATCTGAAGGTGAACCCCGACGCCGACTTCAAGATCGTGGCCCTCACCGACGATGCCTCCCATGTGGCCATCCCCATGCGCAAGGGCGCGGAGACCGCCACTCTGATGGAGGCGGTGAACCAGGCCATCGAGGAACTGCGGGCCGACGGCACCCTGGGGGAGATCTCCATGAAGTACTTCGGCAGCGACATTGCCTCCGAGGAATAAAAGCAGCTTTCAAAGGCCGGGGCGGGCAGGACCCCGGCCTTTTCTGCGTCTTACAGGGAAAGAAAAACAATTAGGAATTCTTCTTGACAAAAGGAGAGCAGTCCGATATAATGAACATTGTTCAGATTGCTTTGCAGTCCCTGGCCTTCCAAACGGGGCCGGGCCTTACTCAATGCCAAGGAGGGAACCAAGATGAAACGCTACATCAACAGCGCGCTGCTCTACGCAGTCCTTGCCATGGCGGGCGGCGTATTCTACCGGGAATTTTCCAAGTTCAACGGTTTTACCGGCCGCACTTCCCTGGGGCTGGTGCACACCCATTACTTTATGCTGGGAATGTTCTTTTTCCTGCTGCTTCTGATGCTGGAAAAGACCTTCTCCTTCACCACCGCCAAAACCGGCCGGGTGCTGGCGGTCTACCACATCGGGCTGAACCTGTCCGCCGTCATGCTGCTGGTGCGGGGAGTGACCCAGGTGTTGGGCCTTTCCCTCTCCTCTGCCCTCACTGCCTCCATCTCCGGCATGGCGGGCATCGGCCACATCCTGCTGGGGGTCAGCCTGGTATTGCTTTTGCTCCAGGTCAAGCGCAGCGTTTTGGAAAAGAGCTGCTGATACTTTTAAAGCCCGGGTGCGAACTCTTTCCGGTTCGCACCCGGGCTTTTTCAACAGCATTTTATACTTCATTCCCACCGAATGAGAAACAGTTCGTTGGGGGTGCAGTCCAGCAGCTGGCACAGCACCTCGATCCGCTCCAGCTTGATGGAGCTGGTCTGGTTGTTGACCATCCGGTTGAAATTCTGATAGCTCATGCCCAGCTGCTTGTACAGCCAATACTTTGTTTTTCCCTTTTTCTCCAAAAGAGGAAGAATGTTCAGCGTTACCATCGGGTTGCCTCCCTGTTTTGATCGGTCGACTCGATGATCTCTTTCTCAGGCTTTTGCATAATCATGCCGATGGAGCATTCCGCCCTGCTCACTCCAGCCCGATCTTTTCGGCGTACTCTTCCAGCAGTTCCCGCTCCAGGAAGGGGGTCTTTTCGCCCATGCGGTCCCGGTAGGTCTCATGGCCCTTGCCGATGACCGCGATGAGGTCGCCGGGCTGGGCGTGGTCCACTGCGTAGTGCAGCGCGTCCAGGCGGTCGGGGATCTCCACAAAGGGGGCGTCGGGGTTGCCCCGGAGCATGCCCTCCCGGATGTCGGCCAGGATGTCCTCCACCTTTTCAAACCGGTTGTTGTCCTCGGTGAGGATGGAGAAGTCGGCCATCTTGGCACAGATCTCTCCCATGCCGTAGCGGCGCAGCCGGGAGCGGTTGCCGCCGCAGCCGAACACCACCACCAGCCGGTGGGGGTTGTAGGCCCGCAGGGTGGACAGCAGGCTCTCGGTGGAGACCTCGTTGTGGGCGTAGTCCAGGAGGATGGTGAACTTTTTGCTGATGGGCACCAGCTCCACCCGGCCCTTGACCACGCACCGGGCCAGGCCGTCGTGGATGGCCTGATCCGGCAGGCCCAGCACCTTGCCCACGCAGAGGGCGGCCAGGGCGTTGTAGACGCTGAACTCGCCGGGCATGTTGACCCGCACCTGCATCTCGTCCGCACCGGTCACCGGGAACTCCACTCCCAGGAAATCATGGGTGCGCAGCAGCTTGTACTCCCCGGCCCGGTAGTCTGCCTTTTCGGACTGGCCGTAGGTCACCAGCCGGCAGGTGTGGCCCTCCAGCAGCGCCTCGGTGTTGGGGTCGTCGATGTTCACCACGCCCGCATCGCACCGGCGGAAGAGCTGGCCCTTCCAGCTGCGGTACTCCTCAAAGCTGGCGTGCTCGCCGGGGCCGATGTGGTCGGGGGAAAGGTTGGTAAAGACGCCCACATCGTAATGGATGCCCGCCACCCGGTCCATCATCAGGCCCTGGCTGGACACCTCCATCAGGGCGGTGTCGCAGCCTGCGTCCACAAACTCCCGGAACAGCTTTTGCAGCTCGTAGCTCTCGGGGGTGGTGTTGGCGGTGTCCAGGTGGCGGCCCTGGTAGTAAACGCCGTTGGTGCCGATCCTGCCCACCTTGCGGCCTGCGGCCTCCAGCACGCTCTTGATCATGTGGGTGGTGGTGGTCTTGCCCTTGGTGCCGGTGACCCCGATCATGGTCATGCTGCGGGCAGGGTTGCCGAAGAGGTTGGCGCTCATCAGAGCCATGGCGTGACGGCTGCTGTCCACCTTCAGCACCGTGACCTGGGGCATACCGGACAGGTCGATGTCGTGCTGGATCACCAGGGCCGCGGCCCCCTTGGCGGCGCAGTCGGCTGCGAACTCGTGGCTGTCCCGCTGGGTGCCCAGGATGCAGACGAACAGCACGCCGGGGGCTGCCTTGCGGCTGTCATAGACGATGTCGGTGATCTCGGTGTCCAGCGAGCCCTGGACCAGGGTGCAGTCCGCCCCTTCAATCAACTGGGAAAGCTTCATGATACGGTTCCTCCTTGTGCGGGGCGTTTTAGCCGCCGCTCTGTTCCCCGGCAGCCGGGGCGGTTTCGGTCTGGGCAGGCTCAGTTTCTGCCGTGTCCTGGAGGGCCGGTTCTGCGGTCGCGCCGGATTCCTCCGGGGTCTCGCCCGGGGCGGTCTCCTCAGCGGCCGCCGGGGGTTCCGGCTCCTCCGGCAGTTCCTCCGGCACCTGGTAGCCCGAGGGCAGTTCCGGCTCGCCCTGGGCGAAGATCACCTGCACCGTGCCGTCCGAGCGGACATGGCTGCAATCCAGGGTTCCGGTGTCGGTGGCGGCGCAGCCGTCCCCGTTTTCGTTGCGGAGCATGTACTCCACATAATCCATCTTGTATTCCAATTCGTTGAGGGTGCCCAGCCGCACGCTGATGCGGTCCTCATAGAGGAAGGCCGCATCCTCGGCAGAGGCGTATTCCAGCCGGGTCACTCCGGAAAGCAGTCCCCGGCGTTCCAGCTCGGCCAGCATCCCCTGCAGCGTTTCCAGACGGCGGTCCTCCGGCGTTTCCGGCTCGGCCTCGGAAGCGGCCCCGCTCTCGGACGAAGCGCCCGAGGAGGACGCGGCGGGCTGTTCCGGCTCGGCCCGGTATTCCAGCTGCACGCCGGGTTCCAGGCTCACCGGCTCGCCGCCCCAGAGCACCGGCAGCTCCGGCTGCTGGCTCTCGGTAGTAAGGATCTTGAGGGAGGCCGAGAGGGTCACCCACCCGTTCCCGGCCTGCATCCCGTAGGCGGGCTGTGCCGGAGTGACCTGCACCACCACGGTGCTGGGGTAGACCCGCTGGACCTCGATCTGTTCCAAAAGCGGGAAGGCCTGTTCCAGGGCGGCGGCCTTTTCCTCCGGGTCAAAGCTGAAGATGTTCTCCTCCAGCTGCACCCCCAGAGCTTCCAGCACCTGGGCGCTGGTATAGCCCCCTGCCTGGTCCAGCCGCTGGCCGGAGGCGTCCCGCATCTCGATGGCGCTGATCTTGAAGAGCATCACCATGGTCAGGTAGCTGCCCGCAGCCACCACCGCCAGCAGCAGCAGCGCCGCGGTGATCCGTCGTCTCAGACGGCGGCGGCGCACCATGGCCCGGGTGAGGCGGCGCTTTTTGCGGGCCAGCCGCTGCTGGGCGGCCGCCGCCCGCTGAGGGCTGCCGGGGGGGATCTCCCGGCTGCGGGATGCAGGCCGGTCGGCGGGCCGCAGCCTCTGGCCGCCGGAACGGGGCCGCCGGGACTGCGCGCCCCCCGAGGGATACCGGGTGGTGCGCCCCTGGGCGCCGCTGCCCGAAGGAGCAGAGGAGCGCCGGGCCTCCGGACCGGGGAACAGGATGCCGTTGTCCACCGGCTGATGGGTACGGCGGGGCGGCATGATCTCCTCCTCGTACCCCTTCATGCTGCCGCTGTACTGGTACTGGATGGGCGGCATGGGGGGCGGGGCCGAACGGGGCCGGGAGCCGCTGTAATTGGAGAGATTCTCCCTTCCGGACTGAGGGGGGCGGCCCGGACGGCGGTTTTTATTCTTCTGTTTGGATGCCAAGACCGGCGCCTCCTTTCTCAGGCTCGGCCCTTTTGGGACGGGCATTTTTATTCCAAATCGTATTTTTCCGACCGATTTTCCCGTTTGTTACGGCTGCCGCACCAGGCTGATGAGCCGGTTGGTGATTCGGTCCAGGCTGTCGTCCACCGAGAGGGAACGGGCGTTCTGGCCCATCCGTTCCAGCTTGCCCTGCTCGCTCAGCAGCTCTTCCACCGTCGAGATCAGCTCCTGGCCGGTGAGGTTCTTCTCCTCAATGACCACCGCCGCGCCGTTGCGGGCCAGCTCCAGGGCATTGTAATACTGGTGGTTCTCGGCCACGTTGGGGCTGGGAATCAGGATGGCCGCCCGGCCCGCCGCTTCCAGCTCGGCCAGGGTCAGCGCCCCGGCCCGGCTGATGACCAGGTCCGCCGCGGCCAGCAGCTCGGGCATATTGTTGATGTACTCCTGCACCACCAGGTTCTCCCCCCGGGAGAAGCCCAGGGATTTTTCCAGGTCGGCAAACAGCTGCACCCCGTACTGGCCGGTGGCGTGGAGGTGCAGCACCGGTTTATGGTTCTTCTGTTCCCAGGCGCAGAGCTCGGCCACCACCTCGTTGATTCGCTGGGCGCCGAGGCTGCCGCCGAAGGAGAGGATCACGGTGCGGTCCCCCACCCCCAGCTTTCTGCGGATCTCCTCCCGCCGGGCCGCCTGGGCAAAGACCTCGGGGCGCACCGGGTTGCCCACCACCATGGTCTTATCCGGCGCCCCCAGTTTCTGGGCCGCAGCATTCACCGCCGCGAACACCAAATCCACATCCGGGGCCAGCAGCTTGTTGGTCATGCCCGGGAAGGCGTTCTGCTCGTGGATGGCGGTCTTGATGCCCATCCGGGCGGCGCAGCGCACCACCGGGCCGGAGACATAGCCGCCGCAGCCGATGACCAAATCCGGCTCGATCTGGCGCATCATGGCCCGGGCCTTGGGGCCCGCGAGGGCCAGGTTCCACAGGGTGATGAGGTTGCGCCGGATGTTCTGCAGCGAGAGCCGCCGCTGAAAGCCGGTGATCTCGATGTGATGGAAGGGATACCCTGCCTGGGTCACCAGACGGTACTCCATCCCCTCCTGACGGCCCGCAAAATGGATTTCCGCCGAGGGATCGGCGCTTTTCAGCGCCCCCGCAATGGCCAGCGCCGGGTTGATGTGGCCGGCGGTGCCGCCGGCGGCAATGAGAACACGCATATTGTTTTCCTCCTGCCAAAACAAAAAGCTTTGGACAAACTGCTCCGCCGTCCCCTTTCCGGGCACGGCGGCTCAATCAACCGGCAGGCCGCAGCCTGCCAAAAAATCAGGGATCGGTGCGCATGCGGCCGCCGTCCACCGCGTAGAGCTTTGCGGCAGGCTTGGGCCGGTTTGCTTCCCGCTGGACCTTGGCCGCCGCGCCGCTCCGGCCAATGTGGAGCATGACCCCCATCTCGGCCAGCAGCAGGATCAGGCTGGTGCCGCCGGAGGAGAAGAAGGGCAGGCTGATGCCGGTATTGGGCAGGGTATTGGTGACCACCGCCACATTGCAGAACACCTGCCAGCCCACCTGGGCCATGATGCCCACCCCCACCAGTGTGGAGAACCGGTCGGAGGCCTCAAAAGAGATGATGAAGCCCAGCACCAGGAAGATCACGAACAGGCCGATGACCATCACCGCACCCACAAAGCCCAGCTCTTCGCAGACGACGCTGAAGATGAAGTCGTTGGTGCACTCGGGCAGCCAGAGCTGCTTTTCGATGCTGTTGCCCAGGCCCCGGCCGATGAGCCCGCCGGAACCGATGGCGTACAGGCTCTGAAGGGTCTGGTCGGTCATCAGGCTGAGATCCTGGGTCCAGCCGTCCAGACGGTCCTGCAGATAGGGGATGGAATCAATGTGCCGCAAAAGCTGCTCCAGCGCCAGGATCATGCCGCCCGCTCCCAGATAGGTCAGCGCTCCGCCGCTGCCGTTCAGCAGCAGGATGCTGCCCACGATGGCGCACATCAGCACGATGCCGGACATGTGGGGTTCCAGGATCAGCAGCACCACCACCGGGATCAGCGGCAGCAGCGGGACGATCAGCTCCCGCACCAGCCGCTGCTGGAACCACTGGCCCACCCCTACCCGGACATGCTGTTCCGGATGGGTGGGCACCAGCCGGGGGGTACGGCAGGCCAGATGGGCCGTGAGCAGGATCATCTCAAACTTGACCATCTCGGAGACCTGGATGGTGGGCAGGCCCTTGATGTTGATCCAGCGGCGGCAGCCGTTGAGGGGCGGGCAGAACAGCACCGCCACCAGCAAAACCAGGCTGACCAGATACCCCAGCCAGACGAACCGCCGGAGAAAGTGCAGATCCACATAGGATACGCCCGCCATGATGACCAGGCCCAGCGCCGCATAGAGCACCTGGGATTTGATGTAGTGCAGGGTGTCCCCCATCCGCAGATAGCCGGTGGTGTAGCTGGCGCTGAAGAGCATCACCAGGCCAAAGACCAGGATGATGCCCAGGGTGGCCAGCCAGGCAATGGTCAGCCAGTTCCAGGGGCCGGGGTCCCGCTGCAAAAGCGCACGGGGGCGGCGGTGACGTTTTGTAACGACAGACATGGGAAGCTCCTTTTGTTCAGCCCCGGGCAAACCCGAGGGCCAGCACCAGCGCGCCCAGCGCCAGCGCACAGAACAGATAAAAGATATTCGGCCCGCTCATCTCCCGCTTTTGCAGCCAGCGGCTGAGGGGCGCGGTGGAAAAGAGGGGTTTGCCGGTGAGTTTGTGCCAGAGGACCTGGAGCAGCACCATGCCCCCCTCCGCCAGGAAGGGCAGCCCCAGCACCGCCCCCAGCAGCGGACGGCCCACCGACAGCGGGATGCAGCCCACCGCCCCCGCCACAAACAGGCAGCCTGCGGCCCCGGGCAGCATCCGGGCCGGGGGGAAGTTCCAGAGCAGGAAGGCCAGCAGCGAGCCCGCCAGCGCGGCAGGCAGCACCGCCAGGGGCAGATAGCCCAGCTGCCCCAGCACCCCGATGAGGCCCAGGGTCATGACAAAGCCTGCGCCGCACAAGACCCCGTCCGCCTCGCCGCTCCAGCGGGCGGATTCGGCCAGGGCCAGCAGCACCCCGAACCAAAGCACCGGGGCCGCCGGGCCGAAGGAACAATAGCCCAGCCCCGGCAGCGGGGCCCTGTGGGCATGCAGTCGCTGGCAAAGAGCAGCACCAGCACCGCCGCCGCGCTTTCCAGCGCCAGCCGCGGGCCCCGGCGCAGCCCCAGCACCCGGCCGGGGCGAAGCCTCGCCAGGTCCTCGGCCAGGCCCACCCCGCCGAACAAGAATCCGCCCGCCAGGCCGATGAGCAGACGGGTGTTCATCTGGGATTCGTCTCCCAGCAGTTCGGGCTGGATCACACAGGCCGCCGTCCAGCCCACGCCTACGGCGGTCAGGGTCCCCAGCGCAAAGCAGAGCCCGCCCACTGCGGCCAGCCCCTTGGGGCGGGAAGGTTCGGGCGGCTCCTCCGGGCCGGAAACCGCCGATTTGATTTTCTTGTCCAGCTTGCCGCCGGGCGGCTCCTCGGGGGGAAAGAGCACCTTTGCCAGCGGCTGGATCAGGTTCCCGACCGCCGCAGTGAGGGCAAAGCCCAAAAAGCAGGCGGCGATCAAGGCAAAACGCATCATAGCAGTCCCTCTCTCGGCCGGCGGTCAGGCCTGTTCCGGCTCGTATTCCTCATAGAAGATCTGGAGCGCCTTTTCCAGCTCCATGCCCCGGCTGCCCTTGACCAGCACCAGATCCCCCGGCTGCACCAGCTTTGCCAGGATGTCGGCAGCCTCCTGATGGCTGTGGGCGTAGACGGTGCGCACCCCCTTGGCCGCTGCGGTCACCGCGATGCGGTGGGCAAGCTCGCCGTAGGTGATGAGAAAATCCAGCTCGGCGGCGGCTACTTGGCGGCCCACCTCCTCATGGGCGGCGCGGGCGGCGTCTCCCAGTTCCAGCATGTCGGCCAGCAGCGCAAAGCGGCGCTTGGCGGGCAGGGTCTTGAAGGTCTCCAGCGCGGCCCGCATGCTGTCGGGGTTGGCGTTGTAGCAGTCCTCGATGACCTTGACCCCCTTGTGGTCCACCAGCTTCTGGCGCATGCCCACCTGCTTGAAGTTCTTGAGGCCCTGGATCACCTCCCGGGCAGGCAGGCCCAGGCGGGTGGCGGCGCAGTAGGCGGCCAGAGCGTTGGCCACGTTGTGCTTGCCGATGGCCGGGATGGTCACCATGAAGCAGCCGTTTTCCGGGTCGTCCAGCAGAAAGCTGGTGCCCTTTTTGTCCTGCCGGATGGCCGAGGCGCTGGCGTCCGCCTCCTGGCTGGTAAGGCTGAACCAGACCTGTTTTACATGGGCGGGCAGCTGGGCTGCGCGCAGGAAGGGGTCGTCGTAGTTGAGCACCAGCGGCGCGCCCTCGGGCAGGCCGGCGCAGATCTCCAGCTTTGCCTTGCAGATGTTCTCCTGGCTGCCCAGGTTGCCGATGTGGGACAGGCCGATGCAGGTGATGATGGCGGCGTCCGGCTTTGCGCACAGGGACAGCCGCTCGATCTCCCCCGCATGGTTCATGCCCATCTCCACCGCTGCATACTGGGTATCCTGTTCCAGCCGCAGCAGGGTGCGGGGCACCCCCAGCTCGTTGTTCTGGTTGCCCTCGGTGCGCAGCGCCTTGCCGCATGCGGCCAGCGCCGCATAGCAGAACTCCTTGGTGGTGGTCTTGCCTGCGCTGCCGGTGATGCCGATGATCTTAGGGCTGAACTGGGCGCGGTAGTTGGCTCCCAGCGTCAGCATGGCCTTGTAGCTGTCCGGGCAGAGGATGGTCTTTTCGGCCGGGACCCCCTCCACCGGGTGGTTGAGCACCACATAAGCGGCCCCTGCCTCGAGGGCTTTGGCCGCGAAGTCATGGCCGTCAAATTTCTGCCCCGGGAAGGCAACGAAGATGCTGTCGGGACACACTTCCCGGCTGTCGGTGGTCACCAGCGTGATGCGCTGATCCGCCGGTGCAAATCCCTCGGGCACGAGCCCCGCCAGAAGTGTTGCTGCATAGATTGGTTCCATAGTGTTCCCCTTTCCCTATCCTGTCGCAAATAACGGTCGGTAACCCCTCCTCACACGGGGCACGATTGAAGCGCGGTTTTTGGGGCCCGCTTTTCAGGCCGGGGCCTGCCCCTCCGGCGCGGGAGCTGCGGCCGCCGGGGCGGCGTCCGAACAGACGATGGTGACCACCGTTCCCTTCTGGACCGAGGCTCCGGGCGCTTCGTTCTGGCTCACCACCAGCCCGCTGCCCTCCACCACGCAGTTGAGGTCGGCGGCCGAGAGGATCTGCCGGGCAAACTCCGGGCTCTTGCCGGAAACGTCCGGCACCTCGGTCAGCGCGCCGCTGGTTCCTTCGGTGTAGAGATAAACGGTGGTGCCGCTGGCCACAACGGTGCGGGCGTCCGGATACTGGTAGGTCACCGGCGCGCCGGTGTTGTCCGAAGCGGACTCCACCAGACGGTGCTTGAGCCCCCGGATGTTCAGCTCCACCTGAGCGTTGCTCCACTCCTGGCCCACAAGGTTCGGCACCCGAACGGTGGTGCCGCTGCGGTCGATGCCGTCGGTGGCAATGCCCAGATAGGGAGCCACCTCGCTGATGATGTTGCCCACCACCGGCGCGGCCAGAATGGAGGAGTAGTCGGTTTTCACATTGTTGGGGTCGTCCAGCATCACATAGACCAGGATCTCCGGGTCGTCGGCGGGCAGCACTGCCACGAAGGAGGCCACCTTCTTGTAGTCGCCGTCCTCCCGGCGGTCCATGTTCAGCTGTTCCGAGGTGCCGGACTTGCCGCCGATGCGGTAGCCCGCCACATAGGCCTTGTAGCCGCCGTTGGTGGTGGTCCCGTTGCCCACCTCATACTCCATGATCTGGCGGATGGTGTTGCTGGCGCTGGCGCTGATGACCTGGCGGCGCACCCCTGCGCCGATCTCCTGGATCACATTGCCGCTGGCGTCCACGATCTTATCCACCACATGGGGGGTCACCAGATACCCGCCGTTGACGCAGGCCGCAATGGCGGTGCAGGTCTGAAGGGGGGTGATGGCCATGGCCTGGCCGAAGGAGGAGGAAGCCAGTTCCACCTCTCCGAGGCCCGCCTCGGTATAATACTGCATGTAGCTGGTCTCGTTGGGCAGGTCCACCCCGGTGCGCTCGGTAAAACCGAAGGCCTGGAAGTAGTCATAGAACAGCGAGCTGCCGATCCGCTGGCCCAGCTGGATGAAATAGATGTTGCAGCTGTTCAAAAGCGCCTGGGCCAGGTTCTGGGCCCCGTGGGACTTGCGCCCGGCGCAGTGGTAGGTCTCCTTGGCTACCCCGTAGGCGCCGTTGCACTCCAGGGTCGTGTTATAGGTCGCCAGCCCCGAATCCACCCCCATGGCGGCGGTGATGACCTTGAACACGCTGCCGGGATAGTACAGTTCGGTGATGGCCTTGTTTTTCCACTGAATGTCCCGGAAATAGCCGGAATAATCGGCGTCCGGGTCCAAAATCTTGTTTCCCTCTTCGTCGGTGATGAAGTTGCCTTCCTCGTCGGTCTGATAGATGCCGTACAGCTCCGGCTCGGCCCGCACCAGCTCTTCCAGATAGGCCTGATTGGCCGCGTAGCTGTTGGGGTCGTTGGGGTCGAAGTCGGGCTTTGAGGCCATGGCCAGGATCGCGCCGGTGTTGACGTTCATGACGATGGCGCAGCCGCGGTTCTCCACCACATTGGCGGCGATGGCCTCATTCAGATACCGCTCGGCGATCTCCTGGACCGTGGCGTCCAGGGAGAGCACCAGGCTTGCGCCGTCCTGGGCCTCGAAGGTGGTGGCGTTGCTGTCGTTGACCGCGTTGCCCCGGGCGTTGCGGATGGTCACCGTCCGCCCGTCCACTCCGGCCAGTACATCCTCGTAGGACTTTTCCAGCCCGTAAAAGCCGTTTCCGTCCGCGTCACAGAAGCCCAGCACCGCCGCCGCAAAGGCGCCGTAGGGATAGCTGCGCAGGTAGGTCTTGGAAGAGGAGATGGAGATGCGGTAGTTTTTGCCCGAATTCTCGCTCACATACTTTTCGATGCTCTCCTTGACCGCATTGTTCACCTTGTTGGCCAGCACCACATAGGCGACATCAATGCGGGACAGCTGGTCGTACAGGCTCTGGTACTGGGCCTGGAATTCGGCGCTGGCGGTGTCCACCTTGTCGGTGCTCACTCCGTCCCCCGAAAGCAGGATCTTGGCAAGGTCCCGGCTGATCTGGGCGCAGGCGGTCTCATCCAGCACCCGGGTACTGGTCTCGATCTCCTCGCCGGTGGCGGGGTCGGTGGAGGTGGTGGTCACCGTGTCGTACAGCGCCGTGCTGTAACTGGGGTCGCACCAGATGTCCCACACCACGTTGGTGGAGGCAAGGGTCTTGCCGGTGGCGTCGTAGATCTCGCCCCGGGTGGCGGGCAGGGTGCTGTCCAGCAGCTGCTGGGCACTGGCATACCGGCTGTACATCTCCCCGTCCCGAATCTGGATCTGGTAGAGGCTGCGCACCACAATCACGGTGGCCAGCAGCACCGCTCCGATGGGGACCAGCCGGCCGATCCGCGCGATCCGGCGGGGGATGCGCTCGTTTTGATCCGGCCGGCAGAGCCGGTAGGCAGGCTGCCTGCCGTGCCGGCGGTCATTTGGCATATGGGTCATAGTTTCTCCTGCACAAACCGAAAAAGCGTGCGCTGCCGCACGCTTTTTCGGTTTGTCTCATACACGATGTTCCGAATTGTTTTTTGTCCGGGGTTCAGTTCCCCGCATTGGCGGCGGAGCCCATCAGGCTCAGCACACCGGCCTGCAGAATGCCGGTCCACTGCTCCACGGTGCTCTCCCGGCGCACCAGGGCGCTGTCGCTGTGCAGGCGGATGTAGGTGATCTGGCTCTCGTCCACCTTGACCAGCCCCAGCTGGCTCGCCACATCCTCCACACGGGTGATGCTGTTCTGGCTGTCCAGCGTCGTGGTGTAGTAGTCGTACTGGCTCTGCTGGGAGACCAGCTCTGCCTTTGCGGTGCGGATCTCTCCGCTGAGCTCCACGATCTGGGCTTCGCTCCAGATGAGGGCCACCGCAAAGCCCACCAGAAGCCCCAGACTCACCAGCTGCACCGCGCAGCGCATCGCTGCCTGCAGCGGGGTAAGCCGACGTTTGCCGCCCTGTTCGACCCTGAGGGCCGCTTTGCGCTCCGGCTGCTGCCGTGGGCGGCGGCGCTTTACCTGTGCGTCGCTATAATCGTATGCTGCCTGAGCCATTGATCTTCCCCCTTCGTACCTTTAAGCGCCGGTTTCGGCACATTTTTCCAATACACGCAGATGGGCGGACCGGCTGCGCCGGTTTTCTTCCAGCTCCTGAGGCTTTGCCTCAATAGGCTTGCGGGTGATGAGCTTGGCCTTGGCCTTGCCGCCGCAGACACAGACCGGGAACTCCGGCGGGCAGGTGCAGGCGGTGGCCCAGCGGCGGAACTTGTTCTTGACCAGCCTGTCCTCCAGCGAGTGGAAGGTGATCACGCACAGCCGCCCGCCGGGGGCCAGCGCTTCAAACAGCGCCTCCAACCCCTGGTCCAGCACGTCCAGCTCATGGTTGACCGCAATGCGCAGCGCCTGGAAGCTGCGCCGCGCCGGGTTTTTGTTTTTGCGCCGCTCAGCGGGCGGCATGGCCGAGGCGATGATCCCGGCCAGCTGTAAGGTGGTGGTGATGGGCTCCTCGGCCCGGGCCTCCACGATCCGCCCGGCGATCTGCCAGGCGTAGGGTTCCTCGCCGTATTCCTTGAGGATGCGGCTCAGCTCCTCCCGGGAAAGGGTGTTCACCAGATCCGCCGCGCTCTCGCCGGACTGGCTCATCCGCATGTCCAGCGGCGCGTCCGCCCGGTAGGAAAAGCCCCGGGCCGCGTCGTCCAGCTGATGGCTGGAGACTCCCAGGTCCAAAAGCACCCCGTTCAGCTGCGGGATGCCCAGCTCGTCCAGCACCCGGGCTGCCTGGCAGAAGTTCGCCCGCACCACGGTGGCGGGCAGCCCGGCCAGACGGGCGGTGGCGGTGCAGACCGCGTCGGGGTCCTGGTCCAGTGCGATCAGCCGCCCGCCCGCTGCGGCGTCCAGTTTTTCCGCGATCCGGCGGGAATGGCCTGCGCCTCCGGCGGTGCCGTCCAGATAGATGCCGTCCGGCCGGATGGCCAATCCTTCCAGACATTCTTCCAGCAGCACCGGCTGATGAGAAAAGGAACCCGGGTCAAATTCCAGCTGTTCTGGGTCCTGCATGGCGCTCGCCCCCTTCCGGTAAGATTTGCGGAGTTTTTACAGGTGCAGCGAACGCAGCCGCCGGGCCCGCTCTTCGTTGGTGACCGCAGCCCGCCGGGCATCCCAGGTCTCAGCATCCCAGATTTCGGCGTGGCTGCGGTTGCCGATCACTGCCACAGTACGGCCAAGGCCCGCATACTCCCGCAGCTCGGCGGGCAGAAGGATGCGCCCCTGCTTGTCCGGGGTGACCTCGCAGGCGGTGCTGAACAGGTCGCCGGTGATCTCCCAGCTGTCCATCAGCTCGTCCGCGCCCAGCTTTTCACTGAGCTTTTCCACCTCGCTCATGGGCAGAACAAAGAGGCATCGGTCGATCCATTCCATGACCACAAAGCTCTCGCCCATGCCCTCACGGAATTTGGCGGGGAAATTCAGCCGTCCCTTGGCGTCCAGCGCGCAGTTGTACCGGCCAAAGAACACGCTTTACCGCCCCCTTTTGCACAAGGTTTGGGAAAGTTCCCCACTTTTCACCGCTTTACTCCACTAGATATGAACTTATTGTAACAAATGAGCCATAGGATTTCAATAGTTTTCGCACCCCTTTTTCAAACAAAATCCGCCCCTTTGCCGAAACGCCGTCCTATAAAAAGAGGAAAAAAAACGCATGATTACAGGACGGGTGCAATTTGTTCGATTCAGCTTGTACACCCCCTAAAATATCCCACCAAATTCCCACTTATTTCTCCCGGTCCTGTTTCTCCTTTCTTTCCCTGGAGCCAGGATGCAAAAAGCCCCCTTCCGGCAAAAACCGGAAGGGGGCAAAAGCGGCTGAGTTTACTGGCCCGAGCGCTTGGCGCTCTGGCGCAGGTTTGCGCGCACGCTGTGCACCTGGGAGGCGTTGGCGGTCATGACCTCCTCGGTGCTCTTGAGCATATTTTCGCAGTAGTCGGTGACGGTCTGGCGGACGGTGCGGGACTCGGCCTGGGCCTGGGCCAGCAGCTCGGCGGCCCGCTGCTGGGCCTGCTTGACGATCTCGGCCTCGCTGACCAGGATACGGGCCCGCTCCTCCGCTTTTTTCACGATGGCGGATGCCTGGGCGTTGGCCGAATCCAGGATCTGGGCCCGGTCGTTGACGATGGCCTGGGCCTGGCGCAGCTCGCCGGGCAGGTTTGCGCGGATCTCGTCCAGATAATCCCGGATCTGCTCCACGTCCACGATCCGCTTGCCCCCGGACAGGGGCATCCCCGCGCTCTCCTCCAGCGCGTCTTCGATGGTATCCAAAAGCTCGTTTACATTCATGGCTGAATGGCCTCACTTTCCTCCGGCTGGGGGCGGGGCTTCGTGTACTTCCACAGCAGCACCCGGCCGTATTTGTATTGTTTGCGCAGCGAAAGCTCTCCCACCTGGGCGGGCAGCACAAGGCCGGTCTCGCTCTCGCAGAGCACGATGCCCCCCGGGGCGGTGACCTTGTCCACTGCGGGCAGGATCCCCTCCAGCATACCGCGGCGGAAGGGCGGGTCCAAAAGAACCAGGTCGAACTGCTCCCGGCAAACCGAGAGATACCGCGCGGCCTCCCCCAGATCCACCCGGCTGCGGTCGAACACCCCGCAGGCCTTGCAGTTGCGCATCACGATGTTCACCGCGCTGCGGTCGGAATCCAGAAAAACGCACCGGGCTGCCCCGCGGGAGAGAGCTTCGATGCCCAGCTGGCCGCTGCCGGCGAAGAGATCCAGCACCCGCGCGCCCGGCAGATCGAACTGGACGATGCTGAACATCGCCTCCTTTACCTGTGACAGGGTGGGACGGGTGATCTCCTCCCCCTCCAGAGCCTCCAACCGGCGGCCCCGGGCTTCGCCCGCGATGACACGCATACTGTATCCTCCTTTTATGCTTGGTTGATTGTCTATTATCGCACGCTGCTGCGGCATTTGTCAAGAGAGGGGCCTCGATTGCCCCCGCCCGGTCGGTGTGCTATAATAAGGCCCGGAGCATACATTTTCCATGTGCCCGGCTTTGGGCGCAGCAGAGAAAAGAGAGGTTGGTTTTTATGAAGGTTCTGCTCATCAACGGCAGCCCCAAGGAAAAGGGCTGCACCTATACTGCTCTGAGCATCATTGCCCAGGAGCTGAACGCCGCCGGCATCGACACCGAGATTCTCCACGTGGGCGGCAAGCCGGTGGGCGGCTGCGTGGGCTGCGGCGGCTGCGCCAAGGGCGAGGGCTGCGTTTTCGGCGGGGTGGTCAACGAGGCCATCGAGAAGGCCAAGACTGCCGACGGCTTTGTGTTCGGCAGCCCGGTGCATTACGCCTCGGCTTCCGGCAATATGACCAGCTTTATGGACCGGCTGGCCTACGCAGGGGGCCGGTATCTGGCCTACAAGCCCGCGGCCATCTGCTGCTCGGCCCGGCGCGCCGGCACCACCACCACCCTGGACCAGCTGGCCAAGTACCCCGAGTTTTTCCACATGCCGCTGGTCAACGCCTCCTACTGGCCCATGGTCCACGGCTCGAACCCCGAACAGGTGCTCAAGGACGAGGAAGGCTGCGCCATCATGCGGGACCTGGGGCGGAACATGGCCTGGCTTTTGAACTGCATCCAGGCAGGCAAGGCCGCGGGCATCGACCATCCCGACAATCCCCGCCGCCCCATGACCAATTTCATCCGCTGATTTTTGCTGTTCCGAGAAAGCCGCCGGTCTCCCGGCGGCTTTTTTGCGCCCTGCGGCAAACAGGTCCTTATTTAACCCCCGCCGCCCGTCCGGAAAGATGGGATTTTTTGTCCTTTTTCCTGAAAAAAGTGGGTACCGGCGCTTTTTTCGTTCACAACTTTGTGGTAGCATAATGCTAAGATGACCTTATCAGAGGGAGAAGCGTTTATGGAACATTTCGACTGGAACGACGGCTGGCAGTTTGCCCCTGTGTTCACCCCGGCCATGCTGCGGGCCGACTGCCCGAAGCAGGAGCTGGAGACCGTGCGCATTCCCCACACGGTGCGGGTGTTGCCCTACAATTACTGCAACGAAAACGACTATCAGATGGTCAGCGGCTACCGCAAAAAATTCTTTGCCCCCAAAGAGTGGGAGGGCCGGACCGTCCTTTTGCAGTTCGAGGCAGTGGCCCACGACGCCACCGTCTTTTGCAACGGGCTGCGGGTGGCCCATCACAGCTGCGGGTACACCGCCTTTACCGCCAACCTTACAAACGCCCTGCGGCTGGGGGAGGAAAACCTGGTGACCGTCCGCTGTGACAGCCGGGAGAACCTCAACATCCCGCCCTTCGGGGGCCGGATCGACTATCTGACCTATGGCGGCATCTACCGGCCGGTGCACCTGGAAATCAAGGAAAATGCCTATCTGCGGGATCTGTTCATCCAGGCCAAAGCGGACGGCAGCTTCCGCATCTATTCGGCGGCAGAGGGCGAAACAGTGGGCTGCACCCTTTCGGCCGAGATCCGCACCGCCGCCGGGCGCACTGCGGTCTACCCCGGCGTGCTGGATCTGCCCATCACCGGCACCCTCAACGGGGTGCATCCCTGGAGCCCCGACCACCCCACCCTCTACACCCTGACCTTGCGTCTGATCCGCCCCGGCTCCAACGGCCTGCCCGACCGGGTGCTGGACGAAAAAGCGGTGCGGTTCGGCTTCCGGACCTTGCAATTCGTGGCGGGGGGCTTTTATCTCAACGGGGAAAAGCTCTCGCTCCGGGGGCTCAACCGCCACCAGAGCTACCCCTACCAGGGCTACGCCATGCCCGCCTCCATCCAGCGTCTGGACGCCCAGATCCTGAAAAAGCAGCTGGGCTGCAACGCGGTGCGCACCAGCCACTACCCCCAGAGCCAGGCCTTTCTGGACGCCTGTGACGAGCTGGGCCTGCTGGTCTTTACCGAGATGCCGGGCTGGCAGTACATCGGAGACGCCGCCTGGAAGGCCCAGGCCCTGCAGAACTGCCGCGAGATGGTGAGCCAGTACCGCAACCATCCCAGCATCTTTTTGTGGGGAGTGCGGATCAACGAGAGCCCGGACGACGAAGCCTTCTACAAAAAGACCAACGAGGCCGCCCACCGGCTGGACTCCACCCGCCCCACCAGCGGGGTGCGCTGCATCAAGAAGAGCCAGCTGCTGGAGGACGTCTACGCCTACAACGACTTTTCCTACGCCGGGCGGGGCGCGGCCTGCCAGCCCCGGACCCTTGTGACCCCCGACCCTCGCAAGGGCTACCTCATCAGCGAGCACAGCGGCCACATGTTCCCCACCAAGGCCTTTGACGACGAGCCCCACCGGCTGACCCAGGCCCTGCGGCACGCCGCGGTGCTCAACGACGCCATCGCCCAGCAGGGGGTGGCCGGGAGCTTCGGCTGGTGCATGGCGGACTACAACACCCACCAGCAGTTCGGCAGCGGAGACCGGATCTGCTACCACGGGGTGACCGACATGTTCCGCAACCCGAAACTGGCCGCCGCGGTCTACGCCAGCCAAAAGACCCCTCACGCCCCCTCCGAGGTGGTGCTGGAGATCTCCTCGGCCATGGCGCTGGGGGACCATCCCGCCGGATTTCTGGGCGGATGCTGGGCCTTCACCAATGCGGACAGCGTGCGGATGTACCGGGGGGAGGACCTGGTGACCGAGTTTGTGCCCGACCGGCACGGACGGTTTGCGGCGCTGCCCCACCCGCCCATTGCCATCGACGATTTTGTCGGGGGGCTCTTGGAGAAATACGAGGGCATCCCCCGTCCGGAGGCCCAGCTGCTGGCCGACTGCCTCAACGAGCTGCGCCGCCAGAACATGGAGCCCTCCGCCCTGCTGCGGGCCAAGGTGTCCCGGGTGCTGCACTCGCTGCGGATGAACTGGGACCAGGGCATCGCCCTCTACTACAAATATATCGGGGTGCTGGGGGGCGAAACGGTGCGCTACCGCTTCGAGGCGGTCTGGCGGGGCCGGGTGGTCCGGGCCGTGGTGCGGGAGCCGGTGCAGCGCATCCGGCTGGAATGCACGGTGCACAATCCCCTTTTGACCGACGGCCCCACCTGGGACTGTGCGGCGGTGAGCCTGCGGGCCATCGACCAGAACGGCAACCTGCTGCCCTATTGCAGCGAGGCGGTGAGCCTCTCGGTGGAAGGGCCGCTGAAGATCCTGGGCCCGTCGGTGGTGCCGCTGCGGGGCGGCGCGGCCGGGACCTACCTTGCCACCACCGGCCAGGCGGGCCGGGCGGTGCTGCACTGCCGGATGGAAGGGGCGCTGGAGACCGAGGCCGTCATCACGGTGCGCACCCGAACCTGAGGCCGCCCCAGGGCGAAAACTGCGCGGCCTGCCGTTCGTTCCATCCGGGCAGCGGTCCAAGGCCGGTTAAATTCCGTCCTTCATGATAGATTTGCAGTCTGTTCAAAAATTTATCATTCTTGCATGGCATACTGTTCCATGACGAGAATGGCATGCCGGGGCCCCATGGCTGCCCCGGCCTTTTTATGGACACGAAGAAGAAACCAGAAGGGACAATACGAAGGATGAGTGCTATGAGAGAAAAATTCCGCCGATTTATGACCGGACGGTACGGCTCGGACGGGCTGAACCAGTTTTTGAGCATCTGCGCGCTGGTGCTGCTGGCAATTTCGCTGCTGCTGCGCTCCTCGCTGGTGAGCTGGCTGGGCATCGCGGTGCTGGGTGTCTGCTACTGGCGGATGCTGAGCCGCAACATCTCCCGCCGCACCGAGGAGAACTACCGTTTTTACAACCTCCAGCAGCGGGTCCAGAACAAGTTCGCCGGGCTCAAGAGCCAGTGGCAGGGGCGCAAATACTACCGCTACTACCGCTGCCCCCAGTGCCGCCAGAAGCTGCGGGTTCCCCGCGGGCGCGGGCGCATCCAGATCTCCTGCCCCCGCTGCGGCACCCAGTTCATTAAGAAGAGCTGATGTTCGGCTACATCATCCCGGACGAGGCCGCCCTCAGCAAGGAGGCCCAGGCCCGCTACCGTACCGCCTACTGCGGGCTCTGCCGGAGAACCGGCGTACTCCACGGGCTGCCCGGGCGGCTGACCTTGAGCTATGACCTGACCTTCCTGAACCTGCTTTTGTGCAGCCTGTATCAGGAGCCGGAGGACTGGACCGCCGAGTGCGGGCACTGCCCGGTGCACCCCATCCGCCGCCAGGACTGGCGGTACGCCGCCCCCACCGACTACTGCGCCGACATGGGGGTCTTGCTGCATTACTACAACGCCAGGGACAAATGGCAGGACGATCATTCCCTGGCGGGGCTCGGGTATATGAAGATTCTGGCCGCCCGCTGCCCTGCCGCCGAGGCGCGCTGGCCCCGGCAGGCCGAAGCGATCCGGGACTGCCTCGCCCGGCTGGCGGAATACGAGGCCGCAGGCAGCGAGGACCTGGACGCGGTTTCCGGCTGCTTTGGGGAGCTGATGGCAGAGCTGTTCGACTACCGGTCCGACCGCTGGTCGGACGAGCTGCGCAGCATCGGCATGCAGATGGGCAAGTTTATCTACCTGCTGGACGCCTACGACGATCTGCCCCGGGACGAGCGCAAAAACGCCTACAACCCCCTGCGCAGTCTCAGCCGGCGGCCCGGGTACGAAGAGGAGATGCGGGAGATCTTCGAGCTTCTTTTGGCGGGCTGCGCCGCCGGGTTTGAGCGGCTGCCCTGCGTGGAGGACGTGGACCTTCTGCGCAACATCCTGTATTCTGGCGTGTGGCTGCGGTACAACATCCGCCGCGCCCAGCAGCAGAAAAAGGCGGCAAAAGGCAGCGCCCAGCAGCAGAAAATGCCGCCGACCCCTTGATTTTTGGGTCTTGAGCCGCTACACTGGATGCTTGGAGAGCAGCCCCGGCGGTTTTTTGCCGCCCCAGAGGAAATAGAGGAACCAGATGAGAGATCCCTACGAGGTGCTGGGCATCCAACGCGGTGCCAGCGACGACGAGATAAAAAAAGCATACCGGGCCCAGTGCAAACGCTGGCACCCGGACTTAAACCCCAACGACCCCACCGCCGAGGAGCATTTTAAAGAGGTGCAGGCCGCCTACGACGCCATCACCAAGGGCGAGACAAGCGGCCCGGCGGGCAGCTACGGCGGCCAGAGCGGGTATTCCGGCGGGTATTCCAGCCAAAGCTACGGCAGCCGCAGCAGTTACGGCAGCCAGGGCGGATTCTACGGCGGATTTTACGGCTTCGACCCCTTCGGGTTCGGCTTTGACGGCTATCAGCAGCAGCAGTCCGGCCCCAGCTATGCCGGAGCGGACAGCGCCGAGATGCAGGCGGCCCGGAACTTCATCGTCAACCGCCGGTACGCCGAGGCGCGCCGGGTGCTGGACGGCCTTTCGGAGCGCACCGCCCGCTGGTATTACCTTTCTTCCCTGGCAAACCAGGGGCTGGGGCGCAGCATCGAGGCGCTGCAGGACGCCCGCCGCGCCGCCCAGATGGAGCCCAACAACACCGAATACCGGATGCATCTGAACCGGATGCAGAACCCCGGCAACACCTACCGCACCCAGACCACCTACACCCAGTCCGGCGGGCTGATGCGCTGGTGCTGGAGCATGATCCTTCTGAACCTTCTGTGCAACTGCTTCTGCGGCGGCTGCGGGAGAGGGTTCTACTACCGGCCCTTCTTCTAAAAAATTTTCCCCCGCTTCGGCGGGGGATTTTTTTTGCAAAAGGGTAAATGCCTCACCGGTGCCGAGGGGCTTTCACAAGATGACGGGGGCGTCCGGCAAGATTTTCCGGCCGCAGCCCCTGCCCAAGACCATAAAAACCATCCCCGCAGGATGCGGGGATGGTCTGGGAAGGCTTTTTGCTCCGCTTTCATAAGCGGAAAATCCTCGGTTACTCCACGATGCGGAATTCCCGGGAGATGTTGTCGGCCTGGTAGTTGCCGCCCAGCACCGCGGTCTGGGTGTACTCGCCGGGCTCGGTGGGGGGCACATCCGAGTTGTAGCGGGGGGTGCCGGACTTATTCTTGTAGGTGTAGCTGACGATGCTGTTCTCCACGATGGTGCCGTTGTCCTCGGTGACGGCGGAGAAATCAAAGGCCGCCGCCTCGGCCACCGTCATGGTGGCCGGGGTCTGCTGGGTCCAGTACATCCGCACACCCTCGCTCTTGCGGGCCACCTTGATGCTGGCAAGGCCCGCATTGTTGAACAGGCTGCTGCCCAGGGTCACAGCGCCCACCAGGTAGCTGCCCGAATCGGTGGGCTGCTCGTCCAGATAGATGCGGGTGGCCATGGTGGCGGGCAGATAGAACCGGATCAGGTTGAGGGCGGTTTTCATGCCCTCCACCACGTCGGTCAGAGAGGGGGCATAGTATTGCAGGATCTCGATGATGCCGGTCAGCTCTTCGGCCACCCGGATGAGCACCTCGGCGTCGTTGCCGTCGATGAGCTGCTTGATATACTGGTAGAGATTGAATTCACCCCGCGCGTTGGGGTTCACCGCCATGGAGCTGGGCAGCGGAATGAGCTCCAGCAGGATGCGCACCTTCTCCGGCAGGATCAGGCCCACATAGCCCTCCGCCATGCCTTTGGTGCCGATGACCACCCCAATGAACTGGGTGTCCTCCGGCTCAGCGGTGATGGACAGCTCCACCGGGGAGCCGTAGACCGGATTTTTCGCCGCCTTGATGCGCAGCCGGGCCGGGCCGTTGGTATCCAGGAAATTGCCGCAGTTTTCCAGTATGGTCCAGGCCTGTTCCGATAAGATCCGGGGCGAAGCCGGCGCCGCAAAAGCCGGGATTGCCGTGGTGCAGGCCATAACCAGCGCCAGCACCAGCGCAGCGATTCTTTTGCTTTGCATAATAAACCTCCTGTGTGTTCTCCTGTTGGGTTGTACAGGCAGTGGTGCAGCCCCGAAACCGGCCGGGGCTGCTGCCTTCATTTTACCGCAAAACCAGAGTTTGGTCAACGACATGATTCAACCGCACTACGCCAAAACCCCCTGCTCCGCCCACCGGGGGCAAGCAGGGGGAAAGGGGTTCAAAGGGATTTACAGCCGGGACAGCTGGGGGCCCTGAGCGGTGTCCTTCACCGCCCAGCCCATCTCGGTGAGCTGGGCGCGGATGGCGTCGGCGGTGGCCCAGTCCTTGGCCTTCTTGGCGGCAGCCCGCTTTTCCACCAGGGCGGTAATCTCGGCGGGCACCTCGTCCTTCTTGCGGTTGTACAGCAGGCCCAGAACGCCGGTCAGCTCGTCAAAGACTGCGGCGGCGGCTTCCAGCGCGGCCTTGGAGGAGGAGGCGGAGAGGGTGTTGATCTCCTTCACCAGATCGAAGATGGCGGCCAGGGCGTCGGGGGTGTTCAGGTCGTCGTCCATGGCGGTGCAGAACTTCTGCTTTGCAGCGGCGGCCTTCTCCTTCAGGGTCTCATCGGCGCCGAAGGTCTGCTTTTCCAGCGCGAAGTCCAGATTCTCGCGGCAGGTGTACAGCCGCTCCAGGCTGTTCTTGCAGCTCTCAATGAGCTCCACCGTATAGTTCAGCGGCATCCGGTAGCCTGCGGTGAGCATGAAGTACCGGATGGGCTCGTAGCCGTAGAGGTTCGCCACCTCCCGCACCGTGAAGAAGTTGTGCAGGCTCTTGGACATCTTCTGGTTGTCCACATTGATGAAGCCGTTGTGCATCCAGTAGTTGGCGAAGGTGCAGCCGTTGGCGCACTCGCTCTGGGCGATCTCGTTCTCGTGGTGGGGGAAGATCAGATCCTGGCCGCCGCAGTGCAGGTCGATGGTCTTGCCCAGATGGGTGCGGCTCATGGCGCTGCACTCGATGTGCCAGCCCGGACGGCCCATGCCGTAGGGGCTCTCCCAGGCGGGCTCGCCGGGCTTGGCGGCCTTCCAGACGGCGAAGTCGGCGGGGTCTTCCTTCAGGTCGTCCTCCATCCGGCTGCGCAGCTCCCGGTTGCCGCTCTCCAGGTCCTCCAGCTTCAGGTGGCTGAGCTTGCCGTAGCCGGGGTCGCTCTTGACCCGGAAATAGACATCCCCGTTGCGGGCGACGTAGGCATGGCCGCTGGCGATGAGATCCGCCACGATGGACAGGATCTGCTGGATGTGCTCGGTGGCCCGGGGCTGGACGGTGGGCTTTTTGCAGTTGAGGCCCTCGGCGTCCTTGAGGTACTCGGCCTCAAACCGCTGGGCCACCTGCTGCATGGAGGTGCCCTCCTCCTTGGCCTTGGTGATGAGCTTGTCGTCGATGTCGGTGATGTTGGAGACATAGATCACCTTGTTGCCCCGGTACTCAAGATAGCGGCGCAGGGTGTCAAAGACGATCAGCGGCCGGGCATTGCCGATGTGGATGTAGTTGTAGACGGTGGGGCCGCAGACATAGATGCGGTACTCCCCGGGAATCTGAGGAACAAATTCCTCCTTCTGGCGGGTCAGTGTATTGAAAATCTGCATGGGGACTCACTCCTTGAATCATTTGACCGGGCACGGACCGACCCGATGGTTGGTTTGATTATACCGCGGTTGGCCCCTTGTTGCAAGCAAAATGAAGATTTCGCCCCAAAGCCCGGTCCCGGCGCGCTCCGAAATCAGGTTGCGCTTTACAATCGTGGTGTGTTGTGCGATAATTCGGTTATAGGCCCGCCGGGACGGGGCGGCAAAGGACGGCCGCCCGCTGTGCGGGCACAGACGATAAAGGGGAAAGTATTATGAGCAAGATCTATCTGCCGGAGGGCTATAAACCGGCCCTCAACCTCTACGACACCCAGCGGGCCATCGGCACCGTGAAGCGGCTGTTTGCCGACACCCTGTGCGCCACCCTGAACCTGCACCGTGTCTCGGCCCCCCTGTTCCTGGAGGCGTCCACCGGCCTCAACGACGACCTGAACGGCGTGGAACGGAAGGTCACCTTCGACATCCGGGACACCTCCACCGAGGCCCAGGTGGTCCAGTCCCTGGCCAAGTGGAAGCGCAAGGCCCTCAAGGACTACGGCTTCCGGGTGGGCAAGGGCCTGTACTGCGATATGAACGCCATCCGCCGGGACGAGGAGCTGGACAACCTCCACTCGGTCTATGTGGACCAATGGGACTGGGAGAAGGTCATCCGGCTGGAGGACCGGAACCTGGATTATCTCAAGCAGGTGGCCCGGGCCATCGTCTCGGTGGTCTGCGCCACCGAGATGAACCTCCACGCCATGTTTCCCCAGCTGCAGGATCTGCCGCTGCATACCCCCAACCTGACCTTCATCACCACCCAGGAGCTGGAGGACCTATACCCCGGCCTGACCTCCAAAGAGAGGGAGAACGCCTTCGTGAAGGAGCACGGCACCACCTTCCTGATGAAGATCGGCGGCAAGCTGCGCAGCGGCCAGCCCCACGACGGCCGCGCCCCGGACTACGACGACTGGGAGCTGAACGGCGACCTTCTGTTCTGGAACGACCCGCTGCAGTGCAGCTATGAGCTGAGCAGCATGGGCATCCGGGTCAGCCCCGAGAGCCTGGACCGCCAGCTGACCCTGGCGGGCTGCGACGACCGCCGCGCCCTGCCCTACCACAAGGCCCTTCTGGCCGGCCAGCTGCCCTACACCATCGGCGGCGGCATCGGCCAGAGCCGCCTGTGCATGCTGCTTTTGGGCAGCGCCCACATCGGCGAAGTGCAGGCCAGCGTCTGGGACCAAGCCACCCTGGAAGCCTGCGCCAAGGCCGGCATCCCGCTGCTGTAAGCGGTACATGAACCTATAAAAAGCAAAGCGCTCTGCGCCCCCCGAAAGGGAGACGCAGAGCGCTTTTATTTTTATATGGCCCTCTCCGTCACGGCCCTGCAGGCCGTGCCAGCTCCCCCGGAGGGGGGACCCGAAGGGTTACAGCAGCCCGTCCATGAAGGCGAGGATGCCCGCCTCCACCTCGTCCTTGAGGTCGCTGTAATTGTGGATCTCGTGGCGGTAGCCGGAATAGAGCTTGGTGGTCACCTTGTGGCCGGTATCGTACAGCCAGTTGGACACCTCATAGACCCCCTTGCCGTACTCGCCCACCGGGTCCTGGTCCCCCGCGATGTTGTAGATGGGCAGGGTCTTGGGCACCTTTTCGGCCCACTGGGTCCCCTGGATGCAGAGCATCATCTGGGTGAAGTCGTACAGGGAGCGGTTGCTGGTGGGGCGGGTAAAGGCATCGAAGGGGTCCTCGGCGTGGTCCTTCTGCACATAGGGGTCGGAGCAGATCCACTCATTCCCCAGGGTGATCTCGCCGCAGCGCTCCCCCATCCAGCCCAGCAGCGCGCCGGTGAGTTCGGGGTCGGCTTCCGTCCCCTTGCCTGCTTCCACCGCCGCTTTCAGCTTTTCTCCCGCCTCCGCAGCGCCTCGGAAATACCCGGCCGTACCGCAGATGGTAACGCCGGTGAGGTCCTCACCGTAGGTGGCGATGTAGTCGCGGGCAATGAAGGAGCCCATGCTGTGGCCGAAGAGGAAATAGGGCAGCCCGGGATATTTTTCACAGACCAGCTGCTTGAAGGTGTGCTCGTCCTCCATCATGGTATGGGGGCCCTTGTCGCCCCAGTCGCTCCACACCCCGTTGACCATGGCGGTTTTGCCATGGCCCACATGGTCGTCCGCGGCCACAATATATCCGGCATCCATGAACTTGACGATCATGTGGAGATAGCGCCGGGAATGCTCGCCAAATCCATGAATGAGCTGGACGATTCCCTTGGGCTTCATGGCCGGTACATAGATCCAGCCCTGCACCTGATCTCGCTGGTTGTAAGAGGGGAAACTGACTTCATGCAGCATAGCGCGGCACCTCCTAGAATTTTGTTACCTTCATCATAGCCGAACCCCAGGGATTCGTCAATCAAAATCCGGCCCGCAAGATGCCGAAAATCCGGGCCTTTTTTGCACAAAACCGTAAAAAAGCAAAGCCGCCCGCCTGGTCTCGGAGCAGCGCAGGAGAAAAACCTTCTGCCCGCGGGGCCGGCAGCTTTTCCGCCCAAAAACAAGACGCGGCCTCTCTCCCAAAAACGGGAGCGGATGCCGCGTCTGTTTCTCTTTGATTGGGTTCACCGCCGGGCAAAGCTGTGCTGCTTGTTCCCGCCGAGGGCCCAGAGGGCCCGGGCAATGAGCAGGTTGCCGCCGATGATCGCCACCGCCCAGGCGCAGGAGGCCCAGAGGGGCTGCTGGTAGACCTTGAGGAAGGGGTAAGGCCCTTCCATGACCTTTAGGATGTTCAGCGCCAGCACCGGCAGCCCGTAGAGCAGGGTGGGGATCAGCGGATAGAACACCGCCCGCCCCGGCAGCGCGGGCTGCCGCTCAAAGAGCACAAAGGAGAGGCAAGCCACCACCGGGTTCAGCAGGTGGTTGTAGAGCATGGAGCTGGTGCAGAGCATGATGTAATGCCCGCCCGGCCCGTACATGGGAGCCAGCACGAACACCACGGTCAGAAGGGTCAGCGCCAGGCAGCAGGTAGCCATGTACTTGAGGTTCTTGACCCAGCGGGGGATCTCCCGCCCGAAAATCAGCGCCCAGATCTGGCAGAGCACCATCAGGGCGCTGACCGCCATGGCGAAGAGATTGGAATTTTCGGTGTAGAAGGTGAACATCTGCTCGTGGACCCCGTCCCAGCTCATGGGGATGGCCCACAGCTCCATCCGGACGATGGCCGCGTTGCAGAGGATGGACAGCAGCTTGCTCACCGCACTGGTCTTATGCTCCTTCATCGGCTTATTTCGCGGTGTTGATGAAGCTGCGGTTGTCCCACAGATACTTGATGCCCGAAATGGCGGTGACGGCGGCCACCAGCCAGCACAGCACATTGCCCACCATGCTCACCATCATCTCGTTGGCGGGCCCGGCCAGAGCGGCCAGGAAGTAGTAGCACAGGATGCTGAGCATCTGGAGCACCGTTTTCACCTTGCCCCACATGTTGGCCGCGATGACCCGGCCGTCCTTGGCGCCGGCGGCCACCATCCGCAGGCCGGAGACCGCGAACTCCCGGGCCAGGATGATGGCCAGCACCACCGGCGAGCAGACCCCGTCCCGCATCATATACAGAAAGGCCACGGTGGTCAGCAGCTTATCCGCCAGCGGGTCGGCAAACTTGCCGAAGTCGGTGACCATCTTCCACTTGCGGGCCAGATGGCCGTCCAGAAAATCGGTAAAGCTGGCCAGTGCAAAGACCACCCCGGCCAGCAGATACCAGGAGGAGGAAAAGCTCTCGGTGCCGTACTGACCCAGGGAGACGAAGACCATAAACACCGGCACCAGCAGAATGCGGGCCATGGTCAATTTGTTGGGCAGATTCATTACAATACCCCCTTTATTCACTCCAAACAGGCAATTTTACCTGTTTTTCAACAATCGGTATCCTCTGTGACCCGGCCGAACAGGTCGTACAGGTCGCTCTCCTCCACCAGCACGTCGTAGAACTGGCCCGGATAGAGGGGTTCCTCACTGGCCACGCAGACGCAGCCGTCCACCTCGGGGGCGTCCCCGGCGCTGCGGCACAGGTACAGCCCGCTCTCCTCGTCGATGCCGTCGCAGAGCACCCGAATCACCTGGCCTACCTTTTCGGCCTGCTTTTGGGCCATGATCTCGGTCTGGATCTGCATAATCTGCTCGGCCCGGCGGTCCTTGACCTCCTGCTCGATCTGGCCTTCCATGGCGGCGGCGGGGGTGTTCTCCTCGGCCGAGTAGGCAAAGCAGCCCAGACGGTCGAACTGCACCTGGCGCACAAAGCTGCACAGCTCCTCGAACTGCTCCTCGCTCTCGCCGGGGAAGCCTGCAATCAGGGTGGTGCGCAATGTCACGCCGGGGATGGCCTTCCGCAGACGGCCGATGACCTCCAGCAGCTCGGCCCGGGTGCTGCGGCGGTTCATGTTGTGCAAAATCTCGTCGTTGCAGTGCTGGATGGGCAGATCCAGATAGGGCACCACCTTTTTGTGCCGCTGCATGGCGGCAATGAATTCGTCGGTGATGCGCTCGGGATAGGCGTACATGATGCGAATCCACTCAATGCCCTCGATGGCGTTGAGCCGGTCCAGCAGCTCACAGATGCTGCCGGGCTTGCCCCAGTCCTCTCCGTAGGCGGTGGGGTCCTGGGCCACCACGATCAGCTCCTTGACCCCTTCCCCGGCAAGCCACCTGGCCTCGGCCACGCAGTCCTCCAGGTCCCGGCTGTGGAGCGGGCCCCGAATCAGCGGAATGGCACAGTAGCGGCAGCGGTTGTTGCATCCCTCGGCGATCTTTAAGTACGCATAGTGGGCCGGGGTCCCGATGACCCGCTTGCCCCCCAGGGGGAAATCCTTCTTGGGGCCGTAGCTCTCCAGCTGTTCGCCCCCGGCCACCCGGGCGGCGATGGAGGCAATGGCCGGGTTCTGGGCGCAGCCCACCACCGCGTCCACCTCGGGGATCTCCTGGCGAATCTGGCTGCGGTAGCGCTCGGCCAGGCAGCCGGTGACCACCACCTTGAGGTTCGGGTTCTGCTCCTTGTAGGAGCAGGCCTCCAGGATGTTCTCGATGGCCTCGGTCTTGGCGCTCTCGATGAAGCCGCAGGTGTTGATGAGCACCAAATCGGCCTCGGGAATCTCGGCCACCGTCTCATGTCCTGCGGTGAGCAGCGAGTGGACCATCACGTCCAGGTCCACCTGGTTTTTGGGGCAGCCGAGGGATATACAGGCGATCTTCATAGTTTGAAACCTATTGCTTTCTCTTTCGTTTTGTGTTTTTCGGATGGGTCAGCCTTCCAGCTGCTGCTGGGCGGCCTCCAGGGCGGCCCGCACCACCGGATAGGGGAAGCCCCGCCGGGTCAGCGCAGCGGCCACCAGGTCCCGCCGTCCGGCCGCCAGCTTTGCCCGGTAGCGCCCGGCGGCCAGGGCCGTGGCGGCGGCAAGCTCGGGGTCGGGTTCCTCCTCCCCGGCGGTGTAGGCGGCCTCCAGCGCCTGGGCGATCTGGCCGTCATTCAGGCCCCGCCCCCGCAGCGCGAAGGCGGCGGCGCGGCGGCTCTTGCCCGCCCGCTGGAGGCTCTGGGCCCGGGCCGCGGCGTATTTCTCGTCGTCCAAAAGCCCCAGCTCCAAAAGCCGGGCGATGGCCTCGGCGGCGGCAGGGCCGGTGAACTGGCGGCAGAGCCGTTCATACAGCTCCTGGGAGGAATAGTCCCGCCCGGCCAGCTTGTCCAGGGCCCGGGCGTAGGCCTTTTCCCCGT
The DNA here is from genome assembly GCA_944387955.1 of uncultured Faecalibacterium sp. GTDB lineage: Bacteria > Bacillota > Clostridia > Oscillospirales > Ruminococcaceae > Faecalibacterium. The sequence goes on along the minus strand of CALXGY010000036.1, from coordinate 13,241 downwards.
CATCCGACCGCTCGGCAGACGCCGGGCGGCCTCTGTGCCAGGGCATGGGTTAATCCTCCACCATGATGTCCAGCTCGCTTTCCGAGCTGGGAGCCGGGGCCTTGACCACCGGCCCGGCGGGAGCGGCGTTCTCTGCCGGGGCAGCCGGGGCGGCAGCGGCGGCACGGGGAGCCGGGCGGCGGGTGGCGTAGAGCTTGTCCGCATTGGCCCGGATCTGGCCCTCGATGTCGTCGGCGATCTCGGGGTTGTCCTTCAAAAACTGCTTGGCGTTGTCCCGGCCCTGGCCCAGACGGATATCGCCGTAGTTGAACCAGGCGCCGCTCTTCTGCAGGATGCCCAGCTTGACGCCCACATCCACCAGCTCGCTCATCTTGGAGATGCCTTCGCCGAACATGATGTCGAACTCGGCCTCCCGGAAGGGGGGCGAGACCTTGTTCTTGACCACCTTGGCCCGGGTGTGGTTGCCGATGAACTGGCCGGAGGAGTCTTTGAGGCCCTCCACCCGGCGCACGTCGATGCGCACCGAGGCGTAATACTTCAGAGCGCGGCCGCCGGTGGTGACCTCGGGGTTGCCGTACATGACGCCCACCTTTTCACGCAGCTGGTTGATAAAGACGCAGACCGTGTTGGTCTTGCCGATGACCGAGGTCAGCTTGCGCATGGCCTGGCTCATGAGACGGGCCTGCAGGCCCACATGGCTGTCCCCCATCTCCCCTTCGATCTCGGCCCGGGGCACCATGGCGGCCACCGAGTCGATGACGATGGCGTCAATGGCGCCGGAGCGCACCAGGGCCTCGCAGATCTCCATGGCCTGCTCGCCGGTGTCCGGCTGGCTCACCAGCAGGCTGTTGATGTCCACCCCCAGGGCGGCGGCGTAGTTGGGGTCCAGGGCGTGCTCCACGTCGATGAAGGCCACCTCGCCCCCCTTTTTCTGGGCCTCGGCCAGGATGTGCAGGGCCAGGGTGGTCTTGCCGCTGGATTCCGGCCCGTAGATCTCGATGATGCGGCCACGGGGCACGCCGCCCACACCCAGGGCCAGATCCAGCCCCAGGCTGCCGGTGGAGATGGCGTCCACCTGCATGGCGGCGTTGTCTCCCAGCTTCATAATGGCCCCGCGGCCAAACTGTTTTTCGATCTGGGCCAGGGCAGTGGCCAGCGCGTCCTTCTTGGCGTTGGGTTCGGTCTTGCGAACCACCACCGGAGCGGTATTTTGATTTTTTGCCATATCAGCTCTCTCCTTTTGACCCCGGAACCAGCCGGGGACCTGTTCCTTCTGCTTTCTCTTTCATTATAACACAAAGCAGAACTTTTACAACAGAAAGTTGTGATATTTACTCGATTTCCCGGGGCCGCCGGGCGGTGATGCAGCGGTCGTTGCCGCCGTAGTCCCGGATGCACTGAATCTCCCGCCAGCCCGCCTGGCGCAAAAGCTCGGTCACCGCCGCGGCCTGGGTCCAGCCGATCTCCAGCGCCAGAGCCCCGCCGGGGCGCAGCGCCTGTTGGTAGTCTGCCGCAATCGCCCGGTAAAAATCCAGCCCATCCTCCCCGGCTTCCAGCGCAAGGGCCGGTTCCCGGGCGGTCTCGGGCTGCAGGGCGGTCATTTCAGCGGTGGTCAGATAGGGGGGGTTGGAGAGGATCAGGTCGAGACTGCCCGGCGCAAGGGTGCGCCAATAATCAAACAAGTCCCCCTGCACCGGCTCCGCCGCCTCTTGCCCGGGCAGCGCCTCGCGGACATTGCGGGCAAGATAGGCGAAGGCCTCGGGGCTTTTTTCCAGGCAGGTAACCTGGGCCGAGGGGCAGAAAAACTTGATGCCGATGCCAAGGCAGCCGGTCCCGGCGCAGAGGTCCAGCACCCGGGGAGCCTCCAGACCGGCGATCAGCTCCGCCGCCGCCTGGGCCACCACCTCGGTATCCGGCCGCGGGCAGAGCACCCCCGGCCCCACCGCCAGTTCAAAGCCCAAAAAGGGCCAGCGCCCCCGCAGGTATTGCAGCGGCTCCCGGGCTTCCCGCCGGGCACAGAGGGCTTCCAGCCGTTCGGCCTGGGCCGCGGTCAGGGGATTGCCGGAAAGACGCGGGTCCTCCCCTGCCGCCATCTCGTAGAGCTCCCGGGCGTCGAAGTCGGCGTCGGGGCAGCCCGCCGCCGAAAGGCGGCCTTCCACCTCGGCCAGGGCCTGCCGGGGGGAGAGGCCCGGGGTCACCACTGGCCGTCCTCCCGCCGCTCGGGCAGCACCGGGGTCACCGCCGCGATGGCAATCTCGATCATGTCATCCTCCGGTTCAAAGACGGTGAGCCGCTGCACCCAGAGGCCGGGCTGGCGCACCAGCATGGTGATAAAGTTGTCCGACCGGCCGCACCATTTCAGCAGCTCGCAGCTGATGCCCATGACCAGCGGCAGCAGCAGGATCTTCAGCAGGACCCGCAGCCCGGTGCTGCTCCAGGGCAGCACGCTGTACAGGAAGATGCTCACCAGCACCACCAGAATCAAAAAGCTGGTGCCGCAGCGGGGGTGGAAGCGGGTGTGCTTGCGGATGTTCTCCACCGTCAGCTCCTCCCCGGCCTCATAGCAGGCGATGGTCTTGTGCTCCGCGCCGTGGTACTGGAATACCCGGTGGATCTCCTTCATGCGGGAGATCAGCGCCATATAGGACAGGAAGATGCCCACCTTGAGCACGCCCTCCAGCAGCACCTTGACCCAGCGGCCCAGAGGGAAGAACCGGTCCACCGCTCCCACCAGCACGGTGGACAGCACCGTAAACAGCAGGATGGCCAGCAGGCCGCCGATCACCGCCGCCAGGGCCATGACCGCCTGCTCGGCCTTCTCCCCCAGGTGGTCCCCCACCCATTTTTCAAAGGCGGTCTCCTCCTCTTCCGGGGCGTAGTCCTCCCCGGTGCTGACCTGAGCCGAGTACATCATATACCGGTAGCCCAGCACCAGACTTTCGATCATGGACACCGCTCCCCGCAGGATGGGCAGCTTCATCCAGCCGCTGTGCTGGGGGGTGGGCTCGGTCTTGGTCTCGATGCTGCCGTCCGGCTTGCGCACCGCGCAGCAGATGAGCTTCGGGCCCCGCATCATGATGCCTTCCATCAGGGCCTGTCCGCCCACACTGGTCTTAAAACATTCGGGTTTTTTGTTCATGCTTGAACCTCCTGTGATTCTTTTTGATTCTCGCGGCCTTACCGCCGGTAGACCGGCAGCCCCAGGGTGACCACGGTGCCGCGGCCCAGGGTGCTGCGCAGGTCCAGGGTGCCGTCCAGCGCCTGCATGATGGAATCCACCAGTGCAAGGCCGATGCCGCTGCCCCGCACCGCGTTGCGGCCCTTGAAAAACCGGGTCTTGACGTTGGCCAGGTCCTCGGCGGGAATGCCCCGGCCCTGGTCGATGATCTCGATGAAGGCCTTGTATTCCCCGCACCAGATCTTGACCGTGATCTTTCCGCCGGAGGCGGAATACTTTACCGCGTTGTCCAGTACGTTGATAAACACCTGCCGCAGCCGGTCGGGGTCGGCGTAGACCGGGATCATCTCTTCCGGCTCGTCGTAGTCCAGCACCAGCCCCTCCTGCTGGATGCGGGGCTCGCAGAAGAGCACCGCGTCGGTGAGCTCGGCCACCAGGTCCAGCGGGCGGCATTCCATCCTGACCCCGCCGCTTTGCATCCGGCTGAAGTCCAGAAGCTCCTCCACCATGCTGTACAGCCGCTCGGTCTCCCGGCGGATGATGGTCAGGCCTTTTTGGTAGTCCTCGCTGGCCGGGTCGTCCAGGGTGCTGAGGGTGTCGGCCCACCCGGCGATGGAGGTCAGAGGGGTGCGCAGCTCGTGGGAGACCAGGCTGATGAATTCATTTTTCATCTTTTCGGTCTCGGCCAGTCCCTCGGCCATCCGGTTGATGGTGCTGCGCAGCCGGTCCATCTCATCCTTCGGCGGGTCGGCCTCGGGCAGCCGCACCGACAGGTTGCCCCGGGCGATGTCGGCGGCGATCCGCTCCACCTGCCCCAGGGGCACCACGATGCTCCGCACAAAGTACAGGCCCGAGGTGATGGTAAAGCCCAGAATGGCCGCCGCCACCAGCCCGCTGATGAGCATGACATACCGGATCTGCTCCTCCACCAGGCTCAGGCTGGTGACCAGCCGCATGGCGGCCACATCCTCCGCCGCATAGGGCACGAGGCAGCAGACCGACATCACCGGCTCGCCGGAAGCGGTGTCATAGAAAGCCACCCCCATGCCGTCCTCGGCCTCCTGGGCCATGAGGAAGTCCTCGCTGGTGACGATGCCGTCGGCGCCGGTGCCGCTGGTGCTGGCGATGACCTCGCCCCGGCTGTCCAGCAGCATAAACTCATATTTGTCCTTGTCGGCGAACTGCTCCACCATCCGCCGCAGCGCGACGCTGCGGTTGGCGGCAATGGCCTGGACGTTTTCGCCGGTGTAGGTGCGCAGCTGGCCGGTGATGGAGGAGAACCGGCGGTACATGAGCTGCTGCACCCCATTGTAATAGCTCTGGGTGTAGCTGTGCAGGAACATGCCCTCCACCAGCAGCACCAGCAGTACGGTGACCAGCAGGCTGCCCCGCACCCAGCGGCGTGTGATGCCTTTTTTCAACCGGAGAACTCCCTCCTTTTCTGCGGATTATTCCTCCCAGCGGTAGCCGTAGCCCCAGACCGTGAGGATGTGCCGCGGGTGGGAGGGTTCGTCCTCGATCTTCATGCGCAGACGGCGGATGTTCACGTCCACGATCTTCACATCCCCAAAGTAGTTTTCACCCCAGACCCCTTTCAGGATCTTTTCCCGCACCAGCGCGATACCGGGGCTGCGGAAGAACAGATCCATGATCTGGAATTCCACCTGGGTCAGCTCGATGGGCTGCCCCTTTTTCAGCAGCAGGCGGCGGTTTTCGTCCAGCACAAAATCCCCGCTGGTCAAAAGGCCCCCGCTCTCCCCGGCGGCGGGGGAATCCCGCTCCACCCGGCGGCAGAGGGCTTCCACCCGGGCCAGCAGCTCGCTGACGCTGAAGGGTTTGGTCATGTAGTCGTCGGCGCCGATGGACAAGCCCCGGATCTTGTCCTGTTCCTGGCCCTTGGCGCTGAGAATGATGATGCCGATCTTCTGATCGGTGCGGCGGATGGTCTCGCAGAGGGAAAACCCGTTCATGCCGGGCAGCATCACATCCAGGATGGCGGCGCTGCAGTCGGCATGACGGCTCAGCTGCTCCAGCCCCTCTTCGGCCGAGGCGGCTTCCAGTGCTTCCATCCCGGCCAGACGCAGATTCAGCGCGATCATCTCCCGTATGCTCTCTTCATCCTCCACCACAAGCACTTTGCGCATGGCGTTCCCTCCTTTTTTCCTTATGGGTACGATTTGTACAAATTTCGTCTTTCTTTACAACAGGTAGAGTGATTTGCTCAGCCGGTAGTTTCCGGCAGGGGGCGCATCCGGCCCATAGCGGGCCTGGATCTGACGGGAGGCCACCACTCCCAGCCGGGTCCAGCCTCCCGAGGCGGCGGAGGTGCCGGTGATGCGGATGGTGAGATAGAGCTTTTCCCCATCCAGGCTCCGCAGCTCCACCGCGTCCGGCTCGGTCTCGCTGTCCACCAGCATCAGATCCCCTTCCCACTGCTGAGGCAGGGCCAGATAACAGCCCATCTCCTCATCCACCAGCCCGAAGCTCTTTTCCGGCCGGAAGCGGGTATAATCCATCCAGCGGATGAAGCTCATCCGGCGGTTCTGGCTCAGGTTCAGAACGCCATCGTCCTGGATCTGGACCGGGATCTCCACCACCCCGTCCTGGTCGATGTCCCGGCTGGTGAGGGTCGGGATGCTGCGCAGGGTGGCATTGTAGAGCTGGTCGGCGGTGATCTGGGAGGCCGGTTCCATCTGCTGGGTATCCTCGTTGAAGTGGAGCAGCACCGAGGCAAGGCTGGTGCCGGACACGCCGGTCCAGCCGTCCAGCACCAGATACCGCCCGCCGTAAGCCCCCTCGCCGGAGGCCAAAGAGGCATATCCCACAAACTTTTCCTCGGACAGACCCATCACCGCCAGCTGATGGAAGCCCCCCTCCGGGTTGGCGGTCAGCAGCTCAATGCGGACGATGCCGTCCTCGCCGGTGGCCATGAGCACCAGATCGTCGTAGCCGTTGCCGGTGATATCCTCGATGAGATATTGGTCGCAGGCCTGCTCCAGGATGGACAGCAGCTGCCCCTGCTCATAGGAATAGACCGCCAGGAACTGATTTTCTCCGGTGGCGGTGGAGACGGTGTAGGCCACCACGATCTGGTCTGCGCCTCCCTCCTGTAAAGAGGCAAAGAGAATGCTGTCCACCGTGTCGGCCAGGCCCTCCACCTCGCCCTGTACCTGCCAGGCGCCTTCGGCGTCCTTCTGGAGCAGCGCCAGGCAGACGTTGGGGGTCTCGGCGGTGGTGTAAAGCACTGCGGCATCCTGCACCCCGTCCCCGTCAAAATCCCCCATCTGGAAGGGCGAGAGCAGCTCCCCGCTCAGAGGGTATTTGAGCTGGGCGCTCTGGCCCAGCCACTGATTCAGGGCGGACTGGATCAGGCCAAAATCGCCGGACAGCCGGGGCGCCCGCAAAAGCTCCTCCACGGTGTTCTGGTTTTGCAGCGGCAGGCTGCACCCGGCCAGCAGAGCGCAGCAGAGCACTGCCGCCCACAGGGATCTGAACATCCGCATGCCGCCCTCTCCTTTCGGTTTTCTTCCGTCCTTGCGGCCCTTTTCCGGCCGGTCATCGTGTTTCCTAGTATATCACGCCAGCAGCGCGATTCCAAGTATCATTCCGCACAGCCCCGCCGCGAAGCCTGCGGCGGTGTCCCTTTTGTGCCCCAGCTCAAAGCCCCCGAACAGCAGCTCGGCCACGCTGACCCAGCACATGACCCCGGCGGTCAGGATGGTCAATCCCTGCAGAAGCTGGGAACTCAGCAGCGGAGCCAGTGCAAAATAGGCCAGCAGCGCCCCGGCCGGCTCCGCCAGCCCCGAGAGGAAGGCCGCCCCCGCGCTGCGCACCCGGCTGTGGGTGGCGTACCAGATGGGGGCCGCGGTGCTGACCCCTTCGGGCAGGTTGTGCAGCGCAATGGCCAGGGACAGCCGCAGCCCGGTGCGGGGGTCCTGAATGCCGGAGAAAAGGGTCAGAATGCCCTCGGGCAGGTTGTGGAGCACCAGGGCCAGCCCTGCCGCCAGACCGCAGCGCAGCGCCTGGACCCGGGCAGCCTGGTCCATCCCTTCTCCCCCCGGCATTGCAAGAGCGGTCCGCAGCTGCTCCTCCTCAGGCAGCAGCCGCTGCATCCAGGCCGCCAGCAGCATGCCCGCCCCCATCAGTGCCCCGCAAAGCGCCCCGGCCGGCCCCATGGAATACTCCCGGGCAAAAAATTCCAGACTGCCGGGCAGCAGGTCCGCCAGGCTCACCGCCAGCATCACCCCGGCCGCAAAGCCCAGAGCCCGGCCCAGCAGCCGCTGGCTGGGGGCCGCCCAGAGCACCAAAAGGCCCCCCAGACCGGTGGAGAGCCCCGCCAGTATGGTCATGGCCAGCGCCGCCCACAAAGGATTCTGTTCCATTCTTCCGCCTCCCTTTCCAAAAGGGGCCGAGCCCCCTGAAAGCTTATGCGGCAAAGGATGGTTTTTTGACCCTTTCGGCGGCAGATTTTCGCCAGGAGATCCCCTTGGGGGCTGTTGCAAAGTGCCGTTAAACTTTATTTGCCGGAAAACAACAGCTTATCGTTTTTGCAGCTTCTATTCTTTACGCTGCGTGCAATCTGCTTCGCAGACCCAGAGGAGGAGGGCGGGGAATTTCGATTTTCCCCTCCCTACCTCCTCTGGGGACTCCATACCCTCCCATAAAAAGGCCAGGGCTATCCGGGTTGCCGTTGCCTGAATTTTCGGCGGACCTTGGTGCGGTCCTTGAAAATTCAGACGGCGGCCCCTGCTCCGGCTCCCTCAATCCGCCGCAGGCGGCGGTCGCCTCCGCAGCCCTGGACCAATATAAGGAGGAGCCGGAGAAGAAAATGCTAAAAAAATCAAAAAGAGATTTTTTCTTAACGCATTTTCTCCCCCGGCTCGTTTGAAAACGCCCATCCTGAAGCTGCTTTAAAATCCCAAAGTAACAAAAAATCCGCACGTTCTGCGGCCTGCATCGGGCTTTAGAACGGCGGATTTTCTGTTTTATAAAGAGAGAAAACGATTTTTACTGTCCGGAGAGGTTATGCCCGCTGCAGCACCAGGCACTCATAGGGGCGCAGGGTGCCGGCGGGGGCGCTGTCGGGGCAGTTGCCCAGCAGCTTCTCCGCACCGGACCAGCCCTCGGGCAGGCAGTCCGAAATCTCCCGGCCGGTCAGGTTGCAGAGCACCAGCAGTTCGCCGCTGCCCGCCGGGTCGTACCGGCGGTAGGCCAGCAGCTGGGCGTCCTCGGGGAAGAGGAATTCGATCTTTCCCTCGCTGATGAGCTTGTTCTCCTTGCGCAGGGCGATCAGGCGGCGGTAGTACCAGAGGATGGAGTCCGGGTCCTCCCACTGGGCCGCGGCGTTGATGGTCTGGTAGCTGTCCGCCAGACCCAGCCAGGGGGTCCCGGCGGTGAATCCGGCGTTGGGGCCGTCGTCCCACTGCATGGGGGTGCGGCCGTTGTCCCGGCTGCGGGCGGCCAGGATCTCCAGGGCCTCGGCCGGGGTCTTGCCCTGCTCCTGCAGAATCTGGTAATAGTTGAGGCTCTCCACGTCCCGGTACTGGTCAATGGATTTGAAGTGGGGGTTGGTCATGCCGATCTCCTCCCCCTGGTAGATGTAGGGGGTGCCCCGCATCATGTGGGTGGCGGTGGCCAGCATCTTGGCGCTGCGGCTCCAGTACTCCCCTTCCTCTCCGAAGCGGCTCACCGCCCGGGGCTGGTCGTGGTTGCACCAGAACAGGGCATTCCAGCCGCCGCCTGCCTGCATTCCCTCCTGCCAGAGGGCAAAGAGCTTTTTCAGAGCCAGCAGATCGGGGGGCATCAGGGCCCACTTGTCGCCGTTCTTGTAGTCCACCTTCAGATGGTGGAAGTTGAAGCACATGGACAGTTCATGCCGCTGGGGGGCGGTGTAGCCGATGCAGTTTTCCAGGGTGGTGGAGGACATCTCTCCCACCGTGACCATTCCCTCGATGCCGCCGGCGGCCACCAGCTCCTGGAGGTACTGGTGGACCTTGGGGCCGTCGGTGTAAAAGCGGCGGCCGTCCCCCTGCTGGTCGTCCTCAAAGACGGCGGGCTTGGAGATCAGGTTCACCACATCGAACCGGAAACCCTTGACCCCCTTGGCCTTCCAGAATTGCAGCACCTTGGCAAGCTCGGCCCGCACCGCCGGGTTTTCCCAGTTGAGGTCGGCCTGGCTCACGTCGAACAGGTGCAGATACCACCGGCCCAGCTGGGGCAGGTACTCCCAGGCGGAGCCGCCGAACTTGGAGACCCAGTTGGTGGGGGGGCAGTCGGGACTGCCGTCCCGGAAGATGTAGTAGTCCTGGTACTTCTTCTCCCCGGCCAGGGCCCGCTGGAACCACTGGTGTTCGGTGGAGGTGTGGTTGAAGACCATATCCAGCATCAGGCCCATGCCCCGCTTGTCTGCTTCCCGGATCAGTTCCTCCAGGTCGGCCATGGTGCCGAAGTGGGGGTCCACCGCGCAGTAGTCGGCCACATCATAGCCGTTGTCCCGCTGGGGCGAGGGAAAGAAGGGGGTCAGCCAGAGGTAATCCACCCCCAGCTTTGCCAGGTGGTCCAGCCGGGCGGTGACGCCCCGCAGGTCTCCCAGGCCGTCCCCGTCCGAATCCGAGAAGGATTTGGGGTAAATCTGATAGACGACCTTGTCCTTGAAGTCTGCCATGGTAACTCCTCCTTTTTACTGGACCTGCTTTTTCTTGCCCAGGGCCACGGTCAGCACAAAGGGCACCAGGATGGCGATGACCATGCACAGGGCGAAGCTGAGCATATACTGCGGCTGGATGGAGAGGATGCCGGGCAGGCCGCCCACGCCGATGGCGTTGGCGGTGGTGGAGGTGGCCACGCAGACCACCGAGGCCGCAGCCGAGCCGATCATGCCGCAGAGGAACGGGAAGTGCAGTTTCAGGTTGACACCGAACATGGCCGGTTCGGTGACGCCCAGGTAGCAGGAGATGCAGGCCGGGATGTTGACCTCCTGGGCGGGGGCGTTCTTGCGCTGCAGGTAGACCACGCCCAGAACCGCAGAACCCTGGGCGATGTTGGACAGGGCGATCATGGGCCAGAGCATGGTGCCGCCGAAATCGGCGATCAGCTGCATATCAATGGCGTTGGACATGTGGTGCAGGCCGGTGATGACCAGCGGAGCGTACACAAAGCCGAAGATGCCGCCGAAGATGACCCGGAAGGAGCCGGAGATGCCCGCGTAGACCGCGCTGGAGATGAGAGAGCCGATCTTCCAGCCGATGGGGCCCAGCACGAAGTGAGCGGCCACCACCGCCAGCAGCAGGCTGCAGAAGGGCACCACGATCATGGAGACCACCGCCGGGCAGATCTTGCGGAAGAACTTTTCCAGATAGACCAGTGTGAAGGCGGCGAGGATGGCCGGGATGACCTGGGCCTGGTAGCCGATCATGTTGACCTTAAAGAAGCCGAAATCCCAGTAAGGGATATCCGCCGCCGCAGTAGAGGCCACCGAGTAGGCGTTGAGCAGCTGGCCGGACACCAGGGTCAGGCCCAGCACGATGCCCAGGATCTGGGTGGTGCCCATCTTCTTGGTCACCGACCAGCAGATGCCCACCGGCAGCATGTGGAAGACCGCCTCGCCGATCAGCCACAAAAAGCTGTCCATGCCGGCCCAGAAGGTGCTGAGGTCGCACAGGGTCTTGGTGCCGTTTTCAAACAGATACAGGCTGTCGATGCAGTTGCGGAAACCCAGGATCAAGCCGCCGGTGATGATGGCGGGGATCAGCGGGGCGAAGATCTCGGCCAGGGCGGTCATGATCTTCTGCAGTGCGTTCTGGTTCTGCTTGGCTGCGCTCTTGACCGCGTCCTTGGAGACGCCCTCGATGCCGGAGACGGCGGTGAAGTCGTTGTAGAACTCCTGCACCGTGTTGCCGATGATGACCTGGAACTGTCCCGCCTGGGTAAAGGTGCCCTTGGCGGATTTGAGGCCCTCGATCTTTTTCACGTCCGCCTTGGACGGGTCGTTGAGCACGAACCGCATCCGGGTCACGCAGTGGGAGACCGCCGCAATGTTTTCTTTGCCGCCCACATACTCCAAAAGCAGCTTTGCGTCCTCTTGATATTTGCCCATATTGCTTCCTCCTTTTTTTGCCTATGGGTTCCACACTTGTTTGAACAAGTTTTCCTTGGCTCAAAGTATACCATCTTGTTTAAACAAGTCAATGCTTTTTCGGATAAAAATCCGTTTCAACGATTTTTTTGGCGCTCAGTACAATCCCTCCCCTTGCGCTTTGGGCAATTTCACGATATACTTGCAGTAATGTTTGAACAAGTTGAGGTGAATCCCATGCCAAAAGCGAAGTACGAATCCATCTTTCGCAGCATCAAGAAAAAAATCGAGGCGCAGGACTACCCCTATCAGTCCCTGCTGCCCTCCGAAAATACCCTCACCGCCGAGTACGGCTGCTCCCGCAACACCATCCGCCGGGCGCTGGCCGACCTGAGCGCGGACGGATACGTCCAGGCCATCCAGGGCAAGGGGGTGCGGGTGATCTACCAGCCGGTGGGCAAGACCACCTTTATCATCGGAGGCATCGAGACCTTCCAGGAGACGGCCCGGCGCAACAACCTCCGGGCGGTGACCCGGGTCATCCGGTTCGGCACCGTGTCGGCGGATGCAAAGCTGGCAAGAGAGAGCGGCTTTTCGGAGGGGGATGAACTGTGGGCGGTGGAGCGGCTGCGCTATCTGGACGGCAAGGCCCTGATTTTGGACCTGAACTATTTTCTCAAGGAGCTGGTCCCCGGCCTGACCCCCGAGATCGCCCAGAATTCCATCTATGAATACATTGAAAACCAGCTGGGCATGCAGATCGTCACCAGCAAGCGCAAGATGACGGTGGAGCATGTGACCATGCGGGACGAGCGATGGATGGACCTGGACGGCTACGACTGCGTCGCCGTCGTGACCAACCATACCTTCAACGCCGACGGCCTTCTGTTCGAGTATACCCAGTCCCGCCACCAGCCGGATTATTTCTGCTTTCAGGACACCGCCACCCGGAAAAAATAAATCAGGGAGGAAAAAGCATGGACCGTACCATTCCCAAATTTTTCCGCTCTCTCGCTGTGCTCTGCACGGCCATGGTGCTCATGGGCTGCGCGCTGAACCTCTACCGCGCCGAGCCTGCCGCGCTGGAACTGCTGGCGGCCCCCGGCGTGAGCCAGGAGGGGCGGCTGACCATCCTGACCCCGGAGAGTCCCGCCGACACCGGCCTTGTGTTCTATCCCGGGGCCGGGGTGGAGGCCGAGGCTTATCTGCCCCTTTTGCACCGGCTGCAGGAAGAGGGGGTGCTCTGCGTGCTGGCGGAGATGCCCCTCTCGATGGCTCTGCTGGACGGGGACGCCGCCGAGGAGATCATCGCCCGGCGGCCCGAGGTGGAGCACTGGTACATCGGGGGCCACTCCCTGGGCGGGGTGATGGCCTCTCAGTTTGCGGCCAAACACCCGGATGAGGTGGAAGGGGCGGTGCTGCTGGCAGCCTATGTATACGGCGGGCTGGAGCCCAAAGACGCCCTGACCGTCTGCGGCAGCCTTGACCCGCTGGTACTGCCCTCCATCGGCTACACCGAGAATCTGTATCTCATCGAGGGCGGCAATCACGCCCAGTTCGGCAGCTACGGCACCCAGCTCGGAGACGGCGAGGCCGCCATCCCCGCCGATCAGCAGCAGACCGAGGCCGCCGGGGCCATCCTGGAATTTATGGCCCAGCGCCGGGAGGGGGTATCCGGCAGATGCTGTTTCTGAGGGAGCTGGCAAGCGAAGCGAGACCAAGAGAGCCATTTTCCCAACGTCAGCTATTATAAAAACGCAAAAGATCCGCCGCCCGGCCCCAAGGGGTCCGGACGGCGGATTCTTTTTGCCGGAAATTCCGGCGGCGCTTATCTCATCTTTTCTTCCCGAGCTGCCTGCTCAATCCAGCGGCGGTTGGCTTCCAGCCGCTCATCCTGGGGCGAAAGAGCCAGTGCTTTTTCCACTGCGGCCAGGGCCTTGGGGTAATCGCCGGTGTGGTAATACCCCAGGGCCGCCAGGTCATAGGGCA
>CALXGY010000035.1 GCA_944387955.1 uncultured Faecalibacterium sp. | reverse complement strand
GGAAAATGACTGGCCACCAGGATGGTTTTGGCCCGGATGCGCCCCGTGGGGGTCTCGGCCCAGCCCGGGCCCATCCGCAGCACCGGGGTATGCTCATGGATCTTGACCTTCCGGGATTCCTTGAGCTGCTGGGCAATCCCCGCCGCGAATCGCAGCGGGTGGAACTGGGCCTGCCGGGCAAACCGAATCGCCCCGGCACACTCCATGGGCAATTCCTCCGGCCGGAGGATCGGAGCCTCCACCCCCAGCTGTGCCAGCGCCGCCTGCTCGGCCTCCAGCGGAGCCGGGTCCTCCGGGGCAAAAAGATACGCGTCCCGCTCCTGGTAATCGCAGTCGATGTCCCGGCACAGGGTGCGGTACTGCTCCAGAGCCTTGCGGTTCGCTTCCAGATAGAGCCGGGCCTTTTCTGTGCCCCACTGGCGGATCAGCCGCTGGTAAATCAGCCCGTGCTGAGCCGTGAGCTTTGCGCTGGTATTGCCGGTGGTGCCGCCGCAGAGCCTGCCCGCCTCCACCAGCGTACACTCCGCCCCGGCTCCGGCCAGCCGGTGAGCGCACAAAAGCCCGGTCATCCCTCCGCCGATGATCAGCAGCTCGGTCCGCTTGTCCCCTTCCAGCGGCGAAAATTCGGGCAGCCGGGCGGTGCTGTGCCAGATGGATCTGTCCTGCATTGGGTCCTCCCTTCGGGCGGCTGTGCTGGACAGCGGCGCCCTGATTCTGGTATACTGTGACAATAAACGACCATCGCCCTGTTTCCCGCTTTGCCGGGCGTGGGGTTAGTATGTCCGCCGGGGCGCTCTTTTACCCGCTGCGTTTTCCGGCGCAGCGCCAGGGGGCCGCCCCGGAATTTTTCGTTTTTTATTTTCTGGAAGGAAGTGGAATGTATGCCGCGTGTCACCAAAGAGGGCTTTTCTCTGAAAGAGCTCCTCGCCCGTCTGAACCAGGAGGCCGCCCGCCTCGCCGGTTCTCTGCCCTCTCTCAAAGGAGCAGCCGGGGAAAAGAAGGGCCTGGGCCTTTCCTTCCCGCCGCCGGGGGGAGCCGCTTCCCTCCTGTATTTTCTCGCGGTGCCGGTGCTGCTGGCCCTGCTGGCTCTGTTCAGCCCGGCGGCTTCCGGGACCCTGTTTTTCCCGCTGCTGAGCTTCTGGCTGGATGTGATGCTCTTCTGCGGGGCGCTGGGTGTGCTGCGGATGGCGAAGATACGGTTTGACCGGTTCCACTGGGTGGTCATGGGTCTGGTCTTTGCCGGGGTGACCGCCAGCTTTCTGATCCAGCTGGCCAGCCGGGACTTTATCTATTGCTGGGACTATGCAAACTATATCACCCGCCAGTACGAAGCCGAGCAGGCCTTCCTGCTGGGGCCGGCGGCGGGGCTGGGACAAATCTTCAGCACCCTGGCCGACGACTACACCAGCTACATCAACCTGTTCACCGAGTTTCCCTTCTGCCTCACCGACCACACCCCCGACGCCTACGCGGCCAGCCTGATGGTGAGCGTTTTCCCCACCCTGCTGTTGCTGCTGGCGGGCCTTGTGGAAAAGCTGGGGCAGATCTTCGGGGCGGCAAACCGCCGGCTCTTTTTCGTCCTGGCGCTGAGCATCACGGCGGCCTGTCCCTTTCTGCGGCTTCCGGCCGCACTGGCCCAGCCGGACTGGTTCGGGCTGATCTTCGCCTTTGCCATCCTGCTGCTGACGGTGGACTACCGGTTCGAGCGGACCGACCTTGCCCGCTGGGCGGTGCTCTTTTTGGCCACCGAGGTGCTGATTCTGACCCGCCGGTGGTATCTCTACTTCATCGTCGGGTACTACTTTTCCTATGCGCTGCTGGTGGTGCTGGGCGGGGTGCGCCAGCTGCGGGAAGGCCGCCGCGCCGAGGCCATGGCCCGCTTCAAACGGCTGGCCCTCTTCGGGGCGGGCTCGGTCCTGCTCATGACCCTGCTGCTCTGGCCCATCGTGCAGCACATCCTCAGCTATGACTACGCCCAGCGGTACATCGCCTACAACGTGGGCGGGCTTTTGACCGAGCTGTATTACCAGTCCTTCCGGCTGGGTCTGTTCAATCTGGCGCTGATGGTGCTGGGGCTGCGGATGGCCTTCCAAAAGGGCAAGCAGCCGCTGGCGGGCATGATGGTGTGCTATCTGGCGGTGAGCATTCTGCTCTTTACCCGGGTGCAGAATATGGGCGCCCACCAGACCCTTCTGCTGGTGCCGGGATATTTTGCGCTGATTATTGTAGGTGTCGCGGCCCTTTCGGAGCTGGCGGCCCATCGTCAAAAGCTGCTCTGGGGCGGATGGGCCTGCCTGATGGTGCTGAGTTTGACCGTCCGGCTCTCCCCGCTGACCATCGTGGCGCTGCCCGAGCCCATCGTGGAGGCCATCGACATCCAGTTCACCCAGCTGGATGATCTAATCTACGACCGCACCGACCGGCCGGGCATCGAGGCTCTGGCCGAGTGGATCGACGCAAACTGCGCCGAGGGGGAGCAGGCCTACATCATCCCCCACTCCATGCCCTACAACCCCGATGTCTTCCTCAACTATGCCCTGCCCGAAAAGCCGCTGGAGGGCAAAATTTGCTTCGGGTTCGGCGTAGCGGGCACCCAGAACTTCCCGGTAGAGATCTTCGATGCAAAATACGTCATCACTGCCGATCCCTTTCCCTGGTGCTACGAGGTCAGCGACGTGGCCGAAAGGCTGAACAACTGCTTTTTGCAGGAAACCGAGGGGTATTTTGCCCAGGTCGCCACTTTCGACATGGGCAACGGCACCGTCTTTACGGTCTGGCAGCGCACCCAGCCCGCCGACCGGGGCCAGGCCGAGCGGTTTTTGGCCGCTTTCGCCGCCGAGGATGCCCAGTTCCCCGAGATGTTCAGCCAGGTCATTGAATCCTGGTGCGCCCAGCGGGGGCTTTAATCCGGTTCCAATCGCCCCCTCTTGCCGGTTGGGGTGTTCGGGTGTATAATGTTCCTTATTAATAATGAACGATCTTTCAGGAGGTTTGCAAATATGCTGAAAATTTACGGCGCGCCCATCTGCAAAAACTGCGTGGAATCCAAGCAGAAGCTGGATGAACTGGGTCTGGAATACGAATACATCGACATCACCGCCAGTACCGCCAATCTGAAGGCTTTCCTGGCTCTGCGGGACACCCTGCCCCAGTACGAGTCGGTCAAGGCCGAGGGGCGGATCGGCATTCCCACCTTTGTATGGGATGACGGCAGCGTCACCCTGGACACCGGCTGGCTGGAAAACGGCGGCTTCTGCACCGACTGCTGAACCCTCCGCCCAACATAAAAGGAGCCACAACAGATTATGTCAAATGCATCCAAGACCCCGGCTGTCCGGCTGGGGCAGTATAAGGGCCTGTCGGTCACCCGCCATCTGCGCCCGGTGACCGATTCCATGGTGGAGCAGGAGCTGCTGCACCAGTGCCGGGCCCACACCCATCATATTCCCTCCGACCAGCCCGCCCACCGCGGCAGCCGGGTCACCCTGGATTTTGAGGGATTTTTCGATGGGGAGCCCATCCCCAACAGCCGGATGACCGGTGTGACCGTGGTCCTGGGCACCGGCAAGCTGATGCCCGCTGCCGAACAGGCCATTTATGGGCACTGTGCGGGGGAGACCTTCCGCTTTGATTTTACCTATCCTGAGGATTTCCGGGTGCCGGAACTCTCCGGCCAGACCGCCGAGTTCGAGATCCGGCTCCATGCCGTGGCTGAAAAGAGTACCCCCGCCCCCAGCGACGAGCTGGCCAAAGCCTGCGGCCATGCCTCCCTCGAGGAGATGAAGCAGGCCATCCGGGACAAAAAGCTGGCGATCCACAAAGCCGCCGCCGACCGCAAAGCCGGGACCGAACTGCTGGAACAGGCCGGATGGAACCTGACCGCGACGCTGAATCCTGAGCGCCTGGACGCCATGGCCGGCCGGGAGATGGAGCGGCTCACCGCCCAGCTGAAGCAGAGCGGCATCTCCCTGGACAGCTACTGCGAAAATTCCCGCACCACCCCGGAAAAGCTGCGGCAGGACTTCCGCCGAAAGGCGGAGGGCCGGATTCGGGCGGTGCTGGCCGCCCGGGCCATTGCCGAGGCGGAGAAGATCACCGTTTCCCACGATGAGATCGCCGACGAGTACCGCCGCCTCTCGGCCCAGCAGAATCTGCTGCCGGACCAGGCCCGCCAGGCCCTGAGCCTGGAGACGGTGGAGGCGGCCCTGACCACCCGGAAGGTGCAGGAATTCTTGCTGGCAAAGGCCCGGGTCACAACGGTGGAGGACCCCGAACCTGAAAACCAGAGCCAACCGAACGAGGGATAAAGCTTTATGGGTGTTTTTACAAAGTACGCGATGGGGGCGCTGATGAACACCCCCCACCCCGAGATCAACCGAAAACAGTGCTGGAATATGCACCCTCACCGGGTCACCTGCACCGACTGTCTGGACATCTGCCCTTACGGGTCGGACATCTTCCAGCGGGCGAACCTGGTCAAGGACTGGACCGCCTGCACCAACTGCGGGCTGTGCGTCTCGGTCTGCCGCAGCCGCTGCATCATCCCCACCCAGGAGCAGGTGCAGCAGGATCTCGCCCCGGTGGACACCGACAACGACTTTATCTGGATCGGCTGCGACCAGAGCCAGCGCCGCAACGACCTGGTGCGGGACTGCGTCGGCGCGCTGACCTGGGAGGCACTGGCCTATCTTGCGCTGAACAAGAAGGTGGTGCTGGATCTGACCCCCTGCGGCGAATGTGAGAAGGACAAGTGCGCCGAGCATCTGCGGGCCGAACTGACCCGTCTGGTGGAGTTCTTCGGGGAGGCGATGTTCTGCAGCCGGTTCACCCTGGCCTACCAGCCGGAGGAAGCCCCCTACCAGACCAAGAGTCTCTCCCGCCGGGAGATGTTCTCCCACATGACCGACTCCTCCAAGAGCGGCGCAAAGCAGCTGCTGCGGATTCTGCCCGGCCTGAAACCCCAGGACAGCGACAACTCCTTCGACTTCCGGCTGGCGCTGAACCACCGCACAAAGCAGCTGAAGGCCGGGTCTGAAAATCCGCTGCGGTACGGCTGGCACCTGCCCGCCTTCACCGACAAATGCTATGGCTGCGGCAAGTGCGAGAAGGCCTGCCGCTCCGGCGCGCTGAAGCTGGAGGATCTGCCGGACGGTCAGACCCGGGTGGTCATCACCCCCTGGAAGTGCAGCGAGTGCGGGATGTGCGTCAACGCATGCAGCACCCACGCCATCGACGGCATGAAGCTGCGCCAGCTCACCACCCTGGGGCCGGTGAGCGTCTTTAAGTTCAAAAAGACCCTCTGCACAAACTGCGGCAAGCCGGTGGCCCCCGGCGCTGCCGACGGCCTGTGCTCGGTCTGCCGGATCAAGGCCCGCACCAAACAGCGGCAGGAAGCCGCCGCCGAGCGGGCCCGCAAGCGCCGGGAGGAAGCGGAGGCCAAGAAGGCCGCCCAGGCCGCCGCAAAGGCTGAAGCCGAAGCCGCCGCCAAGGCTGCCGAAACTACGGCCCCCGCAGCCGCCGAGCCTGCCGCCCCGGAAGCGGCGGATAAAATCTAAAACAGGAAACGATTGACGGCAAGGGGCTCTGGATGGTATACTCACAGCAGCACCCGTGCCGCCACGGACTGCAGCAAGATTGCAAAGGAGCAACGGATGTTTCCGCTGCTCCTTTTTGTTTTCTGGTTTTCTGCATTCGGGCGGACCCGAAGAAACACCTTATCGAAACGAGGGATACTATGATGAAGGACACCATGACCCGCCGCCAGTTTCTCAAAGCCGCCGGGCTGACCGCTGCCGGGGCCTGCGCCGCCGGGCTTCTCAGCGGATGCGGCGGCGGCACTTCCAGCTCCGGGAACGCCGCTGCCGGGGATCAGAGCAGTTATACCATCCTCTATTCCAGCCAGCCTTCCACCCTCAACTACCTGACCACCGCCTCGGATGTGGAGATGCAGGTGGGCGCCAACTGCGTGGACACCCTGCTGGAATACGACCCCAAGGGCGTTCTGCGGGAGGGCCTGGCCACCCGGTGGGAGTTTGACGCCGACACCCTGACCTGGACCTTCCATCTGCGGGATGAAAACTGGGTGGACTGCAACGGCGAAGTGGTGGCCCCGGTGACCGCCCAGGACTTTGTGGACGCGCTGCGGTATGTCCTGACCCCGGCCTACGCCGCCTCCAACGCGGGCCTTGTGACCGGATACATCGCCGGGGCCCGGGAGTACTACGACTACCAGGTCAGCCGCACCAACGCCGAGAACGGCTACACAGCCGAGGACGGCACCACCTACACCCTGGACAGTGCAGGCAATGTGACCATCTCCGCCCCGGGGGCCGAGCCCCAGGTCCTCGCCCCGGTGGAATTCGACCAGGTGGGGGTGAAGGCGGTGGACGAGCACACCCTGACCTATACCCTGACCTACAGCTTTCCGGGATTTTTGAGCCTGCTGGTCTATCTGCCCTACGAACCGGCATACGGGCCGCTGCTGGAGGAGATGGGGGACCAGTTCGCCACCTCGGCCGAGACCACCTACAGCTGCGGCGCCTTCTACCTGGCGGAATACGAGCCGCTGGAGCGCTGGGTCATGAAGAAGAACCCCGAGAACTACGACGCGGAGAAGGTCTTTATCGAGACGGTGAGCCGGATCTACAACGCCGAGGCCGAGGTCAACGGCCCCGAGATGATCAAGCGGGGGGAGATCGACGAGGCCACCATCGGCTCGGACATCCTGGACAGCTGGCTGGCCGACCCCGCCACCAAGGACATCGTCTCGATGGACCGGCCCAACACCAACTACACCTACTTTTACATGTTCAACTGCATGCCCTACCGCCACGAGTTCAGCGGCTGGACGGTGGAGGGCCTGGACGCCGAGTATGAGCCGGACAACTGGGCCAAGGCGGTCAACAACACCAATTTCCGCAAGGCATTTTTGTACGGCATCAACAACGCGGTGACCCTGGCGGTGAGCGCTCCCGAGGGGTACGAGGGCTATAAGCTCAGCACCATCACCCCGCCCTCCTTCTGCGCCACCACCGACGGAGTGGACTACACCCAGTGCGGCGGGCTGGCCAATCTCTCGGAGTTCTTTGACGAGGCAGCCGCCAAGCAGTACCGGGACGCCGCCATTCAGGAGCTGACCGCCGCGGGGGCCCACTTCCCCATCAAGGTGCAGCTGCCCTACAACCCCTCCACCACCGACTGGGACAAGAAGTGCCAGGTGCTCAAGCAGCAGCTGGAAGGGGTGCTGAACGACGGAGCGGACTTTATTGAAATCCTCATCACCGAGGGCCCGTCGGACAGCTTCCTGTCCTCGGTGCGCCGGGCGGGCAAGTTCGGCTTCCTGATGTGCAACTGGGGCGCGGACTACTCCGACCCTGAGACCGAGACCGATCCCTTCTATCAGACCGAGGGGGGATACGGTTCCCGGTACGCCTATCTGCGCACCGGCGTGGAGGACGGCATCCTCACCGGCGAGACCGCCCAGGCGGTCATGGATTATATGACCAAGGTGGAACAGGCCAAGGCCATCACCGAGGACATCGACGCCCGGTACGCCGCCTTTGCGGACGCTGAGGCCCTGCTGATCCAGAACGCCCTGGCCATCCCCATGGGCATGAGCATCCCGCCGTATCTGGCCACCCGGCTGAACTACTGGGAAGGCCAATACGCCTCCACCGGCTTCTCCAACAAGCGTCTCAAGGGCATCCATGTACTGGACCATTACGTCTCCATGACGGAATACGAGGCCAACCGGGACGCACGGTAAGAGCCCGCTTTAAAAAACAAACTGCGCCGCGGCGTTCTGCGGAAAACCGAATGGTTTTTCGGACGCCGAGGCGCTTTTTTTGTATTCTTTGCACAAAATACTTTTCAAAACTGCGGTTTTGGTGTATGCTAGTGGTACTCTGCAAAAAGGAAGCGAGGCTGCACAGATGCTGCGTTATCTGGCCAAACGGGCCGCCCGCTCGGTGCTGACCCTGTTCATCATCGTGACGGTGGTTTTCTGCCTTCTGCGGCTGATGCCGGTGGAGGGCTACTTCTCCAACTTTGAAAAGATGACCCAATCCCAGATTCAGGCCGGGCTCCAGAGCATGGGGCTTTTGGACCCGCTGCCGGTACAGATCCTGCGGTTCTGGAAAAACGCCCTGCAGGGGGATCTGGGGGTCAGCCACATCTACCGCATCAATACCCCGGTGGTGGAGATTCTGGCCCAAAAGCTGCCCATCTCCATCCAGATGGGGGTGGCGGCCATGCTGCTCTCCCTGGCGGCGGGGCTGCCCATGGGCCTTTTGATGGGCCGGTTCAAGGGGCGCTGGCCGGACAAGGTCGGCACCGCGCTGATCGTGCTGATCCAGGCGGTGCCTGCGGCGGTCTATTATCTCTACATCCAGATGTACGGCACCACCCTTCTGGGGGTGGGGCTGCTGTTTGACGAGACCAACTGGCGGTACTGGGTGCTGCCGGTCTGCTCCATGAGCCTTGCCAACACCGCCTTTTACGCCATGTGGCTGCGCCGGTATATGGTGGACGAGAGCAACAAGGACTACGTCCGGCTGGCCCGGGCCAAGGGCGAGAGCGAGAGCCGCATCGCCCTGGGGCATCTGTTCCGCAACGCCATGGTCCCACTGGTGCAGTACATCCCCTCGGCCTTCCTGAATACGGTGGTGGGCTCCATCTACATCGAGAGCCTGTACAGCATCCCGGGCATGGGCGGGCTGCTGGTGACCTGCGTGCAGCGGCACGACAACACCATGGTACAGGGCATCGTACTGCTCTATGCCTGCGTGGGAATTCTCGGGCTGATTCTGGGGGATCTCTTGATGGTGCTCATCGACCCGCGCATCACCCTGAGCCGGAAAGAGGAGGTCCGCTGATGCTCTTTTTCTACAAGGAAACCAAGGCCCGCCGTCTGGAGGCCGATCTCTCCCGCCCCTCGGACGGCCCCGAGGCCTGGAAGGACCTGCCCGAGGACCAGCTCTTTGAACCGGCGGGCTTCAGCGCCCGGCAGGCCGAATCCACCGGGTATTCCAATTACAGCTACTGGGGCAGCACCTTCCGGGCCTTTTTCAAAAACCGGTTCGCGGTGGTGCTGCTGGCGGCGCTGTGTGCGGTGGTGCTCTTTGCCTTCCTGCAGCCGCTGCTGCCCGGCCAGCTGGACCCGAACCTGTGCAGCGTAGACCCCGCCACCGGCATCCAGTACCGCAACCTCGCCCCTGGCGAAAACGGCTTTCTCTGGGGCACCAACTCCATCGGCCAGGACCTGTGGGCCCGCATCTGGGCCGGCACCCGCACCAGCTTGACCATTGCCTTTTTCGTGGCCATGATCGAGGCGGCGGTGGGCATCACCGCCGGGGTGCTCTGGGGGTATGTGCGCAGGCTGGACTTCTTTTTCACCGAGCTGTACAACATCTGCGACAACATCCCCTCCACCATCCTCTTGATCCTGATCTCCTACATCGCCCGGCCCAGCGTGCCCACCCTGATTCTGGGCATGTCCCTCACCGGCTGGATCGGCATGGCCCGGTTCATCCGCAATCAGGTCATCATGCTGCGGGACCGGGACTACAACCTGGCCTCTCGCTGCATCGGCACCCCCACCTGGCGGATCATCCAGCGCAACCTTCTGCCCTATCTGGTCTCGGTGGTGATGCTGCGGATGGCCCTGACCATCCCCGCCGCCATCGGCAGCGAGGTATTCATCACCTACATCGGCCTGGGCCTGTCGGTGGAGCTGCCCTCTCTGGGCAACCTCATCAACGACGGGCGCAAGGTCATGATGCAGGCGGGGCTGCGGTATCAGCTGCTCTACCCCACCCTGATCCTCAGCTTTGTGACCATCGCCTTCTACCTCATCGGCAACGCCTTCTCGGACGCCGCCGACCCGAAAAACCATCTGGAGTAAAGGAGCGAACGCCATGCCGAACCCTTCCCCCATCCTGAAGGTGGAAAATTTACAGATCGACTTCCGGCTCCGGGGGCGGGTGCTCCACGCCATCCGGGGGGTGGAGCTGGAGCTTTACCCCGGCGAGGTGCTGGCCCTGGTGGGGGAATCCGGCTCAGGCAAGTCGGTGTTCACCAAGTCCTTCATGGGCCTTTTGGACCGCAACGGTGCCATCACCGGCGGCAGCATCCAGTACTACGGCTGCGAAAACGGTCCGCCGGTACAGCTCACTGGGCTGAAAACCGAAAAGGACTGGCTGCGCATCCGGGGCCGGGAGATCGCCATGATCCTCCAGGACCCCATGACCAGCCTGGACCCGCTGCAAACCATCGGGCGGCAGATTGAATCCTCGGTGCAGCTGCACCAAGGGCTCAAGGGCCTCGCCGCCCGGCAGAAGGCGCTGGAGTACCTGCGGGAGGTGGGCATCCCCGACCCGGAGCGCCGGTACAGCCAGTACCCCCACGAGTTTTCCGGCGGCATGCGCCAGCGGGTGGTGATCGCCATTGCCCTGGCCTGCGAGCCCAAAATTCTGATCTGCGACGAGCCCACCACCGCCCTGGACGTGACCATCCAGGCCCAGATCCTGGACCTGCTCCAGCAGCTGCAAAAGCGGCGGGGGCTGACCATTCTGCTGATCACCCACGACCTGGGGGTGGTGGCCCGGATCGCCGACCGGGTGGCGGTGATGTACGCCGGGGAGATTTTGGAGATCGGCCGGGCGGAGGAGGTCTTTTACGACCCGCGCCACCCCTACACCTGGGCCCTGCTTTCCAGCATGCCCCAGCTGGGGCAAAAGGGCACGCCCCTGGACAGCATCCAGGGCGCGCCGCCGAACCTCTTCGCCGAGATCGCGGGGGACCCCTTCGCCCCCCGCAACCCCCAGGCCCTCAAGATCGACTTTGTGCGGCGGCCGCCCTTCTTCTCGGTGAGCCCCACCCACAAGGCCCGCACCTGGCTTTTGGACCCCCGCGCCCCCAAGATCGACCCGCCCGCCGCCGTGCTGCGGATGCGGGAGGAGGGGCGGAAGGCTCTGTAACCCACAACCCGCAGGCGGCCGCCTGCGGGTTTTGATTTTAACATTGATAGAATAGAAAAAAGCACCGGTCGTTTGACCGGTGCCTTTTTGGTGGAGATAAGCGGGATCGAACCGCTGACCTCTTGAATGCCATTCAAGCGCTCTCCCAGCTGAGCTATACCCCCATATTCATCCGCTCGGGGCCTTGCCGTTTGGCTCAGCTCCTGGCGACGGATGTAATTATAGCAGGGGTTTGGGAGAATGTCAACCCTTTTTTCTAATTTTTTTGCAATCAGTGGGCTGCGCTCTGGCGGGCGAAGATCTGAGGGGCAGCTTTCAGCATCAGAAGAGCTCCCACCAGGGTCAGAAGGATCTCGGGCAGCATGTAGCTGGCGTTATACACCAGGCTGTAGGTCCAGGCGGACAGGCCCTCGTTGAGGTTGCCCCAGATCAGCACGCCGGACAAAAAGCTGCACAAAAACCGCAGCAGCCCGGCCGCCGTGACACCCACCGCCACACCGGCGGTGCGGTTTGCAAAGGGCTTTGCGAACAGCTCGGCAAGGCCCAGAGCCATGAAGGCCAGCAGGTAGTCCAGCAGCACCTCCCCGAGATAATACAGGAAGGTGGGCACCGGAGGGGCCCAGAAGCCCAGCAGCATCTGCAGGCAGCCGTTGACAAAGCCGGTAAAGAGGCCCCACTTCACTCCGTGCCGGAAGGACACCAGCATAAAGGGCAGCATGCTCAGCACCGTGACGCTGCCGCCGTTGGGCAAGGTGTAGATCTTGAGATTTGCCAGGACGGTGCCTGCCGCGATCATCAGCGCGCATTCCACCAGGACCCGGGTCTTGGAATAAGTTTTGGACATGAGGTTATACCCCCTAAAAAATAGTACATAAAAACAAAAGAAGCGCCCGTGGCATGCACAGGCGCTCAGATTCCGTCCTCATGGATACGGACCCCGCAAACTCCCTACGCCGGTATTGCCCGGATCAGGTAAAAGGGTACTCCGCTGTGTGCGGATCTCAGCCTTTCGGCGCCCCTGTTTTATGTCCAGAGCACAGTATACCCCTGCCCGGCCAGGCTGTCAAGCGGCGGGAAACTTCGTCGGTCTCCGGCTCTATTTCCCGGCCCCGAAATATCCCGAAGCCTCTCCGCCTTTACTGCGCCCGCATTTCAATCTTATACAAAATCAGGCGGCGCCTTTTTATCGGCGCCGCCTGTTTTACAGAGCGATATGATTTTCAGGATCTCTGTCCGTCCCGTTTAAAAAAGCCGGCGGCCTGCAACGTACTTGGCCGAGGGGCGGCCATCCGAGAGGTAAACCACCCGCTCCAGCCGCTCGGCCAGGGTGCACTCCCGGGTGGTGGGCAGATCGCTGTCGTCCATCACCACCGCATCCAGCTCATAGCCCGGCTCAAAGCTGCCCACCTTGCCGAAGAAGGCCCCGCCGCCCTTGGTGGCCATATAAAGGGCCTCGGGCAGGGTCAGGGCTGGGGTCTGCTGGTCCACCAGCCGCCAGCGCAGCTTGGAGCACTGAATGGCGTCGGTCATGGCCCGGAAGATGGACAGATGCGCGCCGCCTGCCACATCGCTGCCCAGGCCCACTTTCTGCCCCTCCTGCAGATAGCTCTTGACCGGCGCGATGCCGGAGGAGACGTTCATGTTGGACTGGGGGCAGTGAGCGATAAA
>CALXGY010000034.1 GCA_944387955.1 uncultured Faecalibacterium sp. | reverse complement strand
TGGTACATGGCGACGCCCACCTCGTGGCAGCCGTGCAGGAAGTTGTCGAAAAAGACCTCCACGTCCTCGTCCTGGTCCTCGCCGGGGTGGAGGCGTTCGGACAGGCGGTCATAGGCGTCCAGCATCTCGTCGTAGAGGGCGCTGAACGGCGTGCCGACGGCGCAGAAGTTCTGCACACGCAGCGCCTGGGGGGACAGCTGTTCCGGCTTGTATTCGCCCATCAGCAGGCTGTAGATGATCTCCGCCTCCCGCTCGACCTCGGGGGTAAACTCGATCGGCCCGTACTCCATAGTGTTCATGCTCTCCTTTCACGATTGCTTTTTTGTATTCGTATTTTTGATATGTTTTCAAACATACTATATGTAATATAGTTTTATCATATCAAAAACGTTACTATTTAGCAAGAGGGAGGGGAATACATGATGGCAAAATTCAAACCGCAAAAAGACGAAAAGGTCATTATTTCTCTTCGCATCTCTATGAAACAGCTGGAAGAACTGGACGCCAAAGCCGCTCGCGCCGACATTTCCCGCAACGAAATGATCAACCAGTGTATCAAATACGCCCTCGACAATATGGCCGAAGAGGACGACGCATAAAAGCAAAACACGCGCGGGCCGTCCGTTGACAAACCCGCGCGTCTGCGTTATAATAACCATAGAAGCGGGCGCTGCCGACAAACAGCGGCAGTTCCCCTGACATGGCGGAAGAAGTAACCGCATGCTCGGGAAAGCTTAGGGCGGTTACTTCTTTTTATTTCTTATTGATCTGGACGACCAGGCCAATAACGGCAATGATCACCATACAGAACTGGAAGAGTTCAGAATAGGAAACCATGGCCATCCCCCCTTTCCGAACAGGAACGGGGGGTTTTTCAAGAAGATCCCCCCGTCCCGGATGAAATGCCGGTCAGGGGAACACACCGCTTGCCGTCTATCGACAGCACCCACCAAAAGGATACCATAACGCCCGAAAAAATACAAGCGCATTCAAAACAAAAGCACCAGGAACCATCCTGTGGTTCCTGGTGCTTTTTTGGCGGAGTAGGAGGGATTTGAACCCTCGCGCCGGTTTCCCGACCTACGCCCTTAGCAGGGGCGCCTCTTCGGCCTCTTGAGTACTACTCCAGAGCAAAGTCAGTAAAAGCTATTCAAAAAAATGGCGGAGAGAGTGGGATTCGAACCCACGGTGCGTCGCCGCACGGCAGTTTTCAAGACTGCTTCCTTAAACCACTCGGACATCTCTCCTCGTGGACACCCGGCGTTCCGAATGCCTCATCATTCTACCAGTTTTACACCGGGATGTCAAGCCCCATTTTAGAATTCTTTTGTAAACAGAGCTTTTTGCTTTGCCCGGCATGAAAAAATCCCCCGCCGAAGCGGGGGATAAAAAATCTTCAGGTCAGCACAAGATTGGTCAAGACCCCCAGCACCAGCAGGTGGGCGGGGTAGAACCAGTAGAACAGCTGGCTTTGGAGCTTGGAGCAGCGGCCGCGCTGGCCGCTGTACTTCCAGATGGCGACGAAGGCCAGCGGGGCGGTGATCTCCCAGCAGGTGACCACACCGCCCAGCAGGCACTGGCCTGTGCGGGAGCTGCGGGCCCGGTAGAGCAGCAGGATCAAAAGCACCCCGAAGGCGTCGTAATCGGTGCGCAGGGCCACCGCGCACCCGGCAAAGA
Source organism: uncultured Faecalibacterium sp. (assembly GCA_944387955.1). Lineage (GTDB taxonomy): Bacteria > Bacillota > Clostridia > Oscillospirales > Ruminococcaceae > Faecalibacterium. The sequence goes on along the minus strand of CALXGY010000034.1, from coordinate 14,614 downwards.
GCAGCGCGCAGGCAATCCCTTTCCAGGAGCTGGGATGCTCCCCCTCCGGGCGGTAGTAGTCCACCGACCACAGCGCCGCCAGACCGAAAAGCAGGGTCCAGTAGACGTTCTGGTGGGCGGTGTAAAAAGGATCGCGGTAGAAGGCCCAGTCGAAGGGAATCTCGCTGAGCACAGCGAAGAGCAAAAGCCGCTGTGCGTACCGGGCCCGGTCGGAGGTGTGCACAAACCCCTCGGTCAGCAGAAAGCAGTAGATGGGGAAGGCCAGCCGCCCGGCCAGCCGCAGCACGAGATCCAGCGAAAACAGCCCCTGGGGCGCATCCGGAAAAAGCAGCACCCCCGCTTCCAGGCAGGAAGCGCCGATGTGGTCGGCCAGCATGCACAGGCAGGCCAGGGTCTTGAGGGCGGTGCCGCTCAGGCCCCGGGGCGAACTTTGGGGCAGGGGAGCGCTCACGGCTGCACCATCATGCGGGCGGCCTTATAGATGTCGCCGCAGCCCAGAGTCAGCACCAGATCCCCCTCGCCGGCGTTGGCCTTCACCCAGTCGGCTGCGGCCTCGAGGCTGTCCACCACCTGTGCGCCGGGGACAAGGGCCGCCAGTTTTTCGCTGGTGATGCTGGGGTCGTTGGGCTCCCGGCTGCCCAGGATGGGGGTCAGCACCGTCACGTCCGCCAGCTTGAGCACCTCGGCAAAATCCTTCAAAAGGGTCTTGGTGCGGCTGTAGGTGAAAGGCTGATGCACCGCGATGACCCGCTTGTAGCCCAGCTTGCGGGCGGTCTCCAGGGTGGCTTTCAGCTCGGCGGGATGATGGGCGTAATCGTCCGCGATCACCGCCCCGTTGCACTCGCCGCAGATCTCGAACCGGCGGCCCGCGCCCTTGAACTGCTCGGCGGCCTCGGCGCACTGGGCGATGCTCATGCCCAGGATGCGGCAGACGGCGCACATGGCCAGGGCGTTGTAGATGTTGTGGTAGCCCGGGATGCCCAGCCGGATGTGGCCGGTCTCGTTGTCCCACTCGGTGAGGTCGAACTCATAGAAGCCGGGCTTATACTCCTGGACGTTCACCGCCCGGTAGTCGGCGCTGTTCTTGATGGCGAAGGTGCGCACCCGGCGGTTGATGGTGTACATCACATCCATGGTGTTCTTGTCGTCCGCGTTGGCGAAGATCATGAACTGGGTCATCAGGGCGAACCGCTTGAAGGCGAACTTCAGCTCGCCCATGGAGCCGTAGTAATCCAGATGGTCGTTGTCGATGTTCAGCACCACCGACAGATAGGGGGTCAGCTTGAGGAAGGTCTCGGCGTACTCGCAGGCCTCCACCACGATCTCATCCCCCTTGCCGGCCTTGCCGTAGCCGCCGATCAGGGGCAGCTTGCCGCCGATGACCGCGCTGGGGTCCCGGCCCGCCAGCTCCAGGGCGGTGGTGATCAGGGAGGTGGTGGTGGTCTTGCCGTGGGTGCCCGAGACGCAGATGCTGCTCTTGTACAGGCGGCTCACATAGCCCAGCAGCACGCTGCGCTCCACCATCCGGATGCCGTAGCTGTCGGCGGTGGCAAGCTCGATGTTGTCCTTGCTGATGGCCGCCGAATAGACCACCAGATCCGCGCCGATGACGTTGTCGGCACAGTGGCCCATATGTACGGTCACGCCCATCTTTCGCTCGGTTTCCAGGATGCTGCCCTCCAGCACGTCGCTGCCGGTGATGGTATAGCCGCGGGCCGCCAGGATCTGGATCAGCGGGAACATGCCGCTGCCGCCGCAGCCTACAAAGTGGATGCGCTGCACATTGTCCAGCAGATGCTGGTCGTAATCGGTGAACATAGACATTTTGGGTCAACCTCCCTGTTTCTACACCGCACCCAGGCGGCGGAAAGCCGGCTTGTGCGTTTTTGTATCAATCGCCTGCTTGTATCTCACGGGGTTTCTTGTATCTCAGACTACTGATATATTATAGTATTTTTGCGGGACAAAATAAACAGCTGGCGCGCTTTTCTCGTAAAAAGCCAGAATCCGCGCTCCGCTTTTGTGCGCTGTGCACAAGGGATGGAGCGCCTTTTGGGAAAAGGGCTTTTTACCGGCGGCCGGTACGGGCGGCGATGGCGTCCAGAATGGCGTCCGCCACCTCCTGTTTGCTCATCAGGGGCAGCTCCTGGGCCCCGTCGGCCGAGATCAGGGTCACCACGTTGGTATCCACCCCAAAGCCTGCCCCGGCCACCTTGAGGTTGTTGGCCACCACCATATCCAGTTTCTTTTTATGCAGCTTGGCGGAAGAGTTTTCCAGAAGATTTTTGGTCTCCATGGAAAAACCGCAGATGAACTGGTCCTTTTTCCGCGCCGCCAGGCTGCCCAGGATGTCGGTGGTGCGCTCCAGGGGAATGCTCATCTCCCCATCCGACTTCTTGATCTTGTCCTCGGCCACCGTGGCGGGGCGGTAGTCCGCCACGGCGGCGGCCATGATGAGCCAGTCGGTGGAATCAAAGCGCTGGCTCACCGCCTCGAACATCTGCTGGGCGGTGGTCACCGGCGCATCCTCGGCAAACCGCACCGGCGAAAGGTCCGTGGGCCCATGGATGAGGGTCACCTCGGCCCCCCGCAGCACTGCGGCCCGGGCCAGGGCATAGCCCATCTTGCCGGTGGAGTGGTTGGTAAGATAGCGCACCGGGTCCAGGGATTCCTGAGTGGGGCCGGCGGTCACGGTGATCCGCAGCCCGGCTAAGTCCTTGGGCTTTGCAATGGCGCGGCAGATGTAGTCCAGCAGCACCGGGGCATCCGGCAGCCGCCCGCTGCCCACGTCCTTGCAGGCCAAAAGGCCGCTGTCCGGCGGGATGATGGTAAAGCCGTATTTTTCCAGGGTGGCCAGATTGTCCTGGGTGATGGGGTTTTGCAGCATGCCGGTGTTCATGGCCGGAGCCACCAGCTTCGGGCACCCGGCGGCCAGCACCACGGTGGTCAGCATGTCGTCGGCGATGCCGTGGGCCATCTTGGCGATGACATTGGCGGTGGCCGGGGCCACCAGGATCAGATCCGCCTTTTTGGCCAGCGAGATGTGGGTGACCTCAAACTTGAAGTCCCGGTCAAAGGTGTCCACCATGCACTTGTGACCGGTCAGCGTCTCAAAGGTGAGCGGGGTGATGAACTGGGTGGCGTTGCGGGTCATGATGACCTCCACATCCGCCCCCCGCTTTTTCAGCGCGCTGGCGACGTTGGCCATCTTGTAGGCGGCAATGCCCCCGGTGACCCCCAGCAGAACACATTTGCCTTGCAGATCCATCGGCATAAATATTCCCTCCCGATATATCCGTATCAAACGGGGGACGGATGTGCCCCCTGTGTCCCCAGTATAAACCAAACCGGGCGGCAAAACAACAAAATCTTTGCTGTGTACTTGTGCCCGGGAGAAAAATGAGGTAAAATAAACTGCATTGAACGCCGCACTTTTTAAACGGCAGTTCGTAAAAACTGCGATACAGCGCGCACCTGCCGCGAGGGGCGGGGCGCAAAGCAGCCTTTGGAGGGCTTTTGAACAGAATGATTTTAGCCATAGATATAGGCAACACCACCGTCGCCCTGGGGGGCATTCGGGACGGACGTGTATGCTTTGTGGCCCATATGGAGACGGTGCGCACCCGGACCGCCGAGGACTACCGCGCCGAGATGGAAAAGATCTTTGCAAAGCGCCGCCATCCCGAGCACAAGCTGCGCTTTGAAGGGGCGGTGCTCACCAGCGTGGTGCCCCAGATCACCGGGGCCCTGGCCGAGTGCGCGAGGCTCTACACCGGCAAAGAGCCGGTGCTGGTGAGCCCCCAGGTGCGCACCGGGCTGAGCTTCGGGGTGCCGGACCCGGCTGCGGTGGGCAAGGACCGGCTGGTGGATGCCGCCTATGCGGCGGCCCATTACCCGCTGCCGGTCATCACGGTGGACATGGGCACCGCCACCACCTTCAGCGTGGTGGACGAACAGCGGGTGTTCCGGGGCGGGGTGATCTGCCCGGGCCTGTCCACCGGACTGCGGGCCCTGGGAGACCGCTGTGCCCAGCTGCCCCAGGTGCGGCTGGCAAAACCCCGGCGCACCGTGGGGGTCAACACCCAGGAGGCGATGCTCTCGGGCTCGGTGCTGGGCAGCGCGGTGCTGCTGGACGGCATCACCCAGCGGATCGAGGAGGAGCTGGGCCGCCCGGCCACCGTGGTGGTCACCGGAGGTCTGGCGCGGTATGTAGTGCCGCTGTGCCGCCACCCGATGATCTACGACCCGGAGCTTTTGATGAAGGGGCTGGCCCTGATCTATCAGCTCAACACCCAGCCCAAAGCCTCAAAGAACCAAAAAAGCCGCCCCGGCAGACCCGCCGGGCCCCGGCCGAACCGCCGCCCGGCCCGCCGGACGGCCCCCGAGAGGAGTGTGGAGGAATCATGAAACTTGGCATCCTTGGCACCGGCAAGATCGTGCAGGAATTCCTGCCCTGGCTGGCCGCGGCCCCCGGCATCCAGCTGGAGGGGCTGTGCAGCACCCCGCGCAGCGCGGAAACCGCGGCCCAGATGGCCGCGCAGTACCGCATTCCTCATACATACACCGATTACAGCGAGATGCTCCGGGCGGTGGACACCGTTTACATTGCGGTGCCCAACCACCTCCACGCGGCCTATGCGCTGAAGGCGATGGAGGCCGGGCGGAACGTCATCGTGGAAAAGCCCATGGCCGCCAGCGCCGCCGAGGCCGAAAAGATGGCGGACTGCGCCCGCAGCAAGGGGGTATTCCTCTTTGAGGCCATGACCACCCAGTATCTGCCCAACTACCGCAAGATCCGGGAACTGCTGCCCAAGATCGGAACGGTGAAGCTGGTGCAGTGCAATTTCAGCCAGTATTCCAGCCGGTACGACGCTTTCTGCGCCGGGAAGATCGCCCCTGCCTTCGACCCGGCCTGCGCGGGCGGCGCCCTGATGGATCTCAATGTATATAATGTAAGCTATGTGGTGGGCCTGTTCGGGGAGCCCCAGCAGGCGCGGTACGCCGCCAACATCGAGCGGGGCATCGACACCAGCGGCATCCTGACCATGGATTACCAGAGCTTCAAGGCGGTCTGCATCGCGGCCAAGGACTGCGGCGCCCCCGCCCGGTATGTGATCCAGGGCACTAAGGGCTATCTGCTCCAGAAGAGCGCCGCCAACTTCTGCGGCGGGGTGACCTTCCACCCCAACAGCGGCCCCGAGGAACACTTCAATCTCAACGGCAAGGCTCCCCGCCAGGCGGCGGAGTTCGAGACCTTTGTCCGGGCCATCCACGCCGGGGACCAGGAGCTGTGCAGCCGGATGCTGGACACCTCCCTGGCGGTCAGCCGGGTCCTCACCGCTGCCCGCCGCTCGGCAGGCATCCGGTTCGAGGCAGACAAGGCCTGACCCTCTTTCAGCCTTCCCCCCGACCTGCAAAAGGAGCAGGCGGGGTTTAGGATTTTGCGCCGCGCCCGGCGCACCCATCTTTTGAACGGCCCCGCAAGGGGCACAATACGACCCGCGCCGTACTGCGCGGGCAGGTTTGCGCCGTATCCGACGATCTAGGGCGGAACGGCAGCAGGAGGTATTTTTTATGAACGCAAATTCCAAGCAGGCCCAGAGCCTGCGCATGCTCACCCGTCTGGCGCTGCTGGTCGCCATCGAACTGGTCATGAAGGCCATCGGCCTGGGCAGCGTGCCGGTGGGGCCGCTGTATATGAGCTTTCTGACCCTTCCCATCGCGGTGGGCGCCATCGCCATGGGCCCGGTGGCCGGCGCGGTGCTGGGCGGCGTATTCGGCGCCGTGAGCTTTTACGACGCAGTGACCGGCGCCTCGGCCATGACCGGCGCGCTGTTCCAGGTCAGCCCGCTGCACACCTTCATCCTCTGCGTGGTCACCCGGACCCTGATGGGCCTGTGCGTGGGTCTGGTGTTCCAGGCTCTGCGGGGCCTGGACAAAAAGGGGGGCTGGAGCTATCTGGTCAGCGCCCTGTGCGCCCCGGGTCTCAACACCCTGTTTTTCATGGGGTACATCGTGCTGGCCTTCTACGGCTGCGACTACGTCCAGGGCCTGGTATCCGCCAAGGGAGCGGTCAACCCGCTGATGTTCGTGGTGCTGCTGGTGGGCGTCCAGGGCCTGGTGGAGTTCCTGGTCAGCGGCATCCTGGGCGGCCTTGTGGCCCGGGCGGTAGGCAAGTACCTGCGCTGAGTTTTCTGGGCGCAGGCGCGGCGGGGAGCGGATGGAAGGAACGCTGCTCCTCCGAAACAATATAAAAGAAAGCGTTTTTCCGCTTGAATGGGAAAATGCATAAAGCGATGACCTCTCCTTTGGCAAAAATGCCGGGGAGAGGTTTTTGTTTTGGCCTGCACCATTCCCCCGGCCCGGGCATAGGATGGGCAAACAGGACGGAAGGGGCCGACGGTGGTATGGAAAGAGGAAAACGGTTTGCGGTGGTGGGAGCGGACGCAAGGCTTGCAGCCGCGGCCCAGGTATTGGCCGGGGCAGGGTATACGGTGGGCGGCGCGGAACAGACCGCTCTGGCGGATTACATCCTGCTGCCCTTGCCGCTGGACGCCCAGAGCGCCGGGCTGGCCGGGCTGCTGCGGGCGGCAAAGCCGGGGGCGCTGGCTTTGGGCGGGCGGGTATCGGCCGAGGCAAAGCGCATCGCCCGGGAGGCAGGGGTGGAGCTTGTGGACTATTTTGAGCGTCCGGAGCTGACCATCCTCAACGCCATCCCCACGGCGGAGGGATGCATCTCCCTTTTGATGCAGAACCGCCGCCGCACCCTCTGGTCGGAACCGGTGCTTGTGACCGGCTACGGCCCGGTGGGGCAGGCGGTGGCGGTGCGGCTGGCGGCGCTGGGGGCCCATGTCACGGTGGCGACCCGCCGCCCGGCCCAGCGGGCCCTGGCGCTGGCTCTGGGCGCGGCGGCGGCTCAGCCCATCTCCCGGCTGGAGGCCATCGCCCCCGGCTTTGATACGGTGGTGAACACGGTGCCCGCCCTGGTGATCACCGAAGGGGTGCTGCGCCGCCTGCCTCCGGCCAGCCTGATCTTGGATCTGGCCAGCCGCCCCGGCGGCACCGATTTTGCAGCGGCGGAAAAGCTGGGCCACAGGGCTCTTGCGGCCCTCAGCCTGCCCGGCCGCTGCGCCCCCGAGAGCGCGGGGGAGTATCTGGCCGAGGCGGTGCTGGGCATCCTGAGTGAACGTGCAGAGGAGGAACAAGCATGAAGGAATCCATTTTGCCCCAAAAGCCTCCCCGCGGCAGGGTGGCCTTTGGGATGTGCGGCAGCTTTTGCACCTTTTCGGCGGCGATGCCCCAGGCGAAACGGCTGACCGAACTGGGCTGGGAGCTGGTGCCGGTGATGAGCTTTGCAGCGGCAAGCCTGGACACCCGGTTCGGCAAGGCGGCGCGCTGGCGGGAGGAGCTGGCGCAGATCTGCGGCGAGCCGGTGCGGGCGAGCCTTGCGGCGGTGGAGCCGCTGGGCCCCGCCCACGAGGCCCAGGCGCTGGTCATCGCCCCCTGCACCGGGGCTACCCTGGCAAAGCTGGCGGCGGGCATCTCGGACACCCCCATCACCCTGGCGGCCAAGAGCCTTTTGCGGGTGGGCTGCCCGGTGGTGCTGGCGGTCTCCACCAACGACGGACTTGCGGCCTCGGGGGAGAACATCGCCCGGCTGATGCAGCGCAAACACTATTATTTTGTGCCCTTCGCCCAGGACGACCCCCAGAACAAGCCCCAGAGCCTCAAGGCAGATCTGAACCTTCTGCCCGAGACCCTGGCCGCCGCGCTGGAGGGCCGCCAGCTCCAGCCGGTGCTTTTGCAGCGGCCGCTGGCCGGCGGATGAGGGGACAGAGGTCCTTCTCCCGATGGGAGAAGGACCTCTGTTTTTGTGCCGGGGAGGGACATTTTTTCCCGGCGGGCCGGGGCCTTTCTACTTTTCGGCGGCAAAAAAGTGTGCTATACTATACTGTACATGCGCACTGCGCAGAAGGGAGATGTTGGATCTGCGATGAGATGCAGACCTTTGACCGACTGCACCCTGCCCCCTGAGGAGCTGGCCGCCGACCGGGCCGAGGCCCAGAAGCTGGCGAACTCGGCGGTGGGGGAGAAGGCCCTTTATCTGCCGGGACGGCTGTTCCCCCGGGCCCGGTATCTGCCGCTGGAAGGAATCCAGCGGGCGTATCTGCGGCTGATGGTGGGCCAGCGGCCCCACGGCAATTTCCGCCAGCCTTTGCTGGTGCTGGTATCGGAAGGAAAGGAATATCCTTTCCTGTACCGGCGGGAGACCACCGTCCGGGCCATTCTGGCCGCGCTGGAAAGCAGAGGCGTGCCGGTGGGCAAGCCCAAACCTCCAAAACCCAACTGACGAGAGGACAACGGATGAAGCAATATATCGCAGCACTGGCTTTGCTGCTTCTGATCCTGCTGTGCGGGCTGCCTGCCCTGGCCGCTGCGCCCGCTCTGACCACCACCGAGGCCTACTGCATCATGGACGCCGAGACCGGCCTCGTGCTGGCCGAGCAGAACATGAACGAGCGGCTGCACCCCGCCTCCACCACCAAGGTCATGACCCTGGGCCTCGCCTGCGAGAAGGCGGCGGGCAGCTGGGACGTAGACCTCACGGTCAGCCATGAGGATGTCTACTCCCTGGCGGGCACCGACTCCAGCCACATCGCCCTGCGGGAAGGGGAGGTGGTGCCGCTGGAGGACATCCTCTACGCCACCGCCATGGCCAGTGCCAACGACGGCGCCAATGTTCTGGCCTCCTACTTCGGGGGCGGGACCATCGCGGGGGGAGTGGAGCAGATGAATGCTCAGGCCGCCGAGCTGGGCCTGCAGAACACCCAATTTGTGAACCCCCACGGCATCAGCGATGAGGAGCACTACACCAGCTGCTACGACCTGGCCCAGATCCTGCGCTGGGCGCTGCAGCAGCCCGGCTTTGAGACGGTTTTCACCCGCAGCGAGATCTACACCATGCCCTCCACAAACCTCCAGCCGGTCACCCGGTATTTTTCTTTGCAGGATCTGATGCGGGTGGGCTCCAGCCAGTATTATATCCCCTATATCGTGGGCTCCAAGACCGGCTACACCAACATTGCCCGATACAACTATGTGTGTCTTGCCGAATACAATGGCCTCCGGCTGATCTGCGTGGCCATGCGCAGCGAGCTGAAGATCGACAAGTACAACGACCTGCGCACCCTGATGGATTACGCTTTCTCCACCTGGACAGGCTATACCGAGATCCCGGCGGGCGCGGCCAGCGCCCAGCTGGAGGTGCGGGGCGGCGGGCCGGAGCTGGGCGGGGTCACGGTCACCAGCCCGGGGATCTCGCTGCCGCTGGCAGCGGGGCTCAGCGCCGCCAATGTGGAGATCGGTTTTGAGCTGCCCGAGGTCTACACCATCGGGGAGCAGCTCAATGCCTACGCGGTCTACACGGTCACCGGCGGATTGCAGGCCGAAGCCAGTGTGCGGGTCCCGGTGAAGGTGGAGGGGCTTTCGGCCCTCTTTGAACAGAACCGGGGCCGGAAGCTGGACGGCTCGGGAGGCATAATGGCCAAGGGCCTGCGCTGGTCCCTGGTGCTGGGCGCGGTGGTGGTGCTGCTGGGTGCGGCTGCGGCGGCCCGATTCCTGCTGCATCCCGCCCGGGCAGGAGGCCCCGAAAAGGGCGGCCGCCCGCCTGCCGCGCGGCACAACAAAAAGTAAAAAACGTATTTTTTCTACAATTTGCAATCACAAACAAAGGAGAAATCAAGATGGGCAACTTTACCTTTACACAGACCGAGATCCCCGGCGTCGTAGTCATCGAGCCCCGCGTCTTTGGCGACGCCCGCGGCTACTTTATGGAGACCTATAAGGAGACCGACTTTGCGGCCGCCGGCATCCCCGGGCCCTTTGTCCAGGACAACCAGAGCCGTTCCAGCCGGGGCGTGCTGCGGGGCCTGCACTTTCAGAAGCAGCACACCCAGGGCAAGCTGGTGCGGGTGACCCTGGGCGAAGTGTACGACGTGGCGGTGGACTGCCGCCCCCACAGCCCCACCTTCGGCAAATGGGTGGGGGTGACCCTCTCGGCCGAGAACAAGAAGATGTTCTATATCCCCGAGGGCTTTGCCCATGGTTTCCTGGTGCTGAGCGATGTGGCGGAGTTCTGCTACAAGTGCACCGACCTATACGACCCCACCTCCGAGGGCGGCATCCCCTTCGACGATCCCACCGTGGCGGTACAGTGGCCGGACTGCGGCTGTGAGTACCAGACCAGCGAAAAGGACCGCCGCCATGAGCCCTTTGCGGCCCAGACCTTTGATTTCTTTGAAAAATGGTGAGCGCCGTGGCAAGACTGAAAGGCATGGCCCAGAACTTCTGGCGCTACCGCTATCTTCTGTGGAACTTGGTCAGCCGGGATTTCAAGCTCAAGTACCGCCGCAGCGTGCTGGGCGTGGTGTGGAGCGTTTTGAATCCGCTGCTCATGTGCCTTGTGTACTGGGCGGTGTTCAGCAGCCTGATGGACATGCGGGGCAGCGGCATCGACAATTTCCCGGTGTTCTTGATGTGCGGGCAGCTTCTGTTCAACTTCTTCAATGAGGCTACTTCCAGCGGCATGAGCAGCGTGCTCAGCGCCGCCCCGCTGCTGAAAAAGGTCTATATCCCCAAATACATCTTCCCGCTGGAAAAGTGCTGCTTTGCCATGGTCAACTGCGTGTTCAGCTTTGTGGCGCTGCTGCTGGTAATGCTGTTCACCGGCAGCCCTTTCCACTGGACGGTCATCGAGGCGATCTACCCGCTGGCCACCCTGTTTTTGTTCAGCCTGGGGGTGGCGCTGTTTCTGGCGGCCAGCACCGTCTTTTTCCGCGACATCATGCACATCTGGAGCGTCTTTATCACCGCGCTGCTCTACTTCTCGGCCATCTTCTACGACCCGGCCCAGATGACCTTCAACATCGGCGGGTTCAACATGCAGCAGATCATCGGCCTCAACCCGGTGTACTGGTACATCACCGGGTTCCGCCGGTCGGTGCTCTGGGGCATCCCGCTGGATCTGCGGATGATCGAGGTCTGCGGCATCTGCGCGGTCATCTCTATGGCGGTGGGCGTGTGGGTATTCCGCCGCACCCAGGACCGCTTCGTGCTGCATATTTAAGGAGGAGGACCCATGCAACCCATCATTCAGGTCCAAAACGTTTCCATGTGCTTCAACCTCTCCCGGGAAAAGCATGAGAGCTTGAAGGAATACTGTCTGGCCATGGTGCAGGGACGGCTGCACTACGACGAGTTCTACGCCCTGAAAAATGTCAGCCTGGACATCTACCCCGGCGACTTTTACGGTCTGGTGGGGCTCAACGGCTCGGGCAAATCCACCCTGCTGAAGACCATTGCCGGAGTCTACAAGCCCACCCGGGGCAAGGTGACCGTGAACGGCACCATCGCCCCCCTCATCGAGCTGGGCGCGGGCTTCGACATGGACCTCACCGCCCGGGAAAACATCTACCTCAACGGCACGGTGCTGGGCTTCTCCCCCAAGTACCTGGACGAAAAGTTTGACGAGATCGTGGAGTTCAGCGAGCTGCAGAACTTTCTGGATGTGCCGCTGAAAAACTACTCCTCCGGCATGGTGGCCCGCATCGGCTTTGCCATCGCCACCATCACAAAGCCCCAGGTGCTCATCGCCGACGAGGTGCTGGCGGTGGGCGACTTCCTCTTCCAGCAGAAGTGCGAAAAGCGGATGCAGGAGCTGATGGCCGGAGGCACCACCGTGATTTTGGTCTCCCACTCCATCGAGCAGATCGAGCGGATGTGCACCAAGGTGGCCTGGCTCAGCCACGGCCAGCTGAAGATGAACGGGGACACCAAGACGGTCTGCGACGCCTACAAGGCGGTGCAGCGGGGCCAGGCGTAAGGAGGCGGAGGGATGAACGATCAGACCCTCAAACGGCTGCGGGAGCTGACCCGCTACGCCCTCACCCTGGCCCGGGAACAGGGCCCGGGGGTCATGCTCGGGCGTGCCGCGGGCTTTGCGGCGCGGCGGATGCCCGGCCGCCCGGCCCGGTATCTGCCTGCCAGGAAGGTGCTGGCGGCCCAGCGGGCCGAGTACGCGGGCAAAGGGCCGACCGACTGCGGCCTGCCGGTGGTCAGTGTGCTGACCGCCCTGTACAACACCCCGCCGGAGTATCTGCGGGCCTTCCTGGATTCCTTTGTGAACCAGACCGCACCCAACGGCCAGCTCTGTCTGGCGGACGCCTCCGACCCCGACCACCCCGAAGTGGGACGGATCGTGGAGGAATATCAAAAGAAAAATCAACAAATCGTATACAAAAAGGTGGAAAACAAGGGCATCGCGGCCAACACCAACGCCGCCGCCGCTCTGGCCGACGGGGAATATCTGGCCCTGGCCGACCACGACGATGTCCTCGCGCCCCACGCGCTTTACACCATGGGCAAGGCCATTCTGGCTTTGCGGGCCGAGGGGAAGCCGGACGGCTTTTTGTACAGCGACGAGGCCCTGTTCACAAAGAGCATCCGCCGGCCTCTGCGGGCCCATTTCAAGCCCGCTTACGCGCCGGATTACCTGCTTTGCTGCAACTACATCTGCCATCTGGCGGTTTTCCGCCGGTCCCTCTTTGAGGAAGTGGGAGGGGAGCGCAGCGAATGCGACGGCAGCCAGGATCACGACCTGTTCCTGCGGCTGGCCCAGCGGGTGGGGGGCGCGGCCCATGTGCCCCAGGTGCTCTATTACTGGCGGGTGCACGCCGGTTCCACCTCCGGGGGCACCGGCGCCAAGCCCTATGTGGCCGAGGCCGCAAAGCGGGCCCTGCGGGACCATCTGGCCCGCACCGGCGGCAAAGGAACGGTGGAGGACGGGCTGTTCCCCTCCACCTACCGGGTCAAGTGGGAGGTGGAGGGCTGCCCCAAGGTCAGCATCCTGATCCCCAACAAGGACCACACCGACACCCTGGAAACCTGCCTGCACAGCCTCTACGCCAAAACCACCTGGGAAAACTACGAGGTCATCCTCATCGAGAACAACTCCGAGGACCCGGCCACCTTCGATTACTACGAAAAGGCCAAGGCCCGGTACGAGGGGCTGCAGGTGGTGCGCTGGCCGGGCAAGGGATTCAACTTCTCGGCCATCAACAACTACGGCCGGCAGTTCGCCTCGGGCCAGTGGCTGCTTTTGCTCAACAACGACGTGGAAATCCTGGAAGGGGACTGGCTCACCGAGCTGCTGCGCCAGTGCGCCCGGCCCGGGGGTGCGGCGGTCTGCGGGGCGATGCTCTGCTATCCCGACGATACCCTCCAGCACGCCGGGGTCGTCACCGGCCTCGGGGGCTATGCGGGCCACAGCCACAAGTACCAGCGCCGCGGCAGCAGCGGATACATGTTCCGGGCCGCCACGGTGCAGGACTTCTCGGCGGTGACCGGGGCCTGCCTGCTGGTGAATGCGGCGGTCTATGACGAGATGAAGGGGCTGGACGAGGCCTTCGCGGTGGCCTTCAACGACGTGGACTTCTGTCTGCGGGTGAGGGAAGCGGGCTACCGCATCGCCTGGACCCCCTACGCGGTGCTGCGGCACTACGAGAGCAAGAGCCGGGGCAGCGACGAGAAGGACCCGGTGAAGGTGCGCAGGTTCGCTCACGAGCAGCAGCTGCTTTACCAGCGGCACGGACAGGAAGAGATTCAGAACGACCCCTATTACAGCCCCCACCTGACCGCCGACCGGGAGGACTTTTCCGAGAGCGCCGACCGGCGCGCCCTGCAGTGGCCCGAACTCCGGGTGCGCTGGCAGGACGGCGGGCGGCCGCTGCCCAAAGGGAAAACAGAATAAACGGGGAGGAGTTTTGCTATGAACATTGCGGGACATTTTAGCACCATCACCCGGCACAAGCTGCTGGTGATGAAGTATTGTTTTGAGTGCGGACTCTATGCCCAGGGCCTGGCCCACGATCTGAGCAAGTACAGCCCCACCGAGTTCATCCCCGGCTGCATCTACTACCAGGGGGACCACAGCCCCAACGAGGCGGAGCGGCAGGCCAAGGGCTACACCGCCGCCTGGCTCCACCACAAGGGCCGCAACAAGCACCATCTGGAATACTGGATCGATTACAGCACCGAGAAAACCGGCCTCACCGGCATGAAGGTTCCGCTGCGGTATCTCTGCGAGATGGTCTGCGACCGGGTGGCCGCCAGCCAGATCTACCAGGGAGACAAGTACACCGACGCGGCGGCCTGGGAATACTACTACCGCAGCCGGGACCACTACCTGATGCACCCCGAGTCCCGCGCCATGCTGGAAAAGCTGCTGCTCATGGTCCGGGACAAGGGCCAGGAGCGCACCTTTGCCTATATGCGCGCTCTGCTGGGCACCGGGGAGGAGTACTGATTTCCGCTTTTTCGAGAAAAAGCGTTCGATTGGGAGCTGCTGTCAGCGCCAGCTAATTGTGGGAGTTCGGCAAGCAGCATTTTGCCTCTGTGATGCCGCCCCCTTGCCTCCCCCTTTGGGACTGCGGAAGCGACCGCCGCCTGCGGCGGACTGAGGGAGCTGGAGCAGGGGCAGCGGTCTGCAAATCCGAGGGCCGCCCAAGGCCCGAAGGATTTTCAGGGCACCGCAACCCAGGGTGGCACGGCCGATACT
>CALXGY010000033.1 GCA_944387955.1 uncultured Faecalibacterium sp. | reverse complement strand
AATTGACGAAAAACAAGAAAAAGGGTATACTGTATAAGCACCCCCGCCGGGGCGCACAACCGAATACCGGGGTGTTGCGCAGTTGGTAGCGCGCCTGCTTTGGGAGCAGGAGGCCGCGAGTTCGAGTCTCGCCACTCCGACCAGGAGATAGAAATCCGAACCCTGTCTTCCCAGTGGTAGACGGGTTCGGATTTCTGCTTTTTGCGGAAAAACCGGGGACGCTCCGACGGACGGAAGGAGCGGAGAAACCGCCATCCGCCAGCGGCGGCCTTCCGGGGAGGAGTGTTGGCCCCGGCAGGCTTCCCGGGGTTTCAGAACAGGGTGAGCTGCCGGTCGATATAGGATTCCTGCTGAACCTGGATGATCTGGTCCCCCTTGCAAAAGCCGCCCACCAGGAATGGGGAATCCGGGTCGTGGAGCTTCCGGTTCCGGGCCACGGCGTTGGGGTCGTCGTTGGTGTAGCAGTATAGACAGCCGTGAGGACAGGTGTTGTACATCCCGATGTCTGCGCCCAGCAGGCAGCTGCATTGCGCCCGGGGGGAACGTTTTCCTTTGGGCACCTGGAACCGGCAGCCGGCGGCAGCTTCCAGAACCTCTTTGGTCATACAGCCGGAAACATCCAAGCCGTACTGTGCCAGCGCAGGATTTTCGCAGCAGGTGCGCAGGGGAATGCCGTACTTTGCACCGATCCGGGCAAACTCCCGGGCAAGCTCCTGCTGCTCTTGTCCGGTCACCACCCGGGCCGCCGGGAAATTCCGCAGGGTCTTGGGATACAGATCAAGGAAGCTGATGACGCAGGACTGGACCCTGCCTTCCAGCGCGGCGGCAATCTTTTCAAAGGCGCGCAGATGGTAGGCCATGGAGTATTTCTCGGTGAGGAAAACCGGGTCGTACCGCCAGCCCACGGCTTTGGGCCCCACGGCTTCTGACAGCTGCTGAATAGAGCGCAGAACGGCCCATTTGTCCGGCACATGGGGCTCAATGTCCTTTCCGTAGGGGGTCAGCGTCACGAACCAGAACTGCCGGAACGGGCGCAGCTCGGCGAGCCGGGGCAGCATCGGCTCCGGGTTTTTGGTGCAAAAGCAGAGCAGGTCCACAAGGTTCGGGTCCAGCCGGTACTGCAGGACCTGCTCGGGACGGTAGGGGTTGCGGGTGCATACATACCCCCCCTTTATCCGGCTGTAAAACCATCTGCTGTAATAGGCCGGGATGTCGGTCCGGCAGCCGGTGTTCAGGATCATTCTTTGCTGACCTCGTTTCAAAGTCCGGGCCCGGGCTTTTGCGCCCTTTCCTTGCCGGGGCTAAGCCCCGGCGGGCGCCCGGACCGATTTTTTCTGCCTTCTATCATTACACAAAATCCTTTCCGGCACAAGGGCCCGCGTTCCAGGAGCGGACTTTTTGTGTGCCGTGAGACGGTCGGAAAGCATTGTGGCGGGGAACGGCGCGGTGCACATTTTGCCCGGTGTGTGCGCAAAAGAAGGAAATGTCCGTCCGGCTCAAAGGCTCGGCGGCAGGCAAAAGAAAGCGAAAAAGTTGCATAAAAGGCGGAAAGAAAGATTGTGCTGGTTGCGAATGGACGCGGTGCGGCTGCCGTGATACAATAACGGCGATCTATCAAACAAGGTGTTACTCCTCGGAGGCGCTACTTGTATTACCCCTTACACAAGGGGGATACGTGTATGTTGCCGACCGGGGATTTTCTTTTTTTACCCGCTCAGAAAGGACGTCGTCGTGAGGATCATCAAACAAATCAACAACAACGCTGCCCTCGCGCTGGACGGCAATGGCAATGAGATCGTTGTACTGGGCCGCGGTGTGGGATTTCCCAAAATGCCTTACGAGCTGACCGATCTTTCCCGGATCGAGCGGACCTTTTACGACGTGGACCCGCAGTATCTGAGCCTCGCCGCTTCACTGTCCCAGCCGGTGCTCAGTGCGAGCGCAAATATCGCCGAACAGGCGGAGATCGAGCTGGACTGCGAGCTCAACCCCAACCTGCCTTTTACGCTGGCGGACCATCTGAATTTTGCGCTGGAACGGTTCAAAAAGGGAATCGACGTGCGCACTCCGCTGGCCTATGATGTAAAGCACCTCTACCCGCGGGAGACCGAGCTGGGCTACCGGGCGCTGGACATGATCGAGAAAGAGGCGGGAATCCGTCTGCCCGACACAGAGGCGGTGAATGTAGCGCTGCATCTGATCAATGCCGAGACGGAGAGCGGCGATATGCATTCGATGATGACGGCTCTGAAGATCATCTCAGAGGTAGACAGCATCGTGGAAAAACGGCTGGAGATCAAGCTGGACAAGGACAGTTTTCACTACTCCCGCTTTACCATGCACCTGCGGTATCTGATCCAGCGTCTAGCCAGCGGCAAGCAGGTGAAGACCGGCAGCGGGGAGATGCTCCGGCAGCTGGCCCGGGAGTACCCGCAGGTCTACATGTGTACCCGGGATGTGGAAGCCTATTTCCGGGATACCTGGGGCTGGCAGTGCAACCAGGAGGAACTGCTGTATCTGATGCTGCACATCAACCGTGTGCAGGAGAAAAACCAGGGCTGACCCTGGATCCGTTCATGAAATGATCCGGTCAATGGCGCGCGTTGTCCGGCTCATGATAAAATCGCAATCAGGAGGATACCACAATGGACTGCGAACGTTTTCTGGAGCAGCTATGGCCGCATCTGGGCGGCCGGGACAACACAGGCTTGTGTCAGTTCCGGGCGGAAAACCTATTCATTACACTGAAGGATCGCAGTGCGGTGGACCTGGAGAGCGTACGCAGGATCAAGGGCGTGACTGCGGCGGAGCTCATCCGCGGCCGCCTGAAAATCACGCTGGAACAGAACTATCTGGAGGAATGGAATATGGCGAACAAAACAAACCGCTATGACGAGCTTGCCAGCAAGATCGTCGGCCTGGTGGGCGGCAAAGAGAACATCGTGCTGGTGACACACTGTGTCACGCGGCTCCGCTTCAATCTGAAGGACAAGAACAAGGCGGACCTGGAGGCCATCAAAAACCTGCCCGGTGCTCTGGGTGCCCAGTGGTCCGGCGATCAGCTGCAGGTGATCATCGGCCAGTCGGTAGCGGATGCCTACGACCTGATCTGCCGGAAAAACGGCCTGGGCGGAGGCGGCGCGGTAAATGAGGACCTGGGCGACGCGCCCAAAAAGAAGCTGTCCGTGAGCATGATCCTGGACAGCATCGCCGGGTGTATCACGCCGCTGATCCCGCTGCTGATGGCCGGCGGCTTTATCAAGATCGTGGTCATTCTGGGCGAACTGAGCGGCCTGCTGACCGCAGGAAACCCCACCCATACCGTACTTACCTTTGCGGGGGATGCAGCCTTTTATTTCCTGCCCATCTTTGTGGGCTCCAACGCGGCCAAAAAGTTTGGCGCCAGCCCTGCGCTGGGAATGCTGCTGGGCGCCATCCTGATCCACCCCAACTTTGTAAGCGCTGTCTCGGCGGGAGACTCCCTGAATGTGTTCGGTCTGCCCATCTATTCGGCCAGCTATACCAGCACCATCTTCCCTGTAATCATCAGTGTGGCGGTCATGGCCCCCATTGAGAAGTTCTTTGCAAAGCATTCCCCGGACTCCATCCGCTCCATCACCGAGCCCTTCTTTACCATGCTGGTGATGATCCCGCTGACCTTGTGCCTGCTGGCTCCCATCGGCTCCTTCCTGGGGACCTACGTTTCCAACGCCATCATCTGGCTGTACGATACCATCGGATTCCTGGGCGTAGCGGTCTTTGCAGGGCTCTGCCCGCTGCTGGTCATGACCGGCATGCATTCCGCCTTGATGCCCTATATGCTGAATTCCCTTGCCACGCTGGGCTGGGAGCCCATTGTCCTGACCGGCATGATCATCTCCAACATCGACCAGGGCGCTGCCTGTCTGGCCGTTGCGGTTAAGACCAAAAAGGCAAATCTGCGCTCCACGGCCATTGGCTGCGGCGTTACCGCCGTGGTGGGCGGCGTCACCGAGCCGGGCATGTACGGCGTCAACCTGCCTCTGAAAACCCCGCTGTACTGCGCCATGGCCGGCACCGCTGTGGGCGGCGCCGTGGCCGGACTGGGCAAGGCGGTGGCTTACTCCATCACCGGCAGTGCAGGCGTTCTGGGCGGCCTGCCCATCTACCTGCCCGGCGGTGTTTCCAATCTGCTGTGGATGGTGGCCGGCATTGCAATCGGCTTTGCAGTCACCTTTGCAGCCACCTACATTCTGTATAAGGATTCGGACCCCGTCAAAGAATGAACCATCAAAGATCAGAAAAGGAGACAGCTATGAGTTTTCCAAAGGACTTTTTGTGGGGCGGCGCTACCGCAGCCAACCAGTGTGAGGGCGCCTATCTGACCGACGGAAAGGGGCTGAACACCTCCGACGTCATGACCGCCGGCGACGTGCGCACCCCCCGTGAGATCACCGACGGGATTCTCCCGGGCAAGAATTATCCCAGCCACATCGCCATCGACCACTACGGGCGCTTTAAAGAGGACATTGCCCTGTTCGGGGAGATGGGCTTCAAGTGCTATCGTATGTCCATCAACTGGGCGCGTATCTTTCCCAACGGCGATGACGCACAGCCCAATGAGGCGGGGCTCGCCCACTACGACGCCGTGTTCGATGAATGCCGCAAGTACGGCATCGAGCCTCTGGTGACCATCAGCCATTACGAGACCCCTCTCGGACTCCAGAAATACGGCTCCTGGACCAACCGCAAGGTGGTGGACTTCTATCTCCGGTACTGCGAGACCATCTTCAAGCGCTACAAGGGCAAGGTCAGATACTGGCTGACCTTCAACGAGATCAACTGCATGTCCCTGATGCCCTGGACCGCGGGCGGCGTGCCCAATTCTGCGGATGAAAAGACCCGCATGACGGCTGCTTATCATCAGCTCCTGGCCAGCGCCCGGGCGGTAAAGCTGGCCCATGAGATCGACCCCGAGAACAAGGTCGGCATGATGTATGCGGGAATGTTCTCCTATCCCAACAGCTGCGATCCCGATGACATCCAGGCCAACACCGAGTTTATGAACAAGATGCTGTTCTACTGCGATGTGCAGGCCCGGGGCTATTATCCCGCCTACAAGCTGCGGGAATTCGAACGCCTGGGGATTGTGCTGCCCCAGCAGCCCGGCGACGCCGAGACTCTGCGGGCCGGTACGGTGGATTTCATCTCCTTCAGCTACTATTTCACCATGGTGGTGGGCAAAAAGACCCAGCTGAATATGGACTGTGGCAGTGTGAACACCGGCTATACCAATCCCTATCTGCCCAGAACAGCCTGGGGATGGACCATTGATCCCAAGGGCCTGCGCCACGCGCTGAATCTTTTGTACGACCGGTATCAGCTGCCGCTGATGGTGGTGGAAAACGGCCTGGGCGCTTACGACAAGCTGGAAGAGGGAAATGTGATCCACGATCCCTACCGCATCGAGTATCTGCGGGAGCACATCAAGGAGATGAAAAAGGCGGTGGAGCTGGACGGCATCCCGCTGATGGGCTACACCACCTGGGGCTGCATCGACATCGTCAGCGCCGGCACCGGAGAGATGAAAAAACGATATGGCTTCATCTATGTGGATGCAGACGACGCTTGCCAGGGCACCCTGGACCGCTACCGCAAGGATTCCTTCTACTGGTACAAAAAGGTGATCGCATCCAACGGCGAGGATCTGGACTGAGAAGTCCGGGCCCCGAGGGATGCGTGAAAGAGCGGGATGAACTTCTCTTCCGGTCTTTTTCAAAAACATCATAACCCATCCGCAGCCCGTCAATAGGCTGGGCCCCGGGATGAAACGCTTCTGGAAAGGTCATTTTTGCACTTTTCCGCGTTTTGTCCCGGGGCCTTTTGGCTGGATGTGAGAGATATTTTATGATGTGCGGCCGGAGAATCACCTCTTCAGTGGACCCAATGCACCACCGCATCCCGTAAAAAGCGGGCGCAGCCGGGAAGGCTGCGGTCGTAATAGGCGGTGAAACGCTGGTCCAGCAGATACAGCTCGGCGATGCCCCGGTGCTTGGCCGGGTCGTAAGGGATCGTAAAACTCAGCCACCGGCGGTGGAGCTGGGCCAGGGCCTGGCCCTCCTCGCTCTCGGGGGCAAGCCCTGCCTTGACCGCTTCTTCCAGACGGCGGCGGAGCTCCTCGTCCAGGGTCTGCCACTCCTGGTATTGGGCCGGGGTCATGGCTGCAAAGGCGGCGTTTGACTGCTTTACCGCCGCCTCGCCGTATCTTTGCCGGGCCTCCTGCCCATAGGCCTGCTCATTTTCGGCCAGGGCCTGCTGCTTCAGAGCTTCAAACTTTTCTGTGTCCTTCATTTCGATCTTCCTTTCTTCTGCCTGGATGCTGCGCTGCACCGACCCGATCAGCCGGTCCAGCTCTTCCCGCCGGGATTCCAGGGCGGCCAGATGCCCCCGCAGCGCATCCAGCCGGTCAAAGTCCGGGGCGTCCAGACACTCCCGGATGGAGGCAAGCCGGACCCCCAGCGCCCGGGAATAGAGAATTTCCTGCAGCCGGTCCACCTCGGCCGGGCCGTAGCAGCGGCAGCCGCTTGGGGCGGTGCGGCTGGGTTTGAGCAGTCCGATCTGGTCGTACCAGCGCAGGGTCCGGGCGGTCAGGCCGGAGAGCTTTGCCAGCTGCTGGATCGTGTATTCCATCCTGCATCCCTCCTCTCCCTTAGTGTATCAGCTGACGCCGCGTCAAGGTCAAGAGAAAAGGGAAAACTTTTTGCAGAAAAAATGAGAAATGCCGCCGGAAAAGATTTTCCTGCGGCACTTTTTCTTCTGGTGACCCCTGTGGGATTTGAACCTAACGCCTCCGGCTTGAGAGGCCGGCGTCTTGAACCATCTTGACTAAGGGGCCATGGAAAAGGGGAGAAAAGGCTCTCCCTGTATGTGGTGACCCCTGTGGGATTTGAACCCGACGCCTCCGGCTTGAGAGGCCGGCGTCTTGAACCATCTTGACTAAGGGGCCATGGAAAGAGGGAGAAAAGGCTCTCCCTGTATGTGGTGACCCCTGTGGGACTCGAACCCAACGCCTCCGGATTGAAAGCCCGGCGTCTTAAACCGTCTTGACTAAGGGGCCATATTTGAGGCAGAACAGGTCTGCCCCGTTTTATTTGGATGCCATGCGCATTATTTTGCGGCGGCGATCACAAGAATGTCGTCGATCCGCACGCCAAACAGCGCGGCCAAAATCACCAGATTGTCCACAGTCGGCAAGCAGTCGCCCCGCTGCCATTTGAAGATCGCCCGGGGCGAAGAGAGCCCCAGTGCAGTTTGCAGATCGGCGGTGGAAAGCCCTGCCTGCTTGCGCAGACGGCAGATGTTCTGCCCGGTCCGGACCAGATCCACGGTCGGCATTTGATATCCCTCCCATCGAAAAAAATGACCGCTCGCCTTCAGGCAAGCGGTCAATCTTCGCTGGAAGAAAATTCTCAACGATCCCGACTTGATCCCCATGAAGACGCAGCAAACAAACCGCGCTCGTACACAGCGCAGGATTCGAAGCGTTCTTCATAAGCATGATTGAATCGGATCATCGTTTTTTCCTTTCCCGGAGAGTTCTCCGCCTGGTTTCTGGCTCTATTATATCGCAAAACTCCGACTTGTCTACTGTACCTGTGGTTCATAAGCAAAAAAAGCATCTTTCCCCGCCCTTTGCGCCGGGAGAGGGATATGGTATACTATTCCTATCCAGGCAAAGGAGGCTTTTTATGCGCATTGCGATCCTTTCGGACACCCACGGGCTGCTGCGGCCTGAGCTGCTGGAAAAGCTCCAGGGGGTGGACGCCATCCTCCACGGAGGGGACATCAACAAGCAGAGCGTGCTGGATCAGCTGGCGCAGTATGCGCCGGTGTACGCGGTCCGGGGCAACAACGACAAAGAATGGGCCGAGGGCCTGCCCCATCACCTGACCGTGACCCTGGGCGGGGTGACCTTCTGCATGGTCCACAACAAAAAGGAGCTCCCGGCGGATCTGGCCGGGGTGGATGTGGTGGTGTTCGGCCACAGCCACAAGTATTTTGAACAGGAGATCGACGGGCGGCTCTGGCTCAATCCGGGGTCCTGCGGGCCCTGCCGCTTCCGGCCCGAGGTCACCTTTATTCTGGCCGAGGCGGAGGATGGACAGTTCCGGGCCGAGAAGGTGCTGCTGCCCCAAACCGCGCCCCGGCGCAAACCAAAAGGAGAATGAAATGGTACGCGAGATCTGCAAGGACGTTCTGCTGCTGGCCCGAAAGGCTGAGGAGGCCACCGCCGCCGACCGGCAGACGGCCGCCGACCTGCTGGAGACTTTGGAGTTCCACAAGGAGGGCTGCGTGGGCATGGCAGCCAACATGATCGGGGTGAACAAACGAATCATCGCCTTTGATAACGAAGGCGAATATATGGTGATGTTCAACCCCGAAATTCTCAAAAAGTCCGGCCCTTACGAGACCGAGGAGGGCTGCCTCTCCCTGGAGGGGGTGCGCCCGGCAAAGCGCTGGAAGTCCATCAAGGTGCGCTGGCAGACCGAGGACTTCAAGGAGCGGATCAAGACCTTCACCGGCTGGACGGCCCAGATCATCCAGCACGAGATCGACCACTGCGAGGGAATCATCATATGAAAAAGTGCAGGATCACGGTGCTGCGGATGGCGAGGTACGACGACCTGATCGCCCGGTACGAAAACCCGCTGGAACACCCCTGTGATATGCAGCTGGGGCAGGTGTTCATCGCCAACGGCTGGGAGAAACCGGCGGGCTTTTGCCAGAGCGCCTGGGACACCCTTTCGCCCTTTGTGCTGGCCCTGAGCCATGGGGCCGAGAACTTTTACGGCGGCTGGATGAAGAATCCCCGCTCGGCGCTGCTGTCCTGCAACGATGGATTTCGGCCGGTGAGCTTTCTGGTGGAGGCGCTGGAGGAGGATGCAGATTGAGGAGGGAAAACATGTTTGAAAACAAGGTGGCGGTGGTCACCGGCGGCGCCAAGGGCATCGGCCGGACCATCGCGGAGGAATTCCGCAAAGCGGGGGCAACGGTCTGTGTCATCGACCTGCTGGAAAACGATTATTATGTGGGAGATCTGGCGGACAAGGCGGTGCTGGAGGACTTTGCCCGCAAGGTCCTCCGTGAACACGGCAAGGTGGATTATCTGGTGAACAACGCCCTGCCTCTGATGAAGGGCATCCAGGATTGCAGCTATGAGGAGTTCAACTATGCATTGCGGGTGGGGGTCACGGCTCCCTTTTATCTTGCAAAGCTCTTTGCACCCCATTTTGCCCCCGGGGCGGCCATCGTGAACATCTCCTCCTCCCGAGACCGGATGAGCCAGCCCCAGACCGAGAGCTACACCGCGGCCAAAGGCGGCATCTCGGCCCTGACCCATGCGCTGGCCGTGAGCCTGGCGGGAAAGGTGCGGGTCAACTCCATCTCTCCGGGCTGGATCGACACCGACTTTGCGGTCTATGAGGGCCCGGATGCTGTCCAGCAGCCCGCCGGACGGGTGGGCAACCCCCTGGACATCGCCAATATGGTGCTGTATCTCTGCTCGGACAAGGCGGGGTTCATCACCGGGGAGAACATCTGCATCGACGGCGGCATGACCCGGCAGATGATCTACCACAACGACTTTGGATGGACTTTACAGAAAGGATAAATGGAAATGAAAACAGCTGTCTGTTATTACTCCCGCCACCATGGAAACACCCTCAAGGTGCTGGAAGCCATGGCCCAGGAAGGAGAGATGGACCTCATCGACGTGACCACCCGGCAGCTGGTGCGGCTGGAGGAATACGACTGCATCGGCTTTGCCTCGGGCATCTACGGCTTCGAGATGCAAAAGGCGGTGGTGGAGTTCGCCCGGCAGTATCTGCCCGCGGGCAAACCGGTGTTCTTTGTCTATACCTTTGGCGGAGCCAGGGGCACCGGCGCAAAGGCTCTGGCGGCCATCGCAAAGGAAAAGGGCTGCCCGGTGCTGGGGGAGTTCGGCTGCAAAGGTTACGATACCTTCGGCCCCTTCAAGCTGGTGGGGGGCATTGCCAAGGGCCACCCCGACCAGAAGGACCTGGCGGCAGCCCGGGCCTTTTACCGGCGGCTGCGGCGCAGTCAAACGCCGGATTGACCGGCAGGCCGGTTTGTGATATGTTAGCCTTAAAAGAACGGGCGAAACCCGGCGGAAAAGGGGCGAGGGCATGATCGATTTTTCCAAGCTGGAGCAATACCGGGAGAACAACCGCATCGAGGCCAAAAAGGCGCTGGGCGGGCTGCCCCGCAGCATCTGGGAGACCTATTCGGCCTTTGCCATCACCCTAGGAGGCATCATTCTGCTGGGGGTGGTGGAGCAGCCGGACCGCACCCTGCGCGCCATCCAGCTGCCCGACCCCGAGGGGCTGGCGCGGCAGTTCTGGCAGCAGCTCAGCGACCCCCGCCAGGCCAGCGTCAACATCCTGTCCAAGCGTCAGGTCCGGGTGGAGCAGGCGGACGGCAAGCGGATCGTGGCCATCACGGTGCCCCGGGCCCCGCGGCTGGAAAAACCGGTCTACATAGACGGCGATCCCCTCAACGGCACCTACCGGCGCAGCGGGGAGGGAGACTACCGCTGCACCCGGGATGAGGTGGAAGCCATGCTGGAAGAGGCCGCCGTCCGCACCCCGGATATGCAGGTGATGGGGCAGGTACCCCTCGCCAAGCTGGACGCCGAGAGCATCCGGCGCTACCGTCTGCGGATGCAGCGGCTGCAGCCCGGTTCGGTCTGGGAAGAGTTGGAGGACCCGGAATTTTTGTACCAGATGGGAGCCGCCGGGATGGGAGAGGACCGCAGCCTTCACCCCACCGCCGCCGGGCTCTGGATGTTCGGCCGGGCGGAGGAGATCTGCCGCTTTTTCCCCCACTACCGGCTGGAATACCGGGAGGAGGAGTTCTGCCTGTGTTCCGGGCAGGGAGACTGGAGCGGCAATCTGTATGAATTTTATTTCCGGGTCTGTGAGCGGCTGACCCGGGGCCTGCCCGGCGGCGCGCCGGTGGAGCGGGCCCTGCGGGAAGCCCTGGCCAACTGCCTGGTGAATGCCGACTACCGCAGCCCCCAGGGGGTAAGGGTGCTGCGCCGGGGAAGGGAGATCCGGCTGAGAAACTCCGGCGATTTTCGGATCGGCGTTTCGGACGCACTGGCGGGCGGCGTCTCGGACCCCCGCAACGCGGCCCTGATCCGCATGTTCGGCCGGGTGCGGGTGGGCGGCGGCACCGGCAGCGGCATCCCCCAGATCTATGCGGTCTGGAAGGCCCACGGCTGGCCGCTGCCCCGCATCCAGCAGAGCGGCCCGCCCGCCCAGACCACCCTCTGCCTGGAGATGGAGCGGGCCCGCGGCGGGCCGATGGAGCCGCCCGGACCGGTGCTTTTGCAGCTGTACGAGCAGATCTTCATCGACTATCTCACCGACCATACCCGCGCCGAGCTGCGCCAGCTGGCGGACTGCATCGACCTTTCCCCCGCCCGGGCCAGGCGTTCCCTGGATGAGCTGGTGGAGGCGGGCATCCTGACCGCAGAAGGAAGCGAGGAAAACCCGGTCTACTCTCTCCGTGCATAAATCCCTTTGGCCCGCCCTATGGCGGGATTTTTTATGAAAAAACGCGGCCTCCGGAAGGCAAAATTCCGGAGACCGCAAAAAGGGGAGGATAACGGTTTAATACCGGCGCCACTGGGGCTCCAGCTCGTGGAGGTCGGGGGAGAGCCGGAACAGCCGGCTGCCCAGGGGCGGCAGGTCCACAAACAGGGTGTAATCGTGCTCGTAGACCCCGCCCTGTACCGTGTGCAGCCGCCCTTCGCTCTGGTCGGCGCCGCCCCAGCGGGGGGCCTCGGTGTTCAAAAGCTCTGCGGCGGCGGCCGGCTGCCGCAGATAGAGCGGGAACTGCCGGTGCGCTCGGGGCTGGGTGTTCATGACGCAGAGCAGCTGCTGGCCGCGGCTGGCGCGAATCCAGGCGTAGACCCCCTCGCGGCGGCTCTGGCAGGCCACCCACTCGAAGCACCGGGGGTCGTATTCGCCGGTGAACAGGGCGGGCTCGCTGGCATAGATGCGGGAGAGCACCCCGAAGAACTGCTGGAAATTGTCGTGGAAGGGATAGCGCAGCAGCTCCCAGTCCAGCGGGCGCTTTTCGTCCCACTCCCGGAAGTGGGCCAGCTCGTTGCCCATGAAGTTGAGCTTTTTGCCCGGGTGGCAGAACATATAAAAGTAGAGGGTGCGCAGCTGGCTGCATTTCTCCTCATAGCTGCCCCAGAGCTTGTCTATGATGGACTTCTTGCCATGGACCACCTCGTCGTGGCTGAAGGCAAGCAGATACAGCTCGTTGTAGAAGTAGTGCATGCTGAAGGTCAGCTTGTCGTAGTGGTTCTCCCGCTCCCCGAAGGGGGTGGCGAAAAAGTCCAGGGTATCGTGCATCCAGCCCATGTCCCACTTGTAGTCAAAGCCTACTCCGTCGTAGCGGGTGGGGGCGGTCATTTTCAGGTAGTTGGTGGAGTCCTCCGCTACATAGATGCCGGTGGGCCAGCGCTGATTCAATCCGTGGTTGAGCCGCCGCAGAAACCGCAGCGCCCCCTCGTTGACCCCGCGGGCCGGGTCCCCCTGCCAGTAGACCGCCCGGGAGATGGCGTCCATCCGCAGTCCGTCGCAGTGGTACACCCCCATCCAGAGGGCGCAGGCGCTGTTGAGGAAGCTGCACACCTCCCCGCGGTAGAAGTTGAAGTTGCAGCTGCCCCATTCGCTGTGGCCCACATCGCTGTCGTATTCGTAAAGATAGCTGCCGTCCAGCCGGGCCAGACCGTCCTCGTTGGCGGCAAAATGGACCGGCACCACGTCCATCAGTACCCCGATGCCCATGCGGTGGCAGGCATTGACAAAGGCCGCGAACTGGGCCGGGGTGCCGTACCGGGCGGTGGGGGCGAAATACCCGGTGGTCTGGTAGCCCCAGCTGCCGTCAAAAGGATGCTCGGCCAGGGGCAGGAGTTCCACATGGGTATAATGGTGTTCCAGCAGCCAGGGGATCAGCTCCCGGGCCAGCTCTTCATAGCTGTACCAGCTTTCCGGGCCGTCTGCATCCTCGGCGCCGGGCTTGTGCTTCCAGCTGCCGAGGTGGAGCTCGTAGATGTTTAAGGGGCGGTTGCGGCACTTGTCCCGGGCCGCCATCCAGGCTTGGTCGTCAAACCGGAAATCCAGTTTGGCCAGGCGGCTGGCGGTGCCGGGGCGCAGTTCCGCCGCAAAGGCATAGGGGTCCGAGTGCATCACGGTGCGGCCGTCCTTGCCCTGGACGCGGTATTTGTAGAGCATCCCTTCCCGAAGGCCGGGGACGAACAGGCTCCACACGCCGGTTTCGGCCGCCTGCATGGGCAGGCCTTTCCAGCCGCTGAACTCGCCGCACAGCTCCACCGCTTCGGCCTCCGGGGCCCAGAGCCGGAACAGCCACCCCTCGGCCTGGCCCAGGGTCCAGGGGTGCGCGCCGAAGTACCGGTGGGCCTCAAAGCAGCCGCCGGTCCAGAATTCCTGTGGGATGATGGGGAATTTCATGGTAGGATCGCCTCGTTTCTTGGTATTGGATTTGCAATGCCGCCGCCTTGGGGCGGCCGCTGGAAAATTCGGGCAGAAAAACCCGAACACAGTCCTGCAAAAGGACGTATTTTGTGATATACTAAGGTTGCCGGCGGCTTTCGGGCCGCCGAATCTGGAAAACATAGGAGCAGAACACAAATGGCTTGGTATGACAGCGCGGTATTTTACCACATCTATCCGTTGGGACTCTGCGGCTGTGCCCATGAAAATGACGGCATGGCCACCCCGGGCGCATTCAAAAAGCTGGAGGAATGGGCCGCCCACGCGGCGAAGCTGGGCTGCACGGCTCTGTATGTGGGGCCGTTGTTTGAGAGCGGCAGCCACGGCTATGATACCTTGGATTACCGCCTGGTGGACCGCCGCCTGGGCACCAACGCGGAGCTGAAGGAATTTGTGGCCGCCTGCCATGCCCGGGGCCAGAAGGTGATCCTGGACGCGGTGTTCAACCATGTGGGCCGGGGCTTCTTCGCCTTCCAGGACCTTCTGCGGAACCGGGAGAATTCCCGCTGGAAGGACTGGTTCTGCGATCTGAACTTCTGGGG
This sequence comes from uncultured Faecalibacterium sp., assembly GCA_944387955.1. Taxonomy (GTDB): domain Bacteria; phylum Bacillota; class Clostridia; order Oscillospirales; family Ruminococcaceae; genus Faecalibacterium. The sequence goes on along the minus strand of CALXGY010000033.1, from coordinate 12,654 downwards.
CAACAACGAGTACGGCGACGGGCTGTCCTATGCCAACTGGGGCGGGCACAACCTGCTGGTCAAACTCAACCAGAGAAACCCCGAGGTGCAGCAGTACCATTTTGAAACGGTAAAGTTCTGGGTGGAGGAGTTTGACATCGACGGTCTGCGGCTGGATGCGGCGGATGTGCTGGATTTCGGCTTCATGCAGTCGCTGCGCCGGTTCACCGAGGGCCTGAAGCCCGAGTTCTGGCTGCTGGGCGAGGTCATCCACGGGGATTATTCCCGCTGGGCCAATCCCACCACCCTCCACTCGGTGACCAACTACGAGCTGCACAAGGGGCTGTGGAGCGGCCACAACGACCACAACTACTTCGAGATCGCCCACACCATGCGCCGCCTGCAGGGCCTGTGCGGAGATACCCGGCTGTATACCTTCTCGGACAACCACGACGTGGAGCGGCTGGCCTCCCGGCTCAACAACCCCGCCGACATCCGGGGCGTGGCCATCCTGGTCTACACCCTCTGGGGCATCCCCTCCATCTACTACGGCTCGGAGTTTGGTCTGGAGGGCAAAAAGGTCCGGGGCACCGACTGGCCGCTGCGTCCCTGCCTGGAGCTTGAGCAGTTCGAGCCGGTCGAGACCCACCCGGTGGTCAGCCTCTATGCAGCCCTGGGCAAGCTCAAGGCCGACTGCCCGGCCCTGACCGACGGAAGTTACAAGGAGCTGCTTTTGACCACCCGCCAGTACGCCTTTGCCCGGATCGGGCAGAAGGAAACGCTGGTCACGGTGCTGAACAACGACGACGCCCCCGCCCGGCTGGAGTTCGCGCTGCCCTGTGAGGCGAGCGGCGCGGAGGACCTGCTGGCCGGATGCGCAGAGAGCCAGCCTGTAAAGGCGGAGATCGGCTGGGGACGGATGCAGCTGGAGCTGCCCGCCCACTACGGCACCGTGCTGCGGCTGCGGGCCTGACCGAAAGGGGGAGACCGGTTTGAATGCAGCCCAGCGGCGCAAAGCCATCCTTGAAAAGCTCGCGGCCGCCCCCGGGCCGGTGAGCGCCGGCAGCCTTGCCGGGGAACTGGGGGTCTCCCGCCAGATCGTGGTGGGGGATGTGGCTCTGCTGCGGGCCGGCGGAGCCGACATCGACGCCACCCCCCGGGGCTACCTGCTGCGGCAGAAGGCCCGGCAGGGGTACACCGGCATCCTGGCCTGTCAGCACAGCACCCTGGAGCAGATGCGCCAGGAGATGTACACGGTGGTGGACCAGGGCGGGGTGATCCTGGATGTTAAGGTGGAAAACCCGCTGTACGGCGAGCTGCGGGGCAACCTGAATCTTGCCAGCCGGTACGACGTGGACGCCTTTGTGCGTCAGGCCGGACAGACGCCGGAGGGGCTGCTCAGCCGCATGACCGGGGGCGTGCACCTGCACACCCTGCTGTGCCGGGACAAGGCGGCCTTTGACCGCATCCAGGCCGAACTGCAGTCCCGGGGACTGCTTTACCAGAGAGAGTGAAAGAATGACTTTTGCCTCTTCCGGGGCTCTGAGACCATTGTAAAAAGTGCGTGTGAGCTTGTCCATCAGCGAAAAAGGAAAACAGTTGGATAGGCCACCAGGAAAAGAAAGAGTTGGGTTTCTTTGGACATTCGTATTGAAAAGACCGAAAAGGCCATCAAGGCCGCCTTCCTGGAGCTGCGGGAGCAAAAGCCGCTGGAAAAGCTCAAGGTCAAGGAACTCTGCGAGAAGGCACAGATCAACAAATCCACCTTCTACGCCCATTATCAGGACATCTACGCCCTCTCCCAGGCCATGGAGCAGGAGCTGGTACGTAGCGTCCTGGGCAGCTTGCCGCCGGTGAGCTGGCAGGATCTGCGCGAGCGGCCCGAGTGGCTGACCCGGCAGCTGTTCCGCGCCTTCCAGCAGAACAGCCGCGCGGTGAATCTGCTCTTTTCCGGTTCCCGGGAAGGGCTGTTCGTCAACCGGATCGAGAGCGGCCTGCGGGAACTCACCAGCCGGGAGGACCCCGACCACTGGAAGGACCCGGTGCGCAGCATCGTGCTCTCCTTCTGCGTGCAGGGCAGCTATTACGCCTTCAGCAACAACATCGGCCAGATGGACGCCGAGACCCTGGTGGAAATTTTGGGGGCCGCCTCCCGCGCCGCCCAGAACATCCGCCCGCTGGCAGAGGCCGGGGCTTCTGCCGGGCCGGAGGGCAACGCCTGAGAAAGGAGCGCGTTTTATGTACCCATCCCCACAAGAGGCGGAAAAGCTGCTGGAAGAAGCCCAGCAGCGTTACCGCGAAGTCAGCCAGATCCAGGGCCGCTGGGCCGACCACAGCCGCACCGCGGCCCGCTGCGCCGAGAAAATTGCCGCCCGCTGCCAGGGCCTCGACCCGGACAAAGCTTATGTCCTGGGCCTTCTGCACGACATCGGCCGCCGGTATGGGGACGGCCATCTGCGGCACGTCTATTATGGCTGGAAGTACATGCAGCAAATGGGGTACGACGAGGTCGCCCGCATCTGCCTGACCCATTCCTTCCAGATCCAGCGGATGGATGCCTACATCGGGAACCGGGACATCCCGCCCGAGGCGGTGGAGGAGCTGGCCGCCGCCCTGGAAGCGGTAAAATACGACGACTATGACCTTTTGATCCAGCTCTGCGATTCCATCGCAGGGGTGGACGGCCCGGTGGACATGGCCGCCCGCATGGAGGATGTGCGCCGCCGCTACGGCGACTACCCCCAGGACAAGTGGGACAAAAACTTTGCCCTGAAAGCCTATTTTGAGGCCTGGGCCGGGGGAGAGCTGTACCAGGTCGTGGAGTAACCGCCGTCCATAACAGCAGAAAAAAGGAGTGCCGCCCGCAGCAAACGCTGCGGGCGGCACTCCTTTTATAGGGAGAAGAAAATGGAAAAAGGCTTCTCAGACTCCCGACGCGCCGTAGTTTGCCAGCACACGGGCAGAGGGATCGTTGACATCGCACCCCGGCCAGGCCTTGTTGGGCATCCAGAAGCTGACGATGGTGCGGGCCTGGTCGTAGTAGTATTTCTCGAAGATCTCCCGGTAGAGCAGGCTCTCCTTGGTGAAGGGCATGCAGTGGGCCGAGTAGTTGGCCCGCCGCATCTGGAATTCTTCCTCGGTGTAAAGACCCTCGGCGTACTCCTTGATGTCGTCCACCATGCTGTGGCCCACCGCATCCGAGAAGGCGGCCTTTTCCCGCCAGAGGATCTCGGGGGGCAGCCAGTCCCCCTCAAAGGCCTTGCGCAGCAGGTACTTGCCCTTGCCGTAGCTGTTGAGCTTCTTTTCCGGGTCGATGGCCATGACGTACCGCACAAAGTCCAGATCTCCGAAGGGCACCCGGGCCTCGATGCTGTTGGCCGAGATGCAGCGGTCGGCCCGCAGCACGTCGTACATGAACAGCTCCCGGATTCGCTTCTGGGACTCCTGCTGGAAGGCGTCGGCGGTGGGGGCGTAGTCGGTATACTTGTAGCCGAACAGTTCGTCCGAGATCTCGCCGGTCAGCAGCACCCGCACGTCGGTCTGCTCGTGAATGGCCTTGCACAGAAGGTACATGCCCATGCTGGCCCGGATGGTGGTGATGTCCCAGGTGCCCAGCAGCCGGATGACCTCCTCGAGGCTGTCCAGCACCATCTGCCGGTTGATGATGATTTCATGGTGTTCGCTGCCCAGATAGTCGGCGGTCTGGCGGGCGTATTTCAGGTCGATGGCGTCGGTGTCCATGCCGATGGCAAAGGTGCGGATGGGCTTATCCAGGGTCTTGGCCGCGATGGAGCAGACCAGCGAGGAATCCAATCCGCCGGACAGAAGGAAGCCCACCGGCGCGTCGGCGTCCAGCCGCTTCTGCACCCCGGCGATCAGCTTTTCCCGGATGTTTTTGAGGATCTGGTCCATGCCGTCGGCATGGGGGGCGGGCACATCGGCGATGTCCTCGTACCGCACAAACCGCCCGTCGCAGTAGTAGCTGCCGATGGGAAAGGGCCGGATGTCATCGCACCAGCCCACCAGGTTCTGCATCTCGGAGGCAAAAGCGATCTGGTGGCTGGACTTGGAGTAGCCGTAGAACAACGGCCGGATGCCGATGGGGTCCCGGGCCGCGATCAGCCGGTCCTTGCGGGAATCGTAGAGGATCAGCGCGAATTCCGCATCCATATGCCGGAACATATCCAGCCCATATTCGTAGTAGAGCGGCAGCAGGATCTCACAGTCGCAGTCCGAGGCGAACTTGTACCCGGCCCGCTGGAGGATCTTTTTCTCGAACCGGAAGCCGTACAGCTCGCCGTTGCAGACCACACAGTCTGCCCCCCGGAAGAAGGGCTGCATGCCCTCCGGGGTCAGGCCCATGATGGCCAGCCGCCCGAAGCCCATCAGCCCGAAGGGCCCTTCCACCACCCGCTGATCGTCCGGCCCGCGGCGGACCGTCCGCATCAGATATTCCTTGAACTTACCGGCGTCAAGATCCCTGCCGGTGTAACCCATAATGCAGCACATGGTATTTCCCCCTCGTTGTTTTGGAGGGACAAAAAATACGGCAGACATTCGCCCCTTGCTTTCTAGGACGAATTCTGCCGTATCCGTGGTGCCACCTAACTTGCCGCCCGCTTACGCGCAGCGACCCCTCAGTCGGTCCTCCCCGTTGAGGACACGCCGTTTTAACGCGCGGTCTGCGTCCGGCCCTACTGCCGTTTGAAAAGGGTTTGGGGCGGGAAGCTCGCGGGTGTTCTTTCCGGTCCGGCTCCCTGCACGGCTTGCACCTGCCCGCGCTCTCTGTAAGGGAACGATTGGACCCTACTTTTCCCGGTCATCGCTTTTGATGAATGAATTTTATCACGGCTGGGCGCCGGTGTCAACCGCAGAGCAAAGATTTTGCTCCTCTTTTGCTTCGCTCTGGGCAGGCTGGGGCGGGTTTTGGGCCGCCTTGGCCGCGCAGCGGGGACACAGCCCGTACAAAACGCTGCCCTCGCACTGGAGCACAAAGCCGTGCTCCTCGGACAGGTGGCGGCGCACCTGGTCCATGAAGCCGCACTCCAGGTGGAAGATCTTGCCGCAGCCGGTGCACTTGAGGTGCAGGTGCTCCCGGCAGTGGCGGTCCTCGTCCACATACTGGAACACCGCCCGCTCGCCCTTGTCGGCCACATACTTCATGATCTTTTCTTCGCCCGCCAGCTTGTCCAGATACCGGTAGACGGTGGTGGGGTTGGTGGCCGCCCCCTGCTGCTCCAGATGAGCGAGGATGTTGGAGGCGCTCACCGCCTTCTGGCGGTTGTTCATGAGATAATCCAGGATGAGTTGGCGTGTTTTGGTGTTGTAGCCGCCGCTTCGTGCCATAGGGGGTCTTCCTTTCTGTGTGAAAAAACGCTCTTTTTCTTCAAAGTATACCCCCGGGGAATAAAAAGTGCAAGCCGCCCCGAAGGATGCCGGGATTTGACAAAATGCGAAAAAAGTGGGTGAAAAATTTCACGAATTCAAAAACCTTTCCAAAGATTCGGCACAGGACTTGTATTCAATGGCACCCTGTGTAATAATATTAAAGATTAAACTGGTAAAGAATTGGTTTTAAGACCGGCGGAGCGCCGCAGAAGGGTGCGGCCGCGCCGAGTCCAGGGAAAAATGTAGGGTAAATGAAACTGTAAGCGTTGTTTTTGTAAGGAGATGAATGAATTTTGGAAGAACTGACCAAGCCCAGCCTCAAGCTGCAGGCCTATCAGTATCTGAAGGCAAAAATTCTCAGCTGTGAATACGCGCCCAATGAATTCCTCAACGAGCAGAAGCTCTGCGAGGAGATGGGCAACATCAGCCGCACCCCCATGCGGGATGCGCTGGGACGGCTGGAACAGGAGGGCCTGATCACCATTCTGCCCAAAAAGGGGCTGATGGTCTCGGGCATCACCGATGAGGACGTGCGCAGCATCTATGAAGTGCGGCTCCTGGTGGAGCCCTACGCGCTGCGCAAGTACGGCGCGCTGCTGCCCCGCAAGGAGCTTTTGGAGTATGCGGACCTGATGCACAATCCCGACAAGATCGGGGATTTCTGCGAGGCGGACGACGCCTTCCACAGTCTGATGGTCAGCACCTTGAACAACAAGTATCTGCGGATCGCCTACGACCGCATCTCGGGCCAGAGCACCCGGTTCCGGATCATCACCGGCCGGGTGGGCATGATCATGCAGGAAAACACCCTGGAGGAGCACCTGGCTGTGCTGGACGCCGCCCTTGCAGGCGACTGGGAGAAGGCTGCTTCGGCCATGGACTACCACCTGCAGATCGCTCAGGACAAGGCCGAGGAGGTCATCCGCCGGATGCACCTGGGCGGGCAGTAAAACAAGCAGAGGCCGTTGCAAAATGCCCGGAAGTCCGTACCACCTGACCGAGCCCCCTCCGAGAGGGGGCTGTCGCGAAGCGACTGGGGGAGTTCGGATAGCAGCATCTTGCCGAACTCCTTTCGCCGCTGCGCGGCACTTCCCTCGGAGAGGGAAGTCGGACGGTAGACGGCTGCTTCTTGGATAAAGCGGCAGTTGCAGCAAAAATTTCCATATAAAAAAGAACCCCTGCGGGCAGGCCCGCAGGGGTTCTTTGTATGTCCAGTCTCAGCCCTGGGCGGCCAGCTCGTCCAGTTCCTTCTGCAGCTGGGCCAGTGCGTCCCGGATGGGCAGGTGCTGGGGGCAGGCGGCCTCGCACTTGCCGCAGCGGACACAGTTCTTGGCCTTTTCCTTCTCGTCCCAGCGCTCGGTCCAGCGCTTGCGGATCTCCTCATCCCGGCCGAACATGGCCCGCTGGTTCCAGATGCTGAAGTTGTCGGGGATCTCCACCCCCATGGGGCAGGGCATGCAGTAGCGGCAGCCGGTGCATCCGATCCGAATCCGGCTGCGCAGCACCTCGGCGGCCTTGGACACGGCGGCCTGTTCCGCCTCATTCAGGGGCTCAAAAGCGCCGAAGGTGGCGAGGTTGTCCTCCACCTGGGCCTCGTCGCTCATGCCGGAGAGCACCACATGGACGTTCTTGTGGCTGGCCACCCAGCGCAGGGCCCAGCTGGCCATGCTGGCATCGGGGCGCAGGGCCTTGAGGGGAGCGGCGGCGTCCTCGGGCAGGTTCGCCAGGGTTCCGCCCTTGATGGGCTCCATGATGAGCAGGGGCACACCCTTTTCCTCGGTCAGTGCATAGCCCCGGTCTCCGGCCTGCTGCTCGGCCCGGTCGTCGGTGTCCAGGTAGTTGTACTGCAGCTGGCAGAAGTCCCAGGGCTGGTCGTTCAGGATCTCCTCCAGCACTGCATAGCTGTCGTGGAAGGAAAAGCCCAGGTTGCGGATCCTGCCCGCGGCCTTCTGCTCCCAGAGCCAGTCCACGATGCCCAGGGCCTTGGCCTTTTCATACCGCTGTTTGTGCAGCGCGTGGAGCAGGTAGAAATCGAAGTAGTCCACCCCCAGCCGCTGCAGCTGCTCTTCCAGGATCCTTTTTGCGTCCTCCAGGCTCTCGCAGTTCCACAGGGGGAGCTTTGTAGCCAGGTAGAAGCTCTCCCGGGGCCATTGGGCGATGACCTTGCCCACAAAGGGCTCGCTGGCGCCGCCGTGATAGGGGACGGCGGTGTCGAAGTAGTTGACCCCCGCATCCCGGGCGGCATTCAGCAGGGCGGCGGCCCGCTGCTCGTCGATGGTCCCCTCCGGGGTGGTGGGCAGGCGCATGCATCCGAAGCCCAGCAGCGAGGTCCGGGCGCCGTTTTTGTTCCAGCTGCGATATTCCATAACCAATTTTGGGCGGGGCCCAGAGGCTGCGCCCTTCCTCCTTTTTGATTGCCGCCGGAAGGCGGCTGCAAAAACATTGTACCATGATTTTCCGGGCGGTGCAATGGCGGTACCATCCCCGGCGAAAATGTGGTACAATAAAGCCAGCCGCGCCTTTTCCGGCGCGGCCAGTACAACAACAGGAGAAAGATATGCAGCCTTTGATGATAGGATCTGTGGCCCTGCCCCATCGGGCGGTATTCGGGCCCATGGCCGGCTTTACCGACGAACCCTGCCGGCGGCTCATGGCCCAGCATGGGGCCGGCTATACGGTCAGCGAGATGGTCTCCAGCCGGGCGCTGGTCTACCAGGACCACAAAACCATAAAACTGCTCAAGGCCGAGCCCAATGGCGCCCCCTACGGGGTGCAGCTGTTCGGCGAGGTGCCCGAGATCATGGGCCAGGCCGCCGCGGCCATTGAGGAATACCCCTTTGATTTTCTGGACATCAACATGGGCTGTCCGGCCCCCAAGATCGTCTCGGGCGGGGCGGGCAGCAAGCTCATGCTGGACCCCGACCTGTGCGGCCGGATCGTGGAGCAGGTGAAGGCCCACACCTCCCGGCCGGTGACGGTGAAGATGCGCAAGGGTTGGGACGCCGACCACGTTACCGCGATGGAGTGCGCCCGGGCCTGTGAGCAGGCGGGGGCGGCGGCCATTGCGGTCCACGCCCGCACCCGGGAGCAGATGTACACCCCGGGCATCGACCCCGAGATCATCGCCCGGGTAAAAGAGGCGGTGAAGGTACCGGTGATCGGCAACGGGGACATCCGCTCGGCGGAGGATGCGGTGGAGATGGTCCGGCGCACCGGCTGCGACGGGGTTATGATCGCCCGGGCGGCCCTCGGGGACCCCTGGCTCTTTGAGCGGGTGAACGCCGCGCTGGAAGGGCGGGAAGCTCCTCCCGCGCCCAATCTCCAGGCCCGGATGAACGCGCTGCGCCGCCAGGTGGAGGAGATGGTCCAGCTGAAAGGGGAGTACACCGCTATGCCCCAGGCCCGGGCCCAGGCCATCCACTACATGAAGGGGCTGCGGGGGGCCGCCGAGCTGCGCCGGGTCTGCTGCCAGCTGGAATATCTCAGCGACATCGACCGCCTTATCGAGACGGTCTTTGAACAGCAGCGCCGGGCCGCAGAGGAGGAACCACCCCGGGAAATTCCTTTCCCGTAAAGGAACTCAAAGCCTTGTCAGCTCATCCAGGTTCTGGGTGTAGCAGGGCAGGCAGTGCTGCATGAACCAGTCCGCCTCGGGGCAGTGCATCCCCTCCAGCGCTTCCCGCTGCTGGCGCAGCGCCGCATCGAACTCGTGGTTGCCGCTGCGGGTCTCTTCCAGACACTTGATGAGGGCCGAGAGCCGGTCCGCCGCCTTCAAAAGCCGCCGCTCCGGCCCGGTCAGAAGCTCGCCGGTGATGAAGGGGACGACCTCCTCCTCCAGTTCCGGGGGCAGCATGGCGGCCATGGAGCGGGCGCTCTCCTGCTCGATGGCCTTGTAGGCGTCCCGCAAAGTGTCGCTGCGGTACTTCACCGGGGTGGGCATGTCGCCGGTGATGATCTCGGACGCATCGTGGTACAGGGCCGCCACCGCCACCGTCTTGGGGCGGCAGGGGGTGCCGGTGTACCGCCGGGCGATGAGGCAGAGCATGTGGGCGATGAGGGCGGTGTCGCAGGTGTGTTCGCTGAGGCTTTCGGCCCGGATGGAGTGCATGAGGCTCCAGCGGGTGATGTATTTCATACGGGCCAGCAGCGCGCTGAAGGGATAGAGCATAAAGGGCCTCCTTTTGGGTGTAGTGGCTCCACAATAGCCCGCCGTTTCGGGATTGTCAAGGGAAAAAGGCCCGGATGCCGGGCAAATAAGGCAAAATCACTTTTTTTGCAGGCCGGAGCATGGTATACTCTATCTGAATACACAAAAGGCAGCCGCCCCCCGGGCGGAGGAGGAGAGGCGAAAAGGATGGAACGAACGGTCCTGACACCGGCGCGGCATCTGCGCAGGGTACAGCAAAATAAATTCTGGCTGACGGTGGCGCTCTGCGCTTTGGCCGCCGCGCTGATCTTCCTGCCGTTCCAGCTGGTGGACGGCGGGTTTTTCCACTATGCGGGGGACTTCAACAGCCAGCAGATCTCCTTCTACCGCTACATGAACGGCTTTTTCAAGGGGGCGGGCTATCCCGACGGCCCCGCCTCCATCGCCGGGCGGGCGGTGGAAGCCAACACCTTCTCCTGGGCCACAGACCTGGGCAGCGGGGCGATGAACGCCTATTCCTTCTACCTCTACGGCTCCCCCTTCTTCTGGCTGTCCTTGCTTTTGCCCCAGAGCTGGCTGCCCTATATGATGTGCCCGCTGCTGGTGCTCAAGTTCGCCGCAGCGGGAGGCGGGGCTTACCTCTACCTGCGCCGGTATGTGCGGGATCTCAATTATGCGGTGCTGGGCAGCTGTCTCTATGCCCTGTCCGGCTTTGCGGTCTACAACATCTTCTTCAACCACTTTGTGGATGTGGTGGCCCTGTTCCCCTGGATGCTCTGGGCGCTGGATGAGTGCATCTACGAAAAGCGGCGGGGCCTTTTTGCCTTCTTTGTGGCGCTGAACCTGCTCAACAGCTACTTTTTCTTTGTGGGGCAGGTGCTGTTCCTCTTCATCTATTTCCTCTGCAAGCTCAGCGCCCGGGATTTTAAGCTGAACCTGCGGCTGTTCGGGGCCCTGGCCTTCGAGAGCCTGCTGGGGGTCATGATGGGCTGCCTTCTGGCGGTGCCGGCCTTCCTGTCGCTGCTGAATAACCCCCGTACCATCGACCTTGCGTCGGGGTGGGGCTTTCTGACCTACTCCAAGGTGCAGCAGTATTTTGCCATCCTTCTCAGCTGGGTGATGCCGCCGGATTCCCCCTATCTGCCCTCCATCTGGTCGGAAGGGGTCATCAAGTGGACCAGTATGACCGCCTATCTGCCCCTGTGCAGCCTGGCGGGGGCGCTGGCCTACTGGCGGGCACGCAAGGGGGACAGCAAAAAGCGGATCGTGGCGGTCTGCGCCGTCTTCGCCCTGGTGCCCGTCCTCAACAGCGCCTTTTACGCCCTCAATTCCAGCTATTACGCCCGGTGGTACTACATGCCGGTGCTGATCCTCTGCGCCATGACCGCCGGGGCCTGGGAGGACCCCGCCGCCGAGCTGGACGGCCCGGCCCGGGGCCTGAGCTGGGTGATGATCGGCACCCTGGCCTTTGCCCTGGCCCCGGTGCTGGACCAGGAGACCGACACCTGGAGCATCGGCGTGCTGGAAAACCCCGGCGAGTATGCGGCGGTGCTGGCCTTCGGCCTGGCGGGCCTTGGGATCTACCGCTGGATCTGCCGGGGCCGGGATCGGGACCGGGAGGGCTTCCCCCGGCGGATGCTGGCGGCGGTGCTGGGCTTTGCCTGCCTGTTCAGCGTGGTGCACATCGGCATCGGCAAATTCGGCCAGTGGTACACCGACAGCGACCTGGTGGACCAGTACACCCGGGCCCTGGCTCTCAAGGAGCAGCTGCCCGAGGGGGACTGGCGGGTGGATACCTACAAGACCCACGACAACCTGGGCCTCTGGCTGGACAAGAGCTGCCTGCAATACTTCGGCAGTACCGCCGCCCCCAGCATTTTGAGCTTCTATCCCGGAGTGGGGGTCAAGCGGGATGTGCGCAGCGAGCCGGAGCTGGAAAACTACGCCCTCCGGGGGCTTTTGAGCGTCAAGTATATGATTATGGACGAGGCAGACCGGACTCAGTTCGAGGAGGAGGCGGACGCCGGATGGACCTACTACGGCACCTATGCCGGCTTTGCCCTCTATGAGAACCAGAACTATCTGCCCATGGGCTTTACCTACGATTACTATATCACCGAGGAGACCTACCAAAACGAGCCGGTTTCGGCCCGGGCCCAGCTTCTGGCCCGGATGCTGGTGCTCAGTGAGGAGGATGCCCAGAAGTATGGCGGATATCTCACCGAAGCCCCCCGGGAAGCCATGGCCCTTTTGAGCTATGAGACCTACGTGGACGACTGCAATGCCCGGCGGCAGACCGCCTGCAGCGAGTTCCGGATGACCAACTCCGGCTTCAGCGCCAAGATCCAGCTGGAGAGGGCGAACCTAGTCTTTTTCTCGGTGCCCTACGACGAGGGCTTCACCGCCTATGTCAACGGCCAGGAGACCGAGGTGCTCTGCGTGGATCTGGGCCTCATGGCGGTGCTCTGCCCCGAGGGAGCCAGTGAGATCGAGTTTGTGTATCAGGCGGCGGGCCTGGAACTCAGCCGGGCCTTCTGCTATGCGGGATGGGCGATCTTTGCCCTCTGGATGGGGGCAAAGCTGCTGCGGCATCTGATTCGCCGTCCCCAGCCCCGTCACGCCGCATCCTGACTGGGGAGCTGGGACTTTGCGCGCCGGGCCAGAAAGACCGCAAGGGCGAGGCCCAGGGGCGCGCTGATCCAGCTGGCCATATAGAAGCCGTCAAAACCGATCCGGGGCACCAAAAGCAGGCTGAACCCGAGGCTGGCCGCCACCTGGCTGAGGTTGGAAAAGAGATACAGCCCCATCTGCTGGCGGCCCCGCAGCTGCGCCTCCTCGGCGTGGCGCATGGAGGTAAAGGGATAGCTCAAAGCCTCCCGGCTCAGCATCAGCGCGCCGTAGGCAAGGGCCCCGGCGTCCCGGGTGAAGAGGCCCAGCAGCGGCCGGGCCAGCAGGATGCAGACGGCCAGGACCAGCACATTGTACCCCAGCATCATCCGCCGGGTCTGGCGCAGGCCCTCCTGTACCCGCTGGGGCTGCCCGGCAGAGGTATTCTGGGCGATGAAAAAGACCAGCGCCTGGGCAAAGCCGTACACCGGCATCAAGAGCAGGGTGGTCAGCTTGTTGGCGCAGGAGAACCC
>CALXGY010000032.1 GCA_944387955.1 uncultured Faecalibacterium sp. | reverse complement strand
GAGACATCTTTCCAAGGCCCGCCGCGACAAGCGTCGCAGCAATGTTTGGAAGCTGGAGGCCCCCGCGCTGGTCAAGTGCAGCAACTGCGGCTCTCTGAAGCTCCCCCACCAGGCATGTGGCAACTGTGGTTACTACAAGGGCGAGGAAGTCATCAAGAAGGCCTAATTTGCGCAGAATTGGTGGCATTATGGGTGTTTGACAGAAGGGGACGGCTTCAGGCCTTCCCCTTCTTGTTCTGTCTGAGAAAAGGAGGTGCCGCGGTATGGCGATCCGTATCCAGTCCGTCCAGCCGGACAGCGCGGCCGGCCGTTTGGGGCTTTCCCCCGGCGATGAGCTGCTGGAAGTGGACGGCAACGTCCTCAACGACACGCTGGACTATGAATTTTATACCGACAGCCCCAGCTTCCACCTGAAAGCCCGGGTGGGGGGCTGCGAGCGGGAATGGCAGGTGCAGCGGCAGGCCCGCGGGCCCTTCGGCTGCGATTTTGCCACCTACCTCGGGGACGAAAAGCACTCCTGTGCAAACCACTGCATGTTCTGCTTCATCGACCAGCTGCCCCCCGGCATGCGGGAGAGCCTGTACTTCAAGGACGACGACGAACGGCTGTCCTTCTTGTTCGGCAACTATATCACCATGACCAACATGCAGGATCACGAGATCGACCGCATCATCAAGATGCACATCTCGCCCATCAATGTTTCGGTCCATACCACCAACCCCCAGCTGCGGGTGCGGATGCTGGCCAACCGCCGGGGCGGCGAGACCCTCAAGTATCTGGACCGTCTGGCGGCAGGGGGCATCGCGCTGAACTGCCAGCTGGTGCTCTGCCGGGGCATCAACGACGGGGAGGAGCTGCGGCGCACCCTCACCGACCTTTTGAAGCTCACCCCCATGGTCCAGAGCATCGCGGCGGTGCCCTGCGGCATCACCGCCTACCGCAAAAACCTCTACCCCCAGGTGCCCTACGACGCGGCTTCGGCCGGGGAGGTCATCGACATTCTCGAGGAATTCGGGGATCAGTGCAAGGCCCGCCACGGGGCGCGGATCATCTACCCCAGCGACGAGTGGTATCTCAAGGCCGGGCGGCCCATCCCCCCGGCGGAGTTCTATGAGGACTACGCCCAGCTGGAAAACGGGGTGGGCATGTGGCGTCTGTTCCGGGAGGAATTTCTGGCCGAGCTGGAAAAGCCCCACCGGATCTACGGCGGCAAAAAGATGGATGTGGTCACCGGCGTTCTGGCCGCTCCCCTCATCACCGAGATGATGGACGAGCTGCACCGCCAGTACCCCATGATCGAGGTGACGGTGCACCCCATCCAGAACCATTTCTTTGGCGGCAACGTCAATGTGGCGGGGCTGGTCACCGCCGCCGACATCCTGGACCAGTGCAAAGGCAAACTCCAGAGCGATACTTTGGGGGTGCCGGAGGTCATGCTGCGGGATGAAAAGGACATGTTCCTGGACAGCGTGACGGTGGAGGAGCTTTCCCGGCAGTTGGGGGTTAAGGTGGAGATCCTGCCCTGCGGCGGCGGGGAGGAAGCCCGGGCCCTGCTGCGCACCGGCCTGCACATCTCCCGCCGTCACAAGAGCGCCGCCCAGAAAACCCCTCTTGCAGGAAAGGAGGAAACCGATTCATGAGCAAACCCATCGTAGCGGTGGTGGGCCGCCCCAATGTGGGCAAGTCCACCCTGTTCAACAAGCTCTGCGGCCAGCGTCTGGCCATCGTGGAGGATACCCCCGGCATCACCCGGGACCGCATCTTCGCCGAGTGCGAATGGTGCGACCATCACTTCTTGCTGGTGGACACCGGCGGCATCGAGCCCAAGGCCACCGAGGGCATCCTGGCCCACATGCGCCAGCAGGCTGAAATCGCCATCGACACCGCCGACTGCATCATCATGGTGGTGGATGTGCGCTCCGGCCTCACCGCCTCGGATGAGGAGGTGGCCCACATGCTCCGGCGCAGCCACAAACCCATCATCCTGGCGGTGAACAAGTGCGACCAGGTGGGCGAGGTGCCCATGGAGCTGTACGAGTTCTACAACCTGGGCTTTGACGAGGTCATGCCCATTTCCTCGGTCCACGGCCACGGCACCGGCGACCTTTTGGACGCAGTCTGCGCCCATCTGGATTTCTCGGACACCGAGGTGGAGGAGGACCGCATCCCGGTGGCCATCATCGGGCGGCCCAACGTGGGCAAATCCAGCCTCACCAACCGCATCCTGGGCGAAAACCGGATGATCGTGGCGGACGAGGCGGGCACCACCCGGGACGCCATCGACACCCCGGTGGACAACGCCTACGGCAAGTTCATCTTTACCGACACCGCCGGCCTGCGCAAGCGCAGCAACATCTCCGAGGGCCTGGAACGCTACATGGTGGTGCGGGCCCTGGCGGCGGTGGAGCGCAGCCGGGTGGCCCTGATCCTGGTGGATGGCACCGTCGGCTTCACCGAGCAGGACAGCAAGGTGGCGGGCTATGCCCATGAGCAGGGCAAGGCCTGCATCATCGTCATGAACAAGTGGGACGCGGTGGAAGGCAAAGAGACCAACACCATGGAGCTGCAGCGCCGCGGGTACAGCGAGTGCTTCAGCTTCATGAGCTACGCGCCCATCATCTTCATCTCGGCCCAGACCGGCTACAACGTCAACAAGCTGATGCAGCTGATCCGGGAGGTGGACAGCCAGAACGGCGCGCGGGTGCCCACCGGCGTTTTGAACGAGATGCTGGCCCGGGCCACCGCCCGGATGCAGCCGCCCAGCGACAAGGGCCGCCGCCTCAAGATCTTCTATATGACCCAGGCCTCCACCCGCCCGCCCACGTTCGTGGCCTTCGTCAACTCCAAGCCGCTGTTCCATTTCAGCTATCAGCGGTATCTCATCAATCAGATTCGGGAAAGCTTCGGCCTTCAGCATACGCCCATCCGGCTGCTGGTGCGGGAGCGGGGCACCGGCGATGTCCGGGCCAAGGACGTCTGATCCTGTACCCGCGGGGCACAGGCGCATAGAGGGGGAATATCTATGATGTTCACAGTGTTTATCGTACTGGCGACCATATTGGAAGCCTATCTGCTGGGCAGCATCGACACCGGCATTCTGGTGAGCCGGCTTGTCTATCACGACGATGTGCGCAACCACGGCAGCGGCGCGGCCGGCATGACCAACATGCTGCGCACCTTCGGCAAGAAGGCCGCCGCCATGACCGCCATCGGCGACGTGCTGAAAGGGGTCATCGCGGTCTGCATCGGCCGGCTGCTGTTCGAGCAGCTGCCCGCCGCGGCCGAGATCTCCCGGTATCTGGGGGTGTATCTCGCCGCCATCTTTGCGGTGATCGGCCACCTCAAGCCGCTGTACTTCGGTTTCAAGGGCGGCAAAGGGGTGCTGGTGGCCGGCGGGGCCATCCTGGCGGTGCAGCCCATTTTGTTCCCGTTTTTGTTCGTCATCTTCCTGATCTGCCTGCTGCCCACCGGCATGGTCTCGCTGGGCAGCGTGGTGATGGCAATCTGCTATCCCTTCCTGACCCTGGGATACGGGCTGTATCTGGGCCTTGCGGGCCGGGATCTGGCGGTGACCTTCATCGGCGCGGCCATTATGGGCGGCATGGTGGTCTACATGCACCGCTCCAACATCCAGCGCATCCGCGAGGGCAAGGAGGACCGCTTCGGCAGCAAGGGCAAAAAGTAAACAAGCAACCATAAAAATGCCGTCCGGCTTTGCCGGGCGGCATTTTTGCGTAAGGATTTACTTTTTATTGAACACGTACTGGTCCAGCCGGTCAAAGGCCTCCTGCACCCGGGACAGGGGCAGGGCCAGATTCATGCGGATGGCGCAGGGGCCGTGGAACATCCGCCCATCCTGCCAGGCGACACCCACCGCCCAGCCGGCTTTTTCCAGCTCGTCGATGCTCACGCCGTGGGCCTCGCACCACTTGGTGCAGTCCAGGAACAGCATATAGGTGCCCTCGGGCTTTGCCACTTCCACCCCTTCAAAGTGCTCCCGGATGAAGTCGCAGGCGTAGTTGATGTTGCCGCTCAGGGTCTCGCACAGCTGGTCCACCCACTCATAGCCCTCGGGCTGGTAGGCGCCGATCAGGGCGTGCATGGACAGAACGTTCATGTCGTTGTAGTGGCACTTGGAGCTCTTGGCCCGCACCCGGTCCCGCAGGGTAGGGTTGTAGATGATGTGGTAGCTGCCCACCAGGCCCGCCAGGTTGAAGGTTTTGCTGGGGGCGTAGAGGGCTACGGTGCGGCTGCGGGCGTCCTCGCTCACCAGCTGGGTGGGGATGTGCTTGTGGCCGTTCAAAAGAATGTCCGACCAGATCTCGTCCGAGATCACGATGCAGTCGTTGGCCTTGTAGACCTCCATGGCCTTTTCCAGCTCCCAGCGCTCCCAGACCCGGCCGCAGGGGTTGTGGGGAGAGCAGAAGATGGCGGTGTGGATGTGGTTTGCCTTGAGCTTTGCGTCCATGTCCTCATAGTCCATCCGCCAGACCCCCTGCTCGTCCTTTACCAGCGGGGAGTGAACGATCTTGTAGCCGTTGTTCTGCAGGGACTTGGTGAAGCCGATGTAGGTGGGGCTGTGCACCAGCACCGGGTCCCCCGGCGCGGCAAAACAGGTCAGGGCCGACACCACGCCCCCCAGCACCCCGTTTTCATAGCCGATGCAGTCGGCGGTCAGCAGGGCGGGGTCCGCCCCGTTGCGCTGCACATGCCAGCGGAGGATGGAATCATAATACTCCTTGCTGGGGCGGAAGTAGCCGAAGGCCGGGTGGGAAGCCCGCTGGATGATGGCCTTCTGGACGGTGGGCACGGTGGGAAAGTTCATGTCCGCCACCCACATGGGGATGGCGTCAAAGCCGGGGCCGGGCTTGTCGGGGGAAAAGCCCGGGTTTGTCCCCAGACCGTCGAGGGCGAGGGCGTCCCTGCCGCGGCGGTCCAGAATGGAGGTGAAATCGTATTTCATACGCTCTGTACTCCTTTTCTCATTCTTCTTTTTGCCCCCGAGGCCGGGGGCGGTTGACATTCGCTGCCCGAGGTGGTAGCATCGGGCTGTAAAAGGTTTGTTTCCTTGATTGTAGCGGGAACCGGCCGGATTTGCAAGAGGATATATTTTGCCCGGGAAATGGCGGGCAATGGAGAAAAGGAGGGCGTTCTTTATGAAGCTTTACGAAATCACCTTCAGCCCCACCGGCGGCACCCAAAAAGCGGCACAGATCCTGACACAGGGCCTGGCGGAGGGAGCCCCGGTGCAGCCGGTGGACCTCACCGACCCGGCCGGACGGTTCAGCGAATACGCCCCCGGGCCGGAGGACCTGGCGGTCATCGCGGTGCCGTCCTACGGCGGGCGGGTGCCTCAGGCGGCGCTGGAGAGGCTGGAAAAGATCCGCCCCGACCGCACCCCGGCGGTGCTGGTCTGCGTCTACGGCAACCGCGCCTATGAGGACACCCTGGCCGAACTGGAGGATACCGCCCGCCGGGCCGGGTTTGAAATTCTGGCAGGGGTGGCGGCTCTGGCCGAGCACTCGATCCTGCGCCAGTATGCCGCCGGCCGGCCGGACGAGGCCGATAAAACCCGGCTGCTGGAGTTCGCGGCCCAGATCCGCCAAAAGCGGCAGGCAGGGGAGAAGGCGGCCCCCGCCCTGCCGGGCAATCGTCCCTACCGCAAGCGGGGCGGCGTCGGCATGGTGCCGAAGCCGGATGACCGCTGCACCGGCTGCGGCGAATGCGCGAGACGCTGCCCGGTGGGAGCCATCGACCTCGATGACCCGCAAAAGACCGATGCGGCCGCCTGTATTTCCTGCATGCGCTGCGTCTCGGTCTGCCCCCAGCAGGCCCGGCGGGTGAACAGCGTGGCCCTTGCCGCCGCAGCCCTGGCCCTCAAAAAGGCCTGCTCCCAGCGCAAGGAGTGCGAGCTGTATCTTTGAACATCCTGACGGTATCCGGCGGCCCTTTCGGGGGCCGCCTTTTTGCATCCTCAAAAGAAAAAATCGGCGGCTGATTTGGACGGAAGTTCCGGCCCTTTGCCCCGAAACAAGGATGGAACAGACAAAACCTGCTTTTGCCGCCGGGCCAGAGCGGCACAGAGGGGAAACAGGATTCGCCCCAGGTCATAGGATAGGGAGGCGGGGAACCCATCCCCGATCTCTACGAAAGAAAGAGAGGATCCTGATGAAGCCGAACCAATTTTCAGGCAAGCAAATCCGCTTTGCCGCCAGCAAGCAGCCCCGGCGCTTCCGCTGCAGGACGGATTGCAGCTGCCCCAGCGAGCCGGAATGCCCGAGCTGCCCCACCGGGCCGACCGGGCCAACCTGCCCCACAGGCCCCACTGGGCCCACCTGTCCGACGGTACCCACCGGCCCCACCTGTCCCACAGTGCACACCGGGCCCACCTGCCCGGAGTGCGTGATTGGCCCCACCGGTCCGATCTGTGTGATCTGCGCCACAGGTCCCACTGGCCCTCAGGGTGAACCCGGCCCGCGAGGTGCAACCGGCCCCACTGGTCCCCGGGGCTGCCCCGGCTGCCCGGGTGCCACCGGTCCCACCGGCCCCCAGGGCGAAGCAGGCCCCATGGGAGCAACCGGCCCCACCGGTCCCCGGGGCTGCCCCGGCTGCC
>CALXGY010000031.1 GCA_944387955.1 uncultured Faecalibacterium sp. | reverse complement strand
TTTTGCTAGAGGCGATGCGCCTTTTCCGGCTCTCAGAAGTCATTCTTTTGCTCGGCGCTTGGCGCTCACATATAGTACCACCGCCCCGCCCTTTTGTCAACACCTTTTTTCAATTTTTTTCGAGCTTTTTTGAAACGGGTTTATACTGGTTTTTGGGTGGGGACTGCTATCACCCCTCAGTCTCGCTGCGCTCGACAGCATACGGGTTGCCGTTGCCTGAATTTTCGGCGGACCTTGGTGCGGCCCTTGAAAATTCAGACGGCTGCCCCAGCAATCTCTCCCTCAATCCGCCGCAGGCGGTGGTCAAGATTGCTGCCCTTACCAAGGGGAGCCTGGACAGGGAGAGGCCTTGCGATGGGGGCGAGATTTGCGTACAATAAGGGTAATGTAGACCGCTGCCCATAGCCGAATCTTATTTTCTCTCTATACTATCTATCCATATACTATATAATTGGCAGACTTCGCGGGCGGCGGGGGAGGCTTGTATGATCCTGACCGTCAACATTGGCAATACACACATCACCTTCGGCGGCTACGAACAGGACACCTTGCAGTTCAGCGGCCGGGTGCATTCCAACCCGTCCGCCACCTCGGACGAATACGCAGTGCAGCTGGTCAATCTGCTGACCCTCCATGGGATCGCGCCCCGCCAGATTGAAGGGGCGATACTGGGCAGCGTGGTACCGGTACTCACCGGACGGCTGGTGGCAGCACTGCGGCTGCTGGCCGAGGTGCGGGTGATGACGGTAGGCCCCGGTCTCAAAAGCGGGCTCAAGCTCCGTCTGGACAATCCCGCCCAGCTGGGGGCGGAACTTTTGTGCGGCATTGTAGCCGCCATGGCAGAAGGCCCCGCCCCTCTGGCGGTAATTTCTGCCGATACCGCCATCTCGATCATGGCAGTAAACCGAAACCGGGAGTTGGTGGGCGGGGTGATCCTGCCGGGGCCCCAGTTGTCCATGGACAGTCTGGTAAAAAACACCGCCCAGCTGCCTCAGGTGGACGTATTCTCCCAGGGACCGGTCTCCATCCTGAGCAAGAACACTGCCGCCTGCCTGCACAGCGGGATTATCCTGGGCACGGCCAGCCTGCTGGACGGTCTAAGCGTCCGTTTGTGCGCAGAGCTGGGACAGGATACCCGCTTTTACGCCACCGGCAGCCTGCCCGTTTCCATCCGCAGCGCCTGTGTCACTCCTATTCTTTATCGGGAGAACCTGGTGATGGACGGACTTTATCGGATTTGGCAGCGCAATCGCAAAGGCTGAGCCGTCCCAGAACATAAAATAGCCAAGAGGACAGGTCCTGCAGTAAGACCCGCCCTCTTTTTTCTTATCTCTCCTAAATTTTATCCAAATTCCTTCTACATTTTCAGCGCAGTGCTTCCAGTGCTTCGTCCAGCGACTTTCCGCTCTCAATATAGGCAGCCACCAAGGTCTCTGCTTCCACACGGCGCTGGGCTATTTCTTCCCGCTGGCGCATGGTCTCTTCCTGCTCATTCAAATTTTTAAGTCTCTTCTGAGCAGCCTTGAGTTCCGCTTTCTTGGCCTTGAGCTGCTCCGCAGACTGGATCACGATCTCGGAGAGCTTTGCGATTTCTTCCCGGGTAGCTGCCTGTGCGGCGGCAAGCTGCTCCGGAGAAGAAACCCGGTTCTTTTTGTTTTTGCTTCCCTTAGGTCTGGGCATACAAAATATCCTCCATTCTTTTTTTATAAAAAACGCACTGACCTGGTTCAATTATACCGTACTTCATTTGCAAAACAAGTCATTTTCTGCATGTTTTATGTTACATTTTTGTGTTTTTTGTGTTTTCCTTCTAAAAACTCCGTTAAAATATCCACAAAATAGATTTTAAACAAGCTTCTCATCCGTCCTTCAAACTCTCCAGTACTTTATAAATAGTTTTAAAGACTTCCTCTGCCTGGACATCGTGCAGAATATCGTGTCTCCCTGGAACAAAAATCACCTCTGCGCCCCAAAAACGGGCCGCCGCCCGGCGAACTCCTTTGCCCTGTTCTCCCACCGGGTCCTGTGCCCCGGATAGAAAGCTCACCGGAACCGGCCGCTGGTGAGGCGTTTCCTGTTTTGCCACAAAAATCATACAGGACAGCAGCTCCCGAAACAGCCCTGCGCTGATGGTCCGGCAGCACAGAGGGTCTTGTTCGTACTCCCGCCGGGCGTCCGGGTCGGCCAAAAGCCAGGCGCTGGAGGAGTGTTCTGCCCGAAAATACCGGTTATAATTCTCCACCGCCAAACTCTGTACCAGCGGAGTGGTATTGTACTCGCCGTGACGGCGGCACTCCCGTCGAATCAGTGCCCGTACCACTCCCAGTACCCCGGCGCCCTGGTCGCCGGTGCCGACCAGCAGAAGCCCCCGGATGGGAAGGGGTTCTTTCCCTTGTTCTTTTTCAACCAACCAGGCCCGCGCCAAAAAGGACCCCAGCGAGAACCCCAGCAGATAGACCGGACAGCCGGGCAGGAGCCGCTTTATCTCCTCTAGAGCCGAATCCAGAAGCTTTACCGCCGACTTCCAGCTGCCCTCCGGCCCAAAATACCCGGGCCGGGGCATCCCATCCACCTCGAGAATCGCTTTTCCATGTCCCGGCAGATCAAATCCCGCCACCGCCAGCCCCCGAGCCGTCATAAATCGGGCAAATTTCTCGTACCGCCCAATATGCTCGGTGAGACCATGAATCAAAAGAATCACGCCTGCCGCTGCCTGATCCGGCTGCCAGAGGCTCAGCAAACTCGTACCAAACTGTTTTTCTCTGTACTGCATCTTCTTCTCCTGTTTCGGGAGACCTGTTTCATAGAAGTATTTTTGGGTTTTACACGCTTTTCTCCGCATGATTCGCAGAGCGTCATTTTCAACGATATTTTATTCATTATACAGGAGCGGCAGAAAATATTCCACAACTTTCTTGCAGTCTTACGCTTTTTCATAAATCCTTTTCATAAAATAGTACGAGAAATGGTACGCGCCGGCGGCAGATCCCTCAGATATTTTTCCTCCAAAAAACAATTCTCATACCACAAGTTGATTTTGCACCCTATGAAAAAACAGCCTCTCCCGGTTGGAGAGGCCATCTTTCTTACAAAGAAAAAGACCGGAGAAGCTGCCTTCTCCGGTCTTTTTGATGCCTTTTTACCCTTCTCTCGGTCAAACTATAACAGAGTTATAGAGCAGGCGGAGGGCACCGCCCCGCCGGGCCGAAATTTTTCCGCTTTGAAGGAGGAAAATCAGCGGTCTTTGGGTCCCTGATACAGGGCAGGATTGCGTTTTTCGTCCCGTACCCGCAGAATGCTCAGCACCACCACCGCCGCAAAGAGCAGGGAAGTGATGACGACGGCCGCAGCGCAGCCCATCTCCCAGGGCGCCAGCGAGTAGGTGATGGTGGAGCCCGGCGCCATGCCGTTCATGGCGTTGGAGTTGGCCACCATGTAGCACATCTCGTGGGTGGCCTTTTGCAGGTAGGAAACGGTGGTGGCGCTGGGGTTGGTCTGATCCACAAAGTCCTTGCGGTTGGACTGCAGGCAGGCGGTGCCGCCGTTGCGGATCATCTGGTCGGGGTACATGAAGTCGTGGAGGGCGTAGTCGGTCAGAGCGGTGCCGTCAAAGCCCCATTCATCCCGCAGAACGGTCTGGAGCAGGGCATGGTTGCCGCCGGACCAGGTGTTGCCCACGCAGCAGAAGG
Source organism: uncultured Faecalibacterium sp. (assembly GCA_944387955.1). GTDB lineage: Bacteria > Bacillota > Clostridia > Oscillospirales > Ruminococcaceae > Faecalibacterium. Next base: position 3,949 of record CALXGY010000031.1, on the reverse strand, counting down.
CGGTCATGACGCCGGTGGCGCAGCGGAAATCCTCCGCCACCTGTTCGTTGCCCTCGCTGTCCAGATACTTGAGGTCCACAGTAGCTTCCTTGATGGCGATTTCAAAGGCCTTAAGATAGACTTCCCGCATGGTCTGCTCGGTGGCCCAGGTCATGAGCATCCACTCGTCGTTCTGGTAGCGGTCAAGACTCTCGTCCATGTGCATACCGCAGCACCAGGACCGGCAGAAGGCCTCCTGCTCGTTCATCGCAAAGTGCTTGATGTAGGCAAAGATGCCGTACTCCGCCGCGCCGGAGATCTCATTGGCAGCCAGCTTGCCTGCCAGGAAGGGGTCCTCGGAGAAGTATTCGAAGTTGCGGCCGCCGAAGGCGGAGCGGTGGGTGTTCAGGCCGGGGGCATACCAGCCGGTCATGCCGTTGACTGCACCCTCAGCGCCCACATTCTCGCCGATCTCCCGCAGCAGATCCTCGTTCCAGGTGCAGGAGAGCAGAGCCTCACAGGGGAAGGCGGTCATATAGTAGGTGTCGATCTTCTCATTTTCTTCGCCCAGGGCCTGATGGCGGAAGGCCTGGGGGCCGTCGTTGTCCAGAGTAGTGGGTTTGCCATACTCAGAAAAGGCCTCGGTCTGGAAGCCGGCCTTGCCCAGCAGCAGCGCCATCTCACCGGGCTCCCACTGCTGGATGTAGGTCTCCCACAGGGGATCGTCGTAGTCAAGGCCCCGCAGGTCGATGAGCTGCAGGCCGCTGTTCTGGCCGGTCACCGGCATCTCGATCTCCTCGTCGTGGAGGGCGGTGGCTTCCTTGGTGCTGTAATTGTTGTCGTCCAGGATCTCCTTGAGTTCTGCCGGCATGACGGCATCCTCTTCGGTGGGGGCGGTGGGCCAGGATGCGGCAAAACCGGCCGCACGGTTCATGGTGGCATCGCCGTTGGCAACCTTGAGGTTGCTGCCGGTCATCTCACGCTGGAATGCATTGGTGGCAGCAGTGGCATCGCTCTCCCGCTTGCCGTCGTGTTCGTCGTTGTAGATGCAGGTGGTGCTGATGGCGTCCGCTGCGGCAAAGGTCACCGCGTTGGCGCCCTCTGCCTCGCTGGAATCCGCCGGGGTTGCGTAGGCCCAGGAGTGGGAGCCGTAGACCGTACCGTCCACAGTGCCCAGATAGAAGGTATAGTCACCCGCATCCAGCACATAGCACTGGTTGACGGTATCGTCATAGGAGGCCAGGTCCTCGGCCTCCACCTGGATGGTCATGGTCTGGCTGGCGCCGGGGTCCAGCAGATCGGTCTTGTCAAAGCCGCAGAGCACGACCTTGGCCTTCTCGATGCCGCCCGCGGTGTAGGGGCTCTCCACATAGAGTTCCACCACATCCTTGCCGGCCACGTCGCCGGTGTTCTGCACCTCTACTTCAAAGGTGAAGGTCCCGTCGGCGTACTCGGCGCTGCGGATCTGCTGGGTAAAGGTGGTGTAGGACAGGCCGTAGCCGAAGGGGTAGACCACACCGTTTTCCCGGTTGTAGTAGGGATCGGTCACCCCCTCGGGCAGAGAACCGGAGGTGAAATAGCCGGTGGCGGCTGCCGTCTCATAGAAGCGGTAGCCCATGTAGATGCCCTCTTCGTAGCCCACGAACAGGATGGGGCGCTCCGAGGTACTGCCGTCAGCGTCGGTGTAAGGGATCTTGGTATCGTACTGGTTGGGGAACTCGGCGTCGGCATCATAGTAGACATCGCTGCCGAAGTTCTCCATGACCGGGCTGGCCAGCAGGTCGGCCGCGTAGGTGTCGGCCAGACGGCCGGAGGGGTTCACGGTGCCGTTGAGCACGTCGCCGATGGCGTAGAAGCCCTGCTTGCCGGGGCCGCCCACAAACAGGATGGCGTCCACCTTGTCATCGTCCTCCAGCTCGCCCAGCTCCATGGTGTTGTTGGCGTTGATGATGACGATGACCTTGCCGTCCTCGCCCCGCAGCTCCTCGGCCTTGGCCAGAACAGCCTCCTCCTCATCGGTGAGCTCCAGATAGTGCTTGTCGGGGTTGACGCCGTAGGTATTGACGCTGCCGCCCTCCTTGGTCATAACGGTGGGGCAGTCGTGGTACTCGCCGCCGCCACGGCCGATCCAGACGATCTGGATGTTGTTGGCCGCCGCATTGGACTGGTCGCAGGCCTCGGCCACCAGCTGGGCGTTCAGCTCAGGCACATCCCAGGCCGCCTGATAGGTCTTGCTGACCGAGGGGCGGGCAGGGGAGGTGTTGGTATCCTCGTCTTTGTAGTAGCCGTTTTCCTTGCTGACCTTCCACTCGGTGTAGTGCTGGTTGGACCAGTCAAGATAGTAATTTTCCAGTTCCTCGTTGATCTGGATGCCCGCAGCGGCCAGCGCCTCTTTCGGGGAGACCAGGCCGTCCGAACCCACGGCGCCGGAGCCGGAGCCGCCGGTGCTGGGATAGTAGAAGGACCAGCCCAGCGCGTTGACCGTGATGGGATTGGATTCAGAAGGGGCCGCGCCGCCGCTGGTCAGGGGCAGGGCGTTGTTCTGGTTTTTCAGCAGCACGATGCCCTCGGCCTCCGCCCGGCGGGCCAGCTCGGCGCCCTGGGCGGCGGTCTCCTCGGGGGTCATGCCCTCGGCATTGAGGCCATAGTAATCGGTGTTCCAGTTTTCTGTGCCGGGAGCGGCCTCGATGGAGATGCTGGCCTCACCAAAGACCGCATCCATGACCGTACTCCAATACTCCATCACGCAGGTGATCACGATGGAGGTGACCAGCAGCACGGCGGTGATGGGGATAAAGATCGCCATAAATTTCCGGCTGCTCATTTTCTTCTTTGCATCCGTCATTTTCTCCTACTCCTTGTTCTGTGGCTGTGGTGTGAGGCCCATCGGAAGGCCCTTCGGTTCAGGGCCCCGCGGCGGCCCCTTTCACTGCGACCACTCTACCATAGGCTCCAAAAGAATAAAACAGCTACTTCTTTTTTTGTCGGTTTCGCTACTCGGTTTGCAAAAAGAAGGGGCTGTTGCAAAATAGAATCGCGCTTTGTCGATAAAGTCTTCGATTTGGTTCCATTGAAACTTTAGATTTCCCAGAACCATAAAAATAACGCTGTTCCCAATCGGCGAAAATCGAGGGAACAGCGTTTTTGCGGAGCAGCATCTGCGGCTTTTCTGAGAAGCAGCCGTCTACCGTCCGACTTCCCTCTCTGAGGGAAGTGCCGCGCAGCGGCGAAAGGAGTTTGGATAGATGCTGCTTGCCGAACTCCCCCAGTCGCTTCGTGACAGCCCCCTTGGCGAGGGGGCTCGCCAAGAGAGCGCAGACTTTGGGGCGTTTTGCAGCAGCCCCAAGAGGTCAGGAAGCTGCGGCGGGCAGGATCACGTCCAGACAGAACAGATGATCCTTTGCGTGGACCGACATCTCTCCGCCGTATTTTTCGGCGGTCATCTGGATGCTGCGCAGCCCGAAGCCGTGGTAGCTCTTGTTCTCCTTGGTAGTGTGGGGCAGCGCGGCGTCTCCGGCGCGGTCGGAGCCCTCGTAGTAGTTCTCCACATGGATGGCCACCAGCCCGCCGCAGCCCTTCACCGACAGATGCAAAAACCGTTTTTCCGGATCGGACAGGGTCTGCAAATACTCGATGGCGTTTTCGGTGGCGTTGCCGAAGAGGGTATAGATGTCCCCGGTCTCCATGCCGCCCAGCTGGGCGCCGTCCGCAATGTAGCTGAAGGTGATCTGCCGCGCCTGGCAGAGCATGACCTTTTCCTCCAGCACCAGATCCAGCGCCTCGTTGCCGGTGTGGACGATGGTATCGTAGCGGCTGACCGCCTCTTCCAGGCCCCGCAGCGCCTTTTCGTCCACCACCTTGCGCAGCAGCCCCAGCTGATGCTTGAGGTCGTGGTGCTTGATGTTGATGAGCTCCATACTCTCCTTGCGGATCTTGTACTGTTCCTCCTTCTGGGCCAGCATCTTTTCCA
>CALXGY010000030.1 GCA_944387955.1 uncultured Faecalibacterium sp. | reverse complement strand
TAAGGACGAAGCCCGCCTGAATCTGTTTTGAACCTTTGCGCCCCCTCTCTGCTTTTGCAGGGCGGGGGCGCGTTTTTTAGGGCTGCGCCCTCAAAGGGGGACCCATTTCTGCCTGCGTGCGCAGGCCCGGAATTCCTCCCCCTTTGGAACCCCCGGGGACAAGCTTTGCCCCGGAACCGCGCACGGGGCGCTGCCCCGCACACTCTCCGGCGCAAAGCTTCCTGTTTGTGTCCGGGCGGCACGCACATGTCGTCCGCCCGGACGGATCTGGCCCTCTGCGCTTTTGCAGGGCGGGGGCGCATTTTTTCAGGTTTTGCAGCTTGCGGTCAGGTGGTTGCAGTTTGCTTTTTTATACGCTATAATATTCAGTGTGTAATTGTATCTTCGGGCAGGGCAGGTGAAAGAAATTGAGAAAGACAGTTTCAGCGGTGTTGCTGGCGGCGGGCAGTTCGACCCGGATGGGGTTTGATAAGCTCAGGGTGGACTTGGGCGGCGAGAGCGTGCTGCACCGCAGCATCCGCGCCTTTGAGGAGTGCCCCGAGGTGGGGCAGATCCTGCTGGTGGCCGGAGCCAACGAGGAGTTTGTCCGAAGAGAAGCCGAAGGGTGCCAAAAACCGGTCTGCATCCTGTCCGGCGGAGCCACCCGGGCTGAGAGCGCCCGCAATGGAGTGCTTGCCGCCTCGGGGGAACTGGTGGCCATCCACGACGCGGCCCGGCCCTTTGTGAGCGGGGAGGTGATCCGCGGGGTGCTGGAAGCCGCAGAGGAGTGCGGAGCCGCCGCCCCGGCGGTGCCGGTGAAGGACACCATCAAGCAGGCGAGTGCCGGCGACGGCAAAACGGTGCCCGCAGGGTGCAGCGTATCCGCAACCCCGCCCCGCAGTACCCTCTACGCGGTGCAGACCCCCCAGTGTTTTGACCGGCAGGCCTATCTGGCGGCACTGGAAGAGCTGGACGAGCAGACCGCAAGGCTGGTCACCGACGACTGCAGCCTCTTTGAACTCACCGGGCGGCCGGTGCGGCTGACCCAGGGGGACTACGCCAATCTGAAGATCACCACCCGGGAGGATCTGCCCAGCTCGGAAAAGAGGGAGAAAAACAAGATGCGGATCGGACATGGATACGATGTACACCGCCTGGTGGAGAGCCGGAAGCTCATCCTGGGCGGGGTGGAGATCCCCTTTGAAAAGGGGCTTTTGGGCCATTCGGATGCCGATGTGCTGACCCATGCGGTGATGGATGCGCTGCTGGGGGCCGCGGCCCTTGGGGACATCGGCAGGCATTTCCCGGATACCGACCCCGCCTATGCCGGAGCGGACAGCCTCGAGCTGGCCCGGGCGGTGGCCGCCCTGCTGGAAAAGCAGGGATACAAGCCGGTAAACATCGACGCTACCATCCTCTGCCAGCGCCCAAAGCTTGCTCCCCACATCCCGGCCATGCGGGAGAACCTGGCCCGGGCCTTCGGGCTCAAGACCGATGCGGTGAGCGTCAAGGCCACCACCGAGGAGCATCTGGGCTTTACCGGTGAGGGGCTGGGCATTGCCGCCCACGCTGTGGCACTGATCGAATCGCTGTAACGAGGGGGAGACCGATGAATCTGAGCGCCATCATTGCAAACTTTCAGACCTTCAAGCTGGTCGATCTGCTGGACATCATCATCGTGGCCTTCGTGATCTATCAGCTGCTGGGCTTCATCAACCGCACCCGCGCGGGCCAGCTGGCCCGGGGCGCGCTGGTGGTCATGGTGATCTATCTGATCGCCACCACCCTGAACATGCGCATGGTCACCTGGATCATGGACGCGCTGTTCCAGGTCGGTCTTTTGACCCTGGTGGTCCTGTTCCAGCCCGAGATCCGCCGGGCCCTGGAGCAGATGGGCCAGACCGACCAGTGGGCTTCCAAGCTCTTTTCCCGCACAAAACATGTTGACCCCAGCCTGCGGGGGGTCTGGCGCAGCGCCATCATCGCCATCTGCGACGCGGCGGAGCGCTTTTTCGACCCCAAGACAGGCGCGCTGCTCGTTCTGGAGCGGCACACCAACCTCTCCGAGATCAAGCGCACCGGCACCCCGGTCAACAGCGAGGTCAACCTGGAGGTGCTGGGCACCATCTTTTATGAGGGCACCCCGCTGCACGACGGTGCGGCCATCATCGAGGACGGCCGCATCAAGGCCGCAGGCTGTGTGCTGCCCCTGTCCAACAATCTGGACCTGGGCAAGGACATGGGCACCCGCCATCGCGCCTGCCTGGGCATTGCCGAAAACTCGGACGCCATCGCGGTGGTGGTCAGCGAGGAGACCGGCATCATCTCTGTGGCGAAAAACGGCGTACTGATCCGGCACTTTGACCGTCAGACCCTGTATACCCGGCTGGTGGAGGAGATGATCCCCAAAGAGCCTGCCGCAGAGAAAAAGAAGATCGACGTATGGAAAAACCCGGTCCAGGCTCTGGCGGCCTGGGTCTCCGGCGGGGAGGAAAACAGCAAATGAACAAGCAGCCCGAAAAGAATACCCGCCTTGCCCCGGCCGGGCAGAGCAGAACCCTGCTGGACGACCGCCGCATCCGGCTGGCGCTGGCGATTTTGCTGGCAGTCCTGTGCTGGATGGTGGTCACCATCGTGGTCCAGCCCGGCACCACCACCACCCTGAGCGGTGTGCCGGTGGATTTCACCTACGATTCTGCGACCTATACTTCCAAGGGGCTGAGCATCGTGGATGCACCGGATAAGACCGTGAACCTGACCATCTCGGGAGACGGCTACACCATCGGCAATCTGGGCCAGGATGACTTTGTGGTCTATCCCGACTGGTCCTCGGTGCGCAGCAGCGGCTCCAAGACCCTGCGGCTGCGGGTGCGCTGCCTGAATGCGGCGGCGGACGGCATCAACGTCTCCATCTCCAGCCCCGACGATACGGTCACGGTGGTCTTTGATGTGGTGGAGGATAAGGTCCTGCCGGTGCAGGTCATCACCCGCTTTTTGACCGTGGAGGATGGCTACATCCTCTACAACACCGCCGTCTCGGCCGAAACGGTGACCCTTTCCGGCCCCAGCAGCGAACTGAGCGCAGTGGCCAGCTGCACCGCGGAGGTCACCTGGAGCGCTCCTCTCTACGAAAGCGAAACCATCGAAACCAATCTCCGCTTTTATACTGAGCAGGGAAAAGAGGTACAGTTCGATTATGTCACCATGGACCGGGAGACGGTGGAGGTCACCCTCACGGTCTACAAGCTGGCCCAGCTGCCGGTGGACATCCGGTTCATCAATACCCCCAAGGGCTTTGACAGCTCGGTGCTGATCTACTCTCTCAGCGCCGATACCCTCCGGGTCGCCGGGCCGGAGTCGGTGGTGGATAGCCTCACCGATCTGCCGGTGGGCACCATTGACCTGTCCACCTTCACCCTCAATAAGGTCTATGAAATGCCCATCGAGCTGCCCAGCGGCCTTGTGACCCTGGACAACATCAGCACCATCGAGGTCAGCTTCGACTGTACTTCCATGACCACCAAGACCCTCAACCTCCCGGCCGAGTGCGTCCATGTGATCAACCTGCCCTCCACCTACCAGCTGACGGTGGAGAGCGAGCGGCTGATGAATGTGGTGCTCTGCGGCCCCAAGAGCGTGCTGGAAGGCCTCACCGCCGAACAGGTGGTGGCTGAGATCGACGCCAACGATTTCGCGGTGGCGCTGGGACAGCAGGTCATCGCCTGCAGCATTTATGTGCCCTCGGACGGGCGGGTGTTCGCCCTGGGCAGCTATTCGGTGCAGTGCCACATCGAGAGCAACTGATCCCGCTGCCGGGCCTTCGGGTCCGGCGATCTTAAAAAAGGAATGAAAAACCCATGATCCTGGTCAGAGACATCCGCCTGTCCCTCTCGGATAAAGAGGAACGGGCCTATGAACAAGCGCTGCGCATCGCCCGCATCCCCCGCGGCAAGGTCGCCCACTGGGGCGTCTCCCGGCTGTCGGTGGATGCGCGGCACGGGCAGCCCAAACTTGTATATACCGTAGCAGTAACGCTCAAAGATGAGGGTGAGGAGCCTGCTTTTGCAGGCGCCTCGCCCTGCGTTGCTCTACAAGGAAAAACTGATTTTACGGTCCAAAACGGCGCGGAACTCCTGGATTGCCCTCCGGTGGTCTGCGGCCTGGGCCCGGCGGGGCTGTTTGCGGGCCTGCTTTTGGCCCGGCAGGGCTTCCGGCCCATTCTGCTGGAGCGGGGCCCGGCCCTCGAAGAGCGGGTGAAGGCGGTGGAGCACTTTTCCGCCACCGGCCAGCTGGACCCGAATGCCAACATCCAGTTTGGCGAGGGAGGGGCGGGTACCTTCTCGGACGGCAAGCTTACCACCCGCATCGGGGACGAGCTGTGCGGGTTTGTGACCCAGACGCTGCTTGCCCATGGCGCCCCGGCCGAGATCGCCTGGAAGCAGAAGCCCCATGTGGGCACCGACCTTCTGCGGGGGGTCATCACTTCCATCCGCAAAGAGATCGAGGCGCTGGGCGGACAGGTCTGGTTTTCCACCGCTTTGACCGGCCTTGTGCAAAACGGGGGAAGGCTAACCGCGGTCCGGACCACCCGGGGAGAGATCCCCTGCCGGGCGCTGGTCTTTGCGCCGGGCCATTCCGCCCGGGATACCTTCGAGATGCTGATGAACAGCGGCCTGACCCTGGAGTGCAAGCCCTTCAGCGTGGGCTTCCGGGCCGAACACCTTCAGTCCGAGATCGAAAAGAGCCTCTATCATGCCGCTGCCGGGCATCCGGCGCTGCCCCGGGGAGAGTACCAGCTGTCCCAGCATGTGGGCAGCCGGTGCGTCTACACCTTCTGCATGTGCCCGGGGGGCCAGGTGGTAGCCTCGGCCAGCGAGGAGGGCCGGGTGGTCACCAACGGCATGAGCTACCACGCCCGGGCCGGGCGCAATGCCAACGCGGCGGTGGTGGTAAGCGTGGGCGGCGAGGATTTCGGCGGCGACCCCCGGCGGGCCATCGCCTTCCAGCGGGAGCTGGAGCGCCGCGCCTACGAGGCCGGACGGGCCGCCGGGCCCTACGGCGCCCCCGCAGAAAACATCCAGAGCTTTTTGGAGGGCCGCGGCCAGCTGAAGATCGGCCGGGTGCAGCCCACCTACGACCGGGGCGTAGCCCCCGCCGACCTGGGAGCGCTGCTGCCGCAAGAGCTTTCCCAGACCCTGCGCGCCGGGCTGCGGGCCTATGAGCGCAAGATCGCGGGCTATACCGCGCCGGAAGCCATTCTCACCGGTCTCGAGACCCGTACCAGCAGCCCGGTTCGGCTTTGCCGGGGAGAAGATATGCAGTGCACCCAGCTGGCAGGACTGTACCCCTGCGGCGAGGGAGCAGGATATGCGGGCGGCATCATGAGCGCAGCGGTGGACGGGCTGCGCATCGCCCGGGCAATATGCAGCCGGTATGCACCGGCAGAGGGATGAACAAAATGAACCAGAATGAGCAGGACCGGTACGACGCAAAGACCGGGGAGCAATGGAGCCAGCAGGAGCTGGAGCAACAGATCAAGGACCTGGGAAAGGAAATGGAAAGTCAGCTCAGGGGACTGGGCGCATCGGTGTCCGACGCGCTGGAACACGGCTTTGAGGGCCGGGGCCAGGAGCTGGGAGACCGTGCCGCCGGGGTGGGCCGTACCTTTGCAGATATGGTCAACCTGGGCCTGTCCGAAGCGGAGCGGGTACTGGACCCGGACCGCAAAAAGCCGGACCGAAAGAGAAAAGCCTACGATTACACCCGGCGCGCCTCCGACGGGAAAACAGAGGCCGGGAATTATGCCCGCAGTGCTTTTGCACGGCAGGAGGGGCCGGAGGCGGCCCTCCGTTCCAGTGCCCGCAAGCGGTTTGGAGCCGGTCTGACCATGTGCATCCTGGGCGGGCTGATGGCTTTCAGCTTCTTTATTGGAGGGCTGGCCTGCTTTGTCTCCACCGGTTTTGTGGGGGCGGACACGGTGGCCGAAGCGGTGCTCAGCGTCACCGGCATCGGCCTGATGGTGTGCGGAGGACTGTTCACCTGGATGACTGCGGAGGGCAGCCATCGTCTGGAAGCTTCCTCCCAGCTCAAGCGGTACGCCGATACCTTTCGGGGAATGGATTTTTCCATGGGGGTGCCGCTGGAAGATCTGGCGGGCCTTTTGCAGCAGAAAAAACGCAAACTGCGCAAGACCCTGCGGGATCTGATCCGCAGAAACTGGATGACCGGAATCCTGGACGAGGAAACCGACCGGCTGTTCCTCGATCCCGAGGACTACCGCGCCGCCCGGAACATGCCTTCGGCGGCTGAACCGGAGCCCGCCGCCCGGGAGCCGGTTTCGGAGGAAACCAAGGAACAAAAGGAGACCCTGCGTCTGGAAACGATGCAGCGGTTCGCCCAGGTGCTGGAGCATCAGCAGCAGGTCATGCGGGACCCGCTGGCCGCCGAGGAGCTGCAGCACATGGCGTCCACCACCCGAGCCATCTGCGGCTGGCTGGAGGCTCACCCCGAGAGTCTGCCCAAAACCCGCCGCTTTGCAGAATACTACATCCCCACCACCCTCAAGCTGCTGCACACCTACAACGATGTGCAGGGCCAGAAGGGCGGCAATGCCGAGACCATCCGCCGGGACATTGCAGGAATTCTGCATACGCTGAATACGGCCTACGATAATCTGCACGACACCCTTTTGTCCGATGCAGCGCTGGATGTGTCCAGCGAGATTGCCGCGCTGGAGGGCATGCTGGCCAGCGATGGCCTGACCGGGGAGGGAGTTTTATGAACTGCCGCGCATGGGCACTCAAACCTCTGGACCGGAAGGCGGTGGGCGGCCTGCTGCACGCCATTGCCCAGGCCCGGGCAGAGGATTGGGAGATGCGCTCGGGCGAGCTCTGGCAGGACAGCCAGCGGACTGCGGCTCTGGCCGCGATTCAGAAGGACAGTGCCCTTTTGGCCGGAGTGCTGGCAGCCCGGGGAATCACCGACCCGGCAGAGGCGCTGACCCTGCTGGCCGGGGATGCACCGCTGAGCGACCCTTTTTTGATGAAGGATATGGACAAAGCCTGCCAGCGGCTGCTCCGGGCGGTGGACGAGGGGGAGACCATCGTCATTTTCGGGGATTACGACGTGGACGGGGTCACCGCCACCGCCCTGCTTTATGAGCACCTCAAGGGGATGGGCGCCAGCGTCAAATGCATGCTGCCCAGCCGGGAAGGGGACGGCTACGGCCTGTCCCGCAACGCGGTGCGCTCGGTCTATGAAAAGGGCTACCGCCTCATCGTCACGGTGGACAACGGCATCTCTGCTCTGGAGGAAGCCGCCTATGCCGCCGAGCTGGGGGTGGACCTGATCGTCACCGACCACCACCTGCCCCCGGCCCGTCTGCCCGAAGCGGTGGCGGTGGTGGACCCCCGGCGGGAGGACGACACCAGCCCCTTCAAGAGCCTTTGCGGGGCGGGAGTGGCCTTCAAGCTCTGCGCTGCGCTGGAGGGCTGCCCGCCGGAGGAGATGCTGGACTATTGCAGCGACCTGGCCGCGGTGGGCACGGTGGCGGACGTCATGCCCCTCACCGGCGAAAACCGCACCCTGGTCAAGGCGGGCCTGCAGCTTTTGCAGCAGACCGACCGTCCCGGCATTGGGGCGCTGCTGGAGGAGGTGGGGCTTGCAGGCAAGCCCATCACCTCGGAGAATGTGAGCTATGCACTGGCCCCCCGCATCAACGCGGCGGGCCGAATGGACAGCGCGGCCTCGGCTTTGCAGCTGATCCTCTGCGAGGACGAGCTGCGGGCCGCCGAGCTGGCCCATAAATTGAACGAGATCAACGCCGCCCGTCAGGAGACCGAGCAGCAGATCGCCCGGGCGGCCGAACAGCAGCTGGCGGACGACCCCTCGCTTCTGTCCGACCCGGTGCTGCTGCTCTGGGGCCGGGACTGGCACCAGGGGGTCATCGGCATCGTGGCTTCCCGTCTGGTGGAACGCTGCGGCCGCCCGGTGATCGTGGTATCGGTGGACGAGCAGGGAGAGGGCAAGGGCAGCGGCCGCAGTGTGCCGGGCTTCAACCTCCACGCCTGCATCGAGTCCTGTTCCGATCTGCTGGTGCGGTTCGGCGGGCACCCTATGGCGGCCGGGCTCTCGGTCCGGGAGGAAAACCTGCCCGCGCTGCGCCGCCGTCTCAATGAGTGGGCTGCCCGGGAGTGCCCGGTGCCCGGCGCGCCGCCGCTGAAATGCGATCTGTCCATCCGGCTGGACCGGGTCTCGGTGGACTCGGTCCGGGCGCTGGACCAGCTGGCCCCCTACGGCGCGGACAACCCGACCCCGGTTTTCCTTTTGGAAAATGCGGTGATCGAGGGGATCTACCCGGTCTCGGAGGGCAAGCACTGCCGGCTGCGGCTGCGGCAGGGCAATGCTTCTCTCTATGCGGCCTGGTTCGGCATGCCGGTCCAGCGGCTGGCCTATGAAACGGGGGACACGGTGGACGCCGCGCTCCACCTGTCGGTCTACGATTCCCCCCGGGGAGCGCAGCTGTCCGGGCGGATCGTAGATCTGCGCCCGGCGGGTTTTGGCCCCGAAGCTGCCCGCCAGGAGAGGCTGGTGGAGGCGCTGCGCCGCGGCGTGCCCCTGAGCAAAGAGGACAAGGCACTGCTGCGGCCCGACCGGGCCCAGATTGCCGCGGTCTATCGGGAACTGAAAACCAAGCGCTGGCAGGCCGATGACCTGCAGCCCCTGCTGGCAAAGCTGGGAGCGGAGCAGGCGGGCCGAAATCTTGTGGCCTTGACCGCGCTGGAGCAGGTGGGGCTTGTGGCTGCCGCAGAGCATGACGGGGTGCGGCTGCTGGAGCTGCTGCCCGCCCATGAGAAGAAGAATCTGGCAGATGCACCCATCCTGAAATGTCTGGAGGAACCGTAATATGGCAGAGGGAAAAATGGCAGAGGCAAAAAAAGCGGCTCCTGCTCCGGAGCAGGACTTCTATTCCGCAAAAACACACCTGCAGAGCGCGGTCAAGCAGAGCGCGGTCAAGGAGATCGGCACTGTGGCAGCCACCACCCTGCCCTCGGATGCGCCCAGTTTTGTGGCGGCATCCGAGGCGGCGCCTGCGATCATCACCTATGAAAATCTGATGGAGGCCATCCGGGCCAGCGGCCGCCCCTACGACCTGGCCATGATCGAGAAGGCCTTCCACACCGCGGATGACGCCCACAAGGATGTCCGCCGCCGCAGCGGCGAGCCCTATATCTGCCACCCGCTGGCGGTAGCCCGGCTGGTGCTGGATCTGGGCATGGACAGCGAGAGCATCGCCGCCGCGCTGCTCCACGATGTGGTGGAGGATACCCCCACCACGGTGGAGGAGCTCAAGAGCGCCTTTGGTTCGGATGTTGCCCTGCTGGTGGACGGCGTCACCAAGCTGACCAAGATCCAGTTCTCCAGCATCGAGGAGCAGCAGGCCGAAAACCTGCGCAAGATGCTGCTGGCCATGAGCCAGGATGTGCGGGTCATGATCATCAAGCTGTGTGACCGGCTCCACAATATGCGCACCGGCGACGCCTGGC
>CALXGY010000029.1 GCA_944387955.1 uncultured Faecalibacterium sp. | reverse complement strand
ACAAAGGTGGTGCGGCCGTACATCAGGCCGTCCATGCCCGCCTGCACCAGTGCTTCGGTGCGGGTGTCGATGGAGCTGGTGGCCTCGTCCAGGATCAGCACCGGGGGATCGGCCACCGCCGCACGGGCAATAGCCAGCAGCTGGCGCTGGCCCTGGGAGAGGTTGGCGCCGTCGCCGGACAGCATGGTGTTGTAGCCGTCGGGCAGACGCTTGATGAAGCCGTCGGCGTTGGCAAGCCGTGCCGCCGCGATGCACTCCTCATCCGTAGCATCCAGACGGCCATAGCGGATGTTCTCCATAACCGTGCCGGTGAACAGGTGGGTGTCCTGCAGGACAATGCCCAGACTGCGGCGCAGGTCGGCTTTCTTGATCTTGGTGATGTTGATGCCGTCGTAGCGGATCTTGCCGTCTGCGATGTCGTAGAACCGGTTGATGAGGTTCGTGATGGTGGTCTTGCCTGCGCCGGTGGAGCCGACAAAGGCGATCTTCTGGCCGGGCAGGCCGTAGAGGTTGATCTCATGCAGCACCGTCTTTTCCGGCACATAGCCGAAGTCCACGTCCGAGAACCGGATGTCGCCCTCCAGCTTTGTGTAGGTGATGGTGCCGTCCGCCTTGTGAGGGTGCTTCCAGGCCCAGATGCCGGTGCGCTCTTCGGTTTCCACCAGGTTGTCGTCCCGGTCGTACTTGGCATTGACCAGGGTCACATAGCCCTCGTCGGTCTCGGGGACCTCATCCATCATCTTGAAGATACGTTCGGCGCCGGCCAGAGCCATGACGATGCTGTTGGCCTGCATGGAGACCTGGGTGATGGGCATGTTGAAGCTCTTGTTCAGAGCCAGGAAGGCCATGACGGTGCCCAGGGTCATGCCGCCGATGTTGCCGGCAGCCAGGGCCGCGCCCAGCAGCGCGCAGAGGGCGTAGCTGACGTTGCCCAGCTGGGCGTTCACGGGCATCATGATGTTGGAGTAGCCGTTGGCCAGCGTTGCGCTCTTCTTCAGGCGGTTGTTGCGCTCGCAGAAGCCTTCCAGGGCCTTTTCCTCATGGGTAAAGACCTTGATGACCTTCTGGCCTTCCAGCATTTCCTCGATGTAGCCGTTGACGTCGCCCAGGTCCTTCTGCTGGGCGATGAAGTACTTGCCGCTCTGTGCGGCCAGCTTCTTGGAGCAGAAGAGCATCAGGGCCACCATGCACATGGTCAGGATGGTCAGAGGAATGCTCATCAGGCACATGCTGACAAAGACCGAAGCGATGGTGATGACGCTGGAGACCAGCTGCGGGATGCTCTGGCTGATCATCTGGCGCAGGGTGTCCACGTCGTTGGTGTACACCGACATGATGTCGCCGTGGGGATGGGTGTCAAAGTAACGGATGGGCAGCGACTCCATGTGGGTGAACAGTTCCACACGGATGTTGCGCATGGTGCCCTGGGTGACGTTGACCATGATGCGGGCGTTGGCCCAGGCGGCCAGGATGCCCACCAGATAGATGCAGCCCACCTTGACCAGGGCTCCCAGCAGCGGGCCGAAGTCCGGGGTCTGCGGGGTGGTCATGGGCAGGATGTAATCGTCCACCAGGGTTTTCAGGAACAGGCTGGCCCGGACGTTGGCGAAGGCGCTGAGGAAAATGCAGATCAGCACCACCAGGCAGTGGGGCGCATAGTTGCGGAACACCTCGCCCATGATCCGCTTGAGCAGCTTGCCGGGATTTTCCACCTTGGGACGGGGACGGCCCATCATGCCGCGGGGACCATGGATCTCTTTCGTCTGTGCCATTACTGCTCACCTCCCTGCTTGTCGAAGTCTCCGCCGCCCTGGGTCTGGCTGTGGTAGACTTCCTGATAGATCTTGTTGGTTGCCAGCAGCTCCTCGTGGGTGCCGATGCCGTCGATGCGGCCCTCATCCAGCACCAGGATGCGGTCTGCATCCTGCACCGAGGAGACGCGCTGTGCAATGATGATCTTGGTGGTATTGGGGATCTCCTCCCGGAAGGCGCGGCGGATCTTGGCATCGGTGGCGGTATCCACGGCGCTGGTGGAGTCGTCCAGGATCAGCACCTTGGGCTTGCGCAGCAGGGCGCGGGCGATGGTCAGACGCTGTTTCTGGCCGCCGGAGACGTTGGAGCCGCCCTGCTCGATCCAGGTGTTGTACTTATCCGGGAACCGCTCGATGAATTCGTCGGCGCAGGCCAGCTTTGCAGCCCGCATGCACTCCTCTTCGGTGGCGTTCTCGTCGCCCCAGCGCAGGTTATCCAGGATGGTGCCCGAGAACAGGACGTTCTTCTGCAGCACCATCGAAACCTCGCGGCGCAGAACGTCCATATCGTATTCCCGTACATCCACACCGCCCAGCTTCACCGAGCCGGTATCCACGTCGTACAGACGGGGGATCAGCTGCACCAGGCTGGACTTGGCCGAACCTGTGCCGCCGATGATGCCGATGGTCTCGCCCGGCTTGATGGTGAAGTTGATGTCGTTGAGGACCGGGCGGCCGGTGCCGTGCTTATACTTAAAGGTAACATGGTTAAACTCAATGCCGCCGTCCTTGACCTGCTCCACCGGCTTTTCGGCGGGAAGAAGGTCGGTCTTCTCGTCCAGGACCTCGACGATACGCTTGGCCGAAGCGGCGGACATGCTCAGCATGACAAAGGCCATGCTCAGCATCATCAGGGACATCAGAATGTTCATGACGTAGCCGAACAGCGCGTTGAGCTGACCGGTGGTGATGACCCCGTTGAGAACATAGTGAGCGCCGAACCAGCTCAGAGCCAGGTTGCAGCCGTAGACCGCGGTGAGCATGGCGGGGTTGTTGAAGCTCAGCCGGCTCTCAGCGCGGACAAACTGCTGATACAGGTGCTCGCAGGCCTTCTTGTACTTTTCGTTCTCAAAGGTTTCGCGCACAAAGCTCTTGACCACCCGGATGGCGGTGACGTTCTCCTGCACCGAGGCGTTCAGGGCGTCGTAGCTCTTGAACACCCGGTCGAAGATCTTAAAGGTGGGGATCATGATGCCGGCCAGCACCGCCACCAGGAAGATGATGGCCACCACGAAAATGCCGGTCAGATGTACGTTGATGATGCAGGCCATGATCAGTGCAAAAATCAGATGCACCGGGGCGCGCACGCACATGCGCATGATCATCTGGAACGCGTTCTGCAGGTTGGTCACGTCGGTGGTCATACGGGTGACAAGGCCCGCCGTGGAGAATTTGTCGATGTTGGAGAACGAGAAATTCTGGATGTTGGCATACATCGCCTCACGCAGATTGCCCGCAAAACCGGACGAAGCCTCCGCGGCGAAGTGACCAGCCAGAATGCCCAGCAGCAGCGCAATGGTGGCCACCAGGAAGGTAAGCAGGCCGTAGCGGAGGATGGCCCCCATATCGCCCTTGGAGATGCCCTCGTCAATGATGAAGGCCATCAGCAGCGGCAGGAGAACATCCATGATTGCTTCCAGCGCAGAAAAGATCGGCGTCAGGATCGAGGCGCGCTTGTATTCGCCCAGATGCGACGCAAGTTTTTTGATCATCCGTCTTTCCTCCTCTGATCAGATTGTTTGGATGCGATTTGTTCGAATGCTGTTTGTTCGGTATGAAACAGCATAATCAAAACCATTTTTATTGTCAATGCGTTTGGAAAAAGATTCTCAGTTTATCTACAATTTACAAAAATACATCTTAGTTTATGTGTATTTTTACTATTCCAACCCCTGTCGGAGTTTGTCCAGCAGCCGCAGCATCTCGGCGTTTTCCTCCTCGGAGAGCAGGCCGGAAATGAAGGCGTCGGTCTGGCGCAGCGAGAGCATCATCCGCTGGTGGGCGTCGATGCCCTCCTGGGTGATGATGAGCTGCTTGAGCCGGGCATCCTGGGGCACGCTGCAGCGCTGGATATAGCCCTTGCGCTCCATGAGCTGGAGAATGTTGGTGACGGTGGAACGGGTGATGGAGAATACCCGCTCGATGTCCCGCTGATAGATCTCCTCTTCCTGATGGTTGTACAGATGCCACAGAATCCAGGCATGCATGGGGGTCATATCCCCCACCCCGTTCTGTTTGCTGTAACTGTTCATCTTGCGGAAAATCAGGTTATTGACGCTGCGCAGCTGGGCGGCAATCACCCGCGGCCCCCCTTGACTGGGTGCAGGCGGCACGCCGCAGGTCTGGCCTTGCTTTGCTTCCATTTTTGAATCTCCTTTCCAAAACCGGCTCTATGCAAAAGAGCCGCCGGGGCAAATCGTTTCGGCGTCAAACTGTTTTATTCAAAACAGTTCGCTACGCAACATAATACGCAGTTTCCGCTTTTTTGTCAACTGTTTTTGCGAAAAAAACGCGCCCCTTCGTGAAGCGTCGGAAACCGTCTCTTTTAAAAGTATTACTTTTGTCTGAAAAGACGATGCAAACCCACCGGTTTTTTTGCAGTTTTCACGAGAATCACCGGGTTTCGGGCAGATTTTCCTCTCATTCTGGCGATTTCCAAAAGGGGGGCAGTTATGATAAGATATGGATGTAAGGAACATCCGCGCCCGGCGCGGCCCGTTAATGAATCTAGGAAGTGGAGTGTTTTTGCTATGACCGAATTTGCACCCATCAAGGAAGGCAAGGTCCGCGAGATCTACGACAACGGCGACAGCCTGATCATGGTCGCCACCGACCGCATTTCTGCATTTGACGTGATCCTGAAAAATAAGGTGACCAAGAAGGGCACCGTTCTGACCCAGATGAGCCGGTTCTGGTTCGACTTTACCCGGGATCTGCTGCCCAACCACATGATCTCGGTGAACACCGCCGACATGCCCGAGTTCTTCCGTCAGGAGCAGTTCGAGGGCAACAGCATGCTCTGCCGCAAGCTGACCATGCTGCCCATCGAGTGCATCGTCCGCGGCTACATCACCGGCAGCGGCTGGGCCAGCTACCAGAAGACCGGCAAGGTCTGCGGCATCTCCCTGCCCGAGGGCCTCAAGGAGTCCGACCGTCTGCCCGAGCCCATCTACACTCCCAGCACCAAGGCAGACCTGGGCGACCACGACGAGAATATCTCCTACGAGCAGAGCGTCCAGGTTCTGGAGAAGATCTACCCGGGCAAGGGCGAGGAGTACGCCTCCAAACTGCGGGATTACACCATCGCACTGTACAAGAAGTGCGCCGACTACGCTCTGAGCCGCGGCATCATCATTGCGGATACCAAGTTTGAGTTCGGCCTGGATGAAGAGGGCAATGTGGTTCTGGGCGACGAGATGCTGACCCCGGATTCCTCCCGCTTCTGGCCCCTGGAGGGCTACGAGCCGGGCCACGGCCAGCCTTCCTTTGACAAGCAGTTTGTCCGCGACTGGCTGAAGGCCAACCCCGACAGCGACTACAACCTGCCCCAGGAGGTCATCGACAAGACCATCGCCAAGTACCT
Organism: uncultured Faecalibacterium sp.; assembly: GCA_944387955.1. Lineage (GTDB taxonomy): Bacteria > Bacillota > Clostridia > Oscillospirales > Ruminococcaceae > Faecalibacterium. Next base: position 22,638 of record CALXGY010000029.1, on the reverse strand, counting down.
GGAAGCCTATGAGCTGCTGACCGGCCAGAAGCTGTAAGCCGATTTACTCTTTAAACATCCGGAGCTGTTGCAAAATAGAATCGCGCTCTGGCGATAAAATTTTCAATTTAGTCCCATTGAAATTTTAGCTTTCTCAGAACCATAAAAAATAACGCTGTTTCCTTGGCTTTTGCCGATTGGGAACAGCGTTATTTTTGCGTATTCGTATCTGCGGCTTTTCCGAGAGGAAGTCGTGTATCTTCAGGCCTTCCTCTCCGAGGAAGGTGGCGCGCAGCGACGGAAGGAGTTCGGATAGATGCTGCTTGCTGAACTCCCTCAGTCTCGCTTCGCTCGCCAGCTCCCTCAGAGAGGGAGCCTGGTTAGAGGGCGCAGACTTTAGTGCGTTGCAGCAGCCCTTTTTTGCTGTCCTTTCAGCTGAACAGCTCTTTTTTGTTGTGCATATAGACCGAGAGCACCAGCCCCACGCAGATATACAGCATCAGCACCGAGCTGCCGCCCGCCGAGTAGAAGGGCAGGGTCACGCCGATGACCGGCAGAAGCCGCAGGTTCATGCCCACGTTCACCGCGATCTGGGCCAGAAACGCCCCGCCGATGCCCGCGCAGATGTAGCTGCCCAGCATATCCTCGCTGCGGGCCCCTACCGCAAAGGTGCGGATCACCAGCGCAAAGAGCACCCCCAGCACCACCATGCAGCCCACAAAGCCCATGGCGTTGCCGATCCAGCTGAAGATGAAGTCGTTGTGGGCGTTGGGCACGCTGTAATAACTGCCGTCAAACAGGCCGTTGCCAAAGATGCCTCCCGCACCCAGGGCGATCTCACCCTTTTGCTGCTGGTAGATGATGTCCTTCCAGATGGCCTCGCTGGGAGCCCAGCCGGTGAGGTTTTCGGGGTCGATGACCGCCAGGATACGGTACCACTGGTAGCTCTTGCCGATCTTGTCGCTGAAAAAGCCGAATGCCACTGCGATGCCGGTGATGCCCGCCGCCAGCGCAGCGAAGATGTATTTCCAGCTCAGGCCCGCCGAGAACATCATGCAGCAGGCGATAAAGCCGTAGATCAGCGCGGTGCCGTCGTCGCCCTGAATGTGGATGATGGCCATGGGCACCAGCATATGCAGAAGCAGCTTTGCCAGCTCCTTGGGCTCGTTGATGCGGCTGCGCACGTTGTTCAGGTGCATTGCAAAGGTGAGGATGAAACTGATTTTGGCAAGCTCGGTGGGCTGGAAGGTAAAGCCGCCCAGCTTGTACCAGGAATAGTTGTCGGTGTTGCCGGCGTTGTAGCCGATGGTCAGCGGGCCGATGGCCACATTTCGGATCACCAGGGTGGGCAGCACCAGACCCCAGGTAAAGACGACATGGAAGGGCCAGACCCGCACAAGGCTGCGGTAATCCACCGTAGACAGCAGCAGCGCCACGATGATTCCGATGCCCGCCGCGCCTGCCTGGACCAGGGCCCGACGGTAATCGCCGATGCCGGTGATCGCGCCGGTGAGCTCGTCCACCGCAAAGCCGTCTCCCTGCTCGGCCGCCCAGGAGGCCAGCGCCAGCACCGCCAGCGCGCTGCTGAACAGGCACAGCACCAGGTAAAGCCGGTCGGTACGCTTGAGATAGGAACGCATATTTTGAAGCAACAAAGCACCACCTTTCATTTCACGGCCGGGGGCCGGATGCGCCGGAGGCAAACCTTTTCCCGACGGAACACCCGGCCCGGTGTTTCCCTTTCAGTATAGCGCAGCAGCCCGTCCGGCGCAAGAGAGGACCGCACCCAAGCTTCGTCCTTGACAAAAGCATTTCCCACTCCTACAATGGGGTTATAGAGCAATTTCATTGCCTAATTTGCCCAACCAACAGCCGCAGGCCGATGCCTGCGGAATGGACAATGGAGGACGATTTTATTGGATAAGTTTTGGACCCGATTTTATTCTCTGCGCCGCGGGGTCTGCGGGCTGTGCGCCCTTGTTCTGATGGTGGGGGTGTTCTTCTCCCCTGCCGCGCTGGCCGATGATGGTTCGGATGCCCAGCAGCCCCAGCAGCTCACCGCCCAGCAGGCACTGCAGATGGAGCAGGCCGACGCCGCGGTGACCGACCTGACCGACAGCGACGCCTACGCCGCCATGACCGGCGAGGAGCGCCGGGAAGCGGCCGCCCAGACGCTGGACGAGCTTGCCCGGCAGGGGCTGATCCACTCGGTTTATTATGACTCGGAAAACCAGCTTTACTCCTTCAGCTACGCCTGCGGGGCGCTGGGCGGCATCCTTTTGCAGGACTTCGAGGATCTGGAAGAGCTGGACCAGGAAAACCGCAGCCTGCCGGTGGGCGCTGTGGGCGCCCTGGTGGAGGCCGAGAGCCGCAGCGTCTCGGAGCAGATGGAGGCCGAGCCGGAGCCGGAAGAGCTCTCCGCCCGGACCGCTCATCTGGGCAATGCGGTGATCTATTACGCCTTTGACGATCCATCCATCAGCAGCCGCTACCCCTTCTATACCTACATGCAGCGGTTCTGGACCGCCCAGGGTCTGGACACCCGCCTGGATACCCAGGTGACCCTTTCCGACCTCAAGCGGATGGATGAATACGATCTGTGCATCCTCAGCGCCCACGGGCTGTATTATACCTATACCTATGGTCTGTTCCGGCGCACCGCCACCAGCCCCATCCTGATCCTCAACGAGGAATCCAGCTTCTGGAAGGATCTGCTCTATGCAGGGGATCTGCTCTGCCGCAGGGTCATCAAGGTCAACGGCCTGTACTGCATCCTGCCGGAATTTTTCCAACGGCATTACCGCAGCGGCCAGCTGTCCGATACCCTCATCATCTCCGAGACCTGTGAGTTTTTGGGGCTGGACGACAGCCTGGATTTCTCCATGGCCGAGGCATTCCTGGACGGCGGGGCCCCGGCGGTGCTGGGCTTTGTGAACAACGTCTACGCCATCTATTCCCGGGATCTGATGTGGGACACGGTGAACCAGCTGATCGTCGGGCGCACGATGCAGCAGGCCCTGGACCACGCCATCGAGACCTTTGGGGCGAACGACATCGAGTGGTATCTCAGCCAGGCCGGGCTGCACCCCCACCAGCGGGCCTCCTACCCGATGCTGCTGGGAGACGGCAGCGCACAGCTGTACACCATCGAGGAGCTGGGCCTTCCGGACTGGGTGGACGCAGCCTGAGAACATTGCACTTTCTAAGGTTTTATATTATACTGGACGCGGCAGCACCTGTTTTGTGTGCTGCCGCGTTTTGCGATTCTGGTATCATTTCTGCCGGACAAGGGGAGACTTTTACTATGACAGAATACATCACCCATTCCCGCGCCGAGACGGTGGAGCTGGGACGGCGGATGGCCCAGGCGGTTTCGCCGGGGGCGCTCATCGCCTTTACCGGCGGATTGGGCGCAGGCAAGACCGCCTTCTGCGAGGGCCTGGCCGCCGGGCTGGGCTGCACCGACCCGGTCAGCAGCCCCACCTTTGCCATCGTGAACTATTACCGCGGTGCGCGGCCCATGGCCCATTTTGACCTGTACCGCATCTCCACCGAGGCGGATCTGTGCGCGGCCGGTTTTTATGATTATCTGGACCAGGGAGCGGTGGTCGCAGTGGAATGGAGCGAAAACCTGGCCCAGCTGCTGGAGCTGGAACACCCCATCCGGGTGGAAATTCAATCTTTGGGCGGCGAAGAGCGCCGCATCCGGATCGAGGGGGTGGAACTGTGAAGATCCTGGCTGTCGATACCGCCGGCAAGACCGCCGGCGTTGCACTGATGGAGGACGAGCGGCTGCTGTATGAGTGCTGCCTGAACAACGGCCTGCCCCACAGCCAGACCCTGCTGCCCCTGATCGACCAGTGCCTCAATCTCTGCGGGCTGCACTGTGCCGACATCGACCTGTACGGGGTCAACGCCGGGCCCGGCAGCTTTACCGGGCTGCGGATCGGCCTTGCCGCCGTCAAGGGGCTGGCTCTGCCCCGCAAGACCCCCTGTGCGCCGGTCTCCACTCTGGAAGCCCTGGCCGCCGCCCATGTGGGCGAGGGTACGGTGGTCTGTGCGCTGGACGCCCGGCGGGCCCAGGTCTACTGCGCCGCTTTTGATCTGGCCACCCATGACCGCCTGATGGAGGACGACGCCCGGGCGGTAAAGGATTTGGCGGAATTTGTAAAAAAAAGCAAAAAGCCTCTGTTTTTTGTTGGTGACGGCGCGGCTCTGTGCTATAATGAATATGGTTCTCTGGACGGCGTGCTGCCCACTGCGCCGGCTCTGGCTCTGCCCCGGGCCGCAGCGGTGGCCATGGTCGCCCGGAAGATGGCTCTGGCCGGGCAGGCCGTCCTGCCCGAGGCGCTGATGCCGGATTATCACCGGCTGAGCCAGGCCGAACGGGAACGCGCCGCAAAGCTTGCCGCCCAAAAGGCCGGCGGGCAGGAATGAGATAATAAAGAGAGGAAGCAAACCTATGGCAAAACCCATCGCGCTTGCCGCCGACCACGGCGGCTTTGAACTGAAAGAGGCGGTCAAGGCCCATCTGGACGAGCTGGGGCTGGAGTACATCGACTTCGGCACCCACTCCACCGCCAGTGTGGACTACCCTGACATGGCCCTGCCCGCCTGCGAGGCGGTGACCAGCGGCCGCTGCGACAAGGCGCTGCTGTTCTGCGGCACCGGCGTGGGCATCAGCATGGCCGCCAACAAGGTCAAGGGCATCCGGGCCTGCTGCTGCTCGGACAGCTTCAGCTGCGAGTATACCCGCCGCCACAACGACGCCAACGCCCTGTGCATGGGCGGCCGCGTAGTGGGCCCGGGGCTTGCCTGCCAGCTGGTGGACCTGTTCCTCAACACCCCGTTTGAGGGCGGCCGCCATGTAGGCCGCATCGCAAAGCTTGCTGCCATCGAGGAGCGGTAATTCTGCATACGTCACACACCCAAATCAACCAAAGGAGCGTGTTGTTATGACCCCTATGATCGTCGATCATCCGCTGCTGCAGCACAAAATCAGCCTGCTGCGCAACAAACAGACCGGTACCAAGGAATTTCGCGATATGGTGACCGAGGTGGCTACCCTGCTGTGCTACGAGGCCACCCGTGACCTGCCCCTGGAAGAGGTCGAGATCGAGACTCCCATCACCATGGCCCGCACCAAGGTCCTGGCCGGCCGCAAGCTGGCCCTGGTGCCCATCCTGCGGGCAGGCATGGGCATGCTGGACGGCATGCTGAATCTGGTTCCCGCAGCCAAGGTGGGCATCATCGGCCTGTACCGGGACGAGACCACCCTGCAGCCGGTGGAGTACTTCTGCAAGCTGCCGGTGGACATCGCCGAGCGGGACGTGCTGGTGCTGGACCCCATGCTGGCTACCGGCGGCAGCGCCATCGACGCCATCACCCAGATCAAGAAGCACGGCGCCCGCCACATCAAGTTCATCGGCCTGATCGGCGCTCCTGAGGGAATCAAGGCTCTGCATGAGGCCCACCCCGACGTGGACATCTACCTGGCCGCCAAGGATGAGTGCCTGGACGAGAACGGCTATATCGTCCCCGGCCTGGGCGATGCTGGCGACCGTATCTACGGCACCAAGTAAGCTTTATACCAAAACAAAAATACGCCTGTGCAGACGCACAGGCGTATTTTTTATGTTGTTTGCTGTTGTGCGAGGTTTTCAGCGGCCGCGTCCACCGCCGCCGCCATGGCTGCGGCCGCCGCCCATGCCGCCAAAACCGCCGGGACGGCCGCCGCGGGGTCCGCCGAAGCCGCCGCCCGGGCGAGGGCCGCCGAAACCGCCGCCTCTGGGCGGACGGGGACCGCCGAAGGGCGGGCGCGGCGGACGGGGAGGCCGGGGCGGGCGCGGGGGTCTCGGCCCCCAGAAACCGCCCCAGAAGCCGCCGCGGTATCCGCCGGGGCCATAGGGACCGCCGTAGGGTCCCCGAGGCCCGCGGGGAGGCCGGGGCATCAAAAGTGCCAGCAGCACCGCCGCTATGATAATAATAATCAGGATTTCCATCTTTGGTCACCTCATTTCAAAAGCAGCGTCCTCTCAGCGGCCGCGTCCACCGCCGCCGCCGTGGCTGGAACCGCCGCCCATGCCGCCGAAACCGCCGCCGCCAAAGCTGCCGCCTCCGCCGAAGCCACCGCCGCCGAAACCGCCGTGGTGGCCCCCAAAGCCGCCGGGGCCAAAGGGGTCATGGGGCCCGCCGTAGGGAGGCCGGGGCCCACGCGGGGGCCGGGGGCCACGGGGCGGACGGGGCCCGAACCAGCCGAAGGGGCCCCAATGCCAGCCGAACCGCCGCCCAATGGGCAGGAAAAAGACGCTGAACACCGACACCAGCAGCACAAAGATCAAGAACAGCTCGATGAGCCCCAAAATGATGGTGTTGACGATTCCAATGCCGGAAGAGGGCTGTTCCTGCACGCCGCCGGAGGGATATCCCTCTCCCAGGCTCACGCCGTAGATGTCCGCAATGGTTCCGGCCACCGCGTCGGCGCAGGTCTGGACCGCCGTGTCATAGTCCTTGCGGACGAAGCTGTCCTCCATGGTCTGGGAGAGGGCGCTGGCCTGCTTGTCGATGGTGGTATTGCGGAAGCCGTCGCCGTAGGTCAGATAGTAATCGCCGTCAACATAGTTGGGAGACTCCATCACCAGCAGGATCAAAACGCCGTTGTTTTCCTTGCTGTCTCCGATGCCCCAGGTGTTGAAGGCCTCCAGAGCGTACTCCTCGGTGGAGGCGCTGCCGGTGTACTGGACGGTCAGCACGCCGATCTGGGCGCCGGAGCAGGCCGCCTCCAGCTGGCCGTTGAGCTGGTCGAGGTACTGCTCGGTGCTATCAGACAGCACCCCCGCGTCGTCCACCCCGCACTTGTCTGCGGGCAGGCTGGGCAGCTGCACCGCCGCCAGCGCCGCCGGGGCCAGCGCCACCACAAAGACCGCGGCCGCCAGAACTGCGGCGCTCAGGGAACGAAAAAGTTTTTTCATGCGAAAAGGTCCACCTCCCGAATGCCGGTCAGGCCCTTGAGCAGGGTCGCCCAGGGTCCGCCGGTCTGCTTTTGATACTCCAGCACCGCCTGGTTATATTGCAGCGAGCCCAGGATGGTGCCTGCGCTGTTGAACCGGCCGTACTGGGTCTGCACTGCGCCCATCTCCAGCGGGGTGTCCGAACGCTCCTGCAGCGTCCCGTACAGCTGGTCGATGGCCGAATCCAGGGCCGCATCGGCGCTGTACATCTCCCCCATTACAGAGGGGTCCTCTGCGGCCCGGGCCTGGCAGCTCTCAAAGGCTTCCAGCGCCTGCTGGGCCGCCTTGACCTCGGCGGCGTCCTCCCCCAGGGTGTGCAGCGCCGAGGTGATGACGTTGGCGGCAGTGTAGGCCCGCTCGCTGAGGGTATCGCTGAGGGTGTAGCCGTTGTCCGCTTCCACCCCCACCGAATACCAGCCGGCTGCCTCGTTGTACTTTGCCCGGAGCTTTGCCGCTCCGACCCCCACCGCCGACCCGGCCAGAATCACGGCACAGAGCAGCACCGCCGCTGCCCTCCGGCGCAGCGGGGCGGGCAGGGCCTTTTCCAGCCCGGCCAGCTTCTGCTGCAAGGGGGTCAGGGCAGGCGCTGCGCTGTCTGCCTTGGGGGCGCGGTAGCTCTCCGGGCCGAAGCCCTGGGGAGAGGTCTGACGGTTTCGGGAAAAATCTGCGTTTGCCATCTTACTTGCGGAACTCCATCATCTTTTGTTTGAGCTCGTCCTCGATGCGGGTCAGCTCCTGGGTAGCGGCTTCCCGCTTGGCCCGGCCCTCGGTCTGGATCTTGTTGAGCTCGTCCAGCGTTTCGATCAGGCTCTTGTTGGTCTGCTGCAACGTCTCGATGTCCACGATGCCCCGCTGGCTCTCTTTGGCGGTCTCGAGGGTGCCGAGCTTGAGGGTCTCGGCATTCTTCTTCAGCAGCTCGTTGGTCATGTCGGTCACCGCCCGCTGGGCCTCCATGGCCTGCTGGCTGTGGGCCAGGCCCAGGGCCAGCACCATCTGGTTTTTCCACAGCGGGATGGTGTTCACGATGGTGGACTGAATCTTCTCCGCCATCATGGTGTTGTTGTTCTGCAAAAGCCGGATCTGGGGGCCCATTTGCAGGCTGATGTTGCGGGTCAGCTCCAGATCGTAGAGCTTTTTCTCGAACCGCTCGCACTGGTCGGCCAGATCCCGGGCGGCCTGGGCGTCCTCCGGCAGGCCGGAGCGCTGGGCCTTATCCATGGCCTGCTGCAACTCGCCCGAGCGCACCTCGGCCAGCTTCTTCTTGCCGGCCAGGATATACATGCTCAGTTCCTTGAAATAGGCCATGTTCAGCTGGTACATCTTATCCAGCATGGCGATGTCCTTGAGCAGCTGGACCTGGTGGCCCTCCAGCATGGACTGGATGTTCTCCACGTTGGTTTCCACCTTGTTGTAGCGGGTCTTGAGCTGGTCCAGCTGGTTTGCCTTCTTCTTGAAGAAGCCCAGGAAGCCCTTTTCCTCCTCGGTGGCGTCGAAGTTCTTCAGCTCGCTCACCAGATCGGTGATCATGCCGCCCACCTCGCCCAGGGCCTTGGTGGAGACCTTGGCCAGCGCCGCCTCGGAAAAATCTCCGATCTTTTTCTGGCTGGCGGCGCCATATTGCAGCACCTGCTGGCTGTTGGTGATGTCGATCTTTTCGGCAAAGTCGTCCACCATCTTCTGTTCCTCGGGGCTCAGCTTCACCGCCGGGGCCTCCTGCTGGGGGGCGGGGGCGGGCTCCTCCTTGGCCAGCTCGGGGGTGGGGTCCAGGGTCAGGCTGGGGGCCGCGGCCTCCAGATCAAAGTCAAAGGTCTGATTGTCTGCCATGATGTTCCTTCCTTTCCTCAGAAAAACAAATGTTCCGCAATTCTTCCCGGGGGCCTTTGCAGGGCGTTACAGTCCCTGCCCCCGCATCATATTCTGCAGCACCTCGAGATCTGCCGAGAGATCCATGCTCTCGGCCGCGTAGAGGCTGTCCAGCTGGTTTTCAAAGGCGGTGGCGATCCGGGCTGCGTTCTGCTCCACCTCCGCCCGGATGGCGGCGGCGTTGGCCCCCTTCACCCCCTGGCGGGCCATGGTGGCGTACTGCTGCAATACGTTCACCGCGTCCGGCAGGTAGTAGTTTGCAAACCGGCGCACCTGCTTTGCCTTGGCGGGGTTTGCCTCCACCGCCTCCAGGATCGAGCGCCCGGCCTTTTCCATCCGGGTCATGGCGGCGGAAAGCTCCGGCTCGGGCAGCGCGTCGTTGAGGGCGTGGAGGGTGTCCAGTTTCGCCTGAATGTCGGTCAGCATCTGATCCACATCCTCGACGCCGGTGTGGAAGGGCACCACCCGCTCCACCACCTGGGGCGGGCAGAACTTTTTGGCCGCTGCGAAAGCCGCCGCCGCGCCTGCCAGCACCACAGCCAGCGCCCAGAGCTGGTAGACCGGCAGCAGCAGGCTCAGAACCAGCCCGGCCAGCGCCGCCGCGTACCAGGGCAGCACGCTGGGCTTTTGAATGCGGAGGATCTTGCTCATGCTCATTGCTCCTTTATAAAAACAAAAAGGGGGATGTTTCTACATTCAATAATATAGTCTTTCACCCAAAAGGCAAGGACTTCACGAATAATTTACAGCCCGGTCATCTCTGCGCAACCTTTTGGGGGCCTCAAACCAGCCAGGGGGCCAGCGCCTCACCCCAAATCTGGCGCAGCTTCTCCGGGCGGCAGGCCGCGTTGGCGGGGCTGGTGCTGGGCAGACGCACCGCCGGGATGCCGCTCACCGGCTCCAGCCACTTGGTGTAGAGCCGGTGGGCCGCCGCGCCGTTGCAGAACACCGCCTGAATGGGGCAATGGTCCAGCACAAGGCGGATGTCGCTGGGCACCGCATCCCGGATGGAGGCGTCCGACGCGCCGGTGATGGTGCAGCTTTCCAGCACATCCCAGAGGGCCAGGCCGTGGCGGAGGATCAGCTGCTTTTTGGCCTCGATATCCATCCGCTCGGGCACAGGCTCCCCCGTCAGGGCCGCCATCATGGGCCAGAAGCGGTTTTGGGGGTGGCCGTAGTAAAACCCCATCTCCCAGCTTTTGGGGCTGGGCCAGCTGCCCAAGATCAGGGCCCGGCTGGACGGGCCGTATACCGGTGCAAAGCTCATTTCTTCTCGATGTTCTCCCAGGCCGAACCAAAGACCCTGCCCGAGGGCTTTGCTTCGGGACCGTCGAACCAGAGCTCCTCGATGAGGGCGGCGAGGCCGTCCTCCCGCACATCCCCGATGACCCGGTCGGCGGCGGCCTTGGCCCCGTCGGTGCCGTTGGACATGCAGCAGCCAAGGCCCGCCGCCTTCAGCATGCCGCAGTCGTTGGCCGAATCCCCTGCGGCCACTGCCTGCTGGACGGGGATTTCCAGGGCGGCGCAGAGGTTTTCAAGGCCCATGCCTTTGTCCACCCCGCCCCGCACGATGTCGAAAAAGCAGTTGCCGTTTGCGTCCGGCGCGCCCACCATCATGCAGTGGAGCCCCAGATACCCGTACTTTGCCTGGAAGGCCTCCAGCGCCTCGGGAGGCGCCACCATGAAGGCCGCGTGGGGCATGTCGATGAGGTGGCGGTCCTGGTCCTCGCCGTCCTTGCAGCACAGGCCCCGGCTGTTCATCCGGTCATAGCTGGCCTTGAGATAGTCGTAGCCGCAGTAGGCGTAGTAGCCGTCCCGGAAGTTGAACTGGAGCGGGTGGTCGTAGTCCTCGCAGAAATCCACCAGAGCATACATTTCCTCGTTGGTGAGGGGGTGTTCGGCCAGGATGGCCCCCTTGCGATCCACCACGCAGGCCCCGTTGCAGGTGATGGCATAATCGAACCGGATGCCCCCCAGCTGGCCCGGGGCGTTGACCGCCGCAAAGGCCCGGCCGGTGCTGAGCACGAACAGGCCCCCCGCCTGCTGCATCCGCTGCACCGCCTTGACCACCGCCGGGCGGGGGCAGGACTCGCCGAAGGGAATCAATGTATTGTCGTAATCGCTGGCTAAAATCTTGTAGTTCATAACGCCTCCTGATGGCTGGGATGGAATCCGGCCCGCGGGCCGGTATGGGGCTAGTATAACACAAAACCGGGGCGCTGTGGGGGTTTTAAACAAGAAAACGCCCCGCTCCCATCGGGAACGAGGCGAAAAAGTTGTATTTTTCTATGGATGCTCAGACCAGCAGCGCAATGACGATCTGCATACCGATGCCCAGCGCCGCGCCTGCGGCCCAGGTCAGGCCGGTAATGAAGAGGTTCTGCTTCCAGGAGGGGTTGGCCCGCCAGAGCACCGCCAGGCCCACGCCCGCGCCGGTGCACAGGCCCGCCACCAGGCTGGAAAAGCGCAGCGCGCCCTCCAGGTACATCTGGGTCAGCAGCACGCTGGCCGCGCAGTTGGGGATCAGGCCCACCAGCGCCGCGAAAGCGGGCTGGAAAAAGCCCATCCGGCCCAGCGCGTCCGAGATGACGTCCGCGCCCACCGATTCCACCACCAGGCCGAACACCAGGCTGAACAGGAAGATGAAAATGAAGATCTCGACGGTGTGGCGCAGCGCCGCCTTCCACAGAGGGTGGACGTGGCCCTCCTCGCCGTGGGTCTCGTGGCAGTCCACCTCATCCGCATGGCCGGTATAGCCGCCCCGCAGCGAGACGGGCAGCAGCGGCCGCAGCACGAAATCCAGCACAAAGCCTGCCGCCACCGCGTAGATCACCTTGATGACCAGCAGCACCGCCAGCTTGTCCCAGTAGGCGGGCATCGAGATCAAAAGGGGGATGGCCTCATCGCTGGTGGCCAGATACACCGCCACCAGGGTGCCCAGGGTGATGACCCGGGCCGAGTAGAAGTTGGAGGCCACCGCCGAGAAGCCGCACTGAGGCACACAGCCCAGCAGAGCTCCCGGCACCGCGCCCCAGCGCCCGCCCCGGGCCAGCAGGGTCTCGATCCGCTCGCCGTGGCGGCGCTCTACATACTCAATAAAGAGATAGGCAAAGAACAAAAAGGGCAGCATCTTCGCCGTATCAATCAGGGATTCTTCCAGCACTTCCAAAAACAGTTCCATGTGATACTCCTCAGGGAAACCGGCCCACCGGCCGGGCAATTTGCAACCTTGTTGCGTTTTCCGAACGAATGAGAGTATACACGATTTTTCCCTGCAATGCAAGCCCAAATTGCAAAAAGGTTGCAAATTCCATTTTGATACAGAACAAGACGGCTGAAAGATTCTGCCTTAGGCTGCATTTTGCCGCAAGGCAGAAGTTTATTCTTCCTGCATCTTTTATTTTTTACCCTGCAAGCCATCTGCTTCGCAGGCCCAGAGAAAAAGTCGGGGAAGAAAATGCTAAAAAATCAAAAGGAGATTTTCTTAACGCATTTTCTTCTCCGGCTCGTTTGAATTTGTCCGCCTCAGCGGATGGTCATTGGGCAGGCGAGATGCAGCACCCGAAACGGACTCAGCGGCACTCCTGCTTCATGGCGGAATAGCCGATCCAGACCGTCCAGACATAGGCGCAGGTCTTGGGGATCATCAGCATTCCGATCAGGGGCACCGCATCCGCCCAGAGCACCACCGGGATATAAAAGCCGAAGCTCAGCAGGATGGTCAGCCACATCCAGCGCATGGCGCGGTCCTGCCGGGCCCGGGCGCTGCGCCAAAACAGCAGGATGATGATAAGGCCCAACAGTGCAAAGGGGATGTTGCGCCAGATGCCCCAGGAAAGGGGCGGGTTTGCGCTGAGCCACTGGTTCTGGGGCATCATGCACAGAACAATGCGCAGCGCCGCCAGACCATACACCGCCGCAGTCAGGCCATTCTGCCCCTTGATCTCATAGCGCAGACGCCACACATAGTACAGCTAGTACAGCAGCACATAAAAGATGGTCATGGTCACCGAGGTGATCCACTTGCCCATTCCCAGGGCCACCGTATAATTCTCCAGCCCGGTGGTGCACAGCGCCAGGGCCCGGGGCACCAAATGGAAGGCGTCCCCCGCCCCCAGCACCACCGCCATTGCCCCAAACAGGGTGAACTGCGCGCTGCCCCTGCTTTGGCGCAGCATCCGCACCCCCAGGGTCACAACGGTGGTCAGATAGACCAGGTCAAACAGTGTTTCGATCAAAGCTTGCATGATGTTTTTCTCCTTCTCCCTGACGATCAGGGCCGTTTTGCGGCCGGCGGCTCCCCCGCCCGGCAGCCGTCCGCAGGATGGTTATTTTATACTGAACATTGTTCATTTTACGGGGCAAAAATCCCCGCCCGGAAATTTCGGGCGGGAAATTTTGTCAATAGAGGGTACGGCGCACCACTTCCAGCACCGCAGAGGGGTCATAGTCCTGCCGCAGCAGGGCGGACAGCATCAGGGAAAAAAGCAGATCCGCGAATTTTTCGGCGGTGAACTGCCCGTCGAAGGCGTCCGGGCGGACCCGGGCATCCTGCCGCAGCACCCGGCACAGGCCGTCCAGGATGTGCTGCCAGGTTTTCTGCATCCGCTGCCGTCCATCCTGCTTTTCTTCCTGCATAAATCCCAGTGCATGGAGGGTAAAGAAGCCGGGGTATTTTTCACAGCCGTACTGCATCCGCTGGTACATCCACAGGATGCAGGCGGAGGCGTCCTGAAAGACGGCCTCATCCTCCGGCTGGCGGAAGATCTCGCGCCAGATGCTCTCCACCGTCTCCCCTACCAGCTCGGCCTTGGAACCGAAATAGTTGTAGATGGAGCCCACCGATACCCCGCAGGCTCCGGCCACCGAGCGGATGTTCACGGCGGACCACCCTTCCCGGCGGATCAGTTCCCGGCTGGCCTCGAGGATCTGCTCCTTGGATGTGACAACGGTATTCATACACTTCCTCCAAACTGAACTGTGTTCAGTTTACTCCTTCTCCGGCTCCTTGTCAAGCACATTTTTTCCTGCGGCCAGATCCTTGATGACCTCCCCGGCCAGGATCAGCCCGGCCACCGAGGGCACGAAGGCCACCGAGCCCGGGGTGGCGCGGCGGGCGCCGGGGCCCCGGTCGGGGTTTGCGGGGCCGTCCTCCGGGCCGCAGAGCGGGGTCATGGCCGGCTCCCGGGAATAGACCACCTTGAGCTTTCGGATGCCCCGCTTGCGGCACTCTGCCCGCATGACCCGGGCCAGCGGGCAGACTGAGGTCTTGTACAGGTCGGTGACCTCCAGCCGGGTGGGGTCCAGCTTGTTGCCCGCCCCCATGCAGCTGATGATGGGCACCCCGGCCGCCTGGGCCTGCACCGCCAGGGACAGCTTGCCGCTGACCGTGTCGATGGCGTCCACCACATAGTCGTACTGGGTGAAGTCGAACTGGTCCGCCGTCTCCGGGGTATAAAAGGCCTTCCAGGTCTGCACCCGGATGGTGGGGTCGATGTCCAGCACCCGGTCCCGGGCGGCGTCCACCTTATGCTGGCCCAGAGTGCTGTGGAGGGCGATGAGCTGGCGGTTCAGGTTGGAGGGGCAGACCTTGTCGTCGTCGATGAGGTCCAGCGCGCCGATGCCGCTGCGGGCCAGCGCCTCCACCACATGGCCGCCTACTCCGCCGATGCCGAAGACCGCCACCCGGGCGGCACGCAGCCGGGCGACCCCCTCGTCCCCCAGCAGCATGCGGGTGCGGGAATATTGTTCCTGATTGGTCATGGTTGGTTCTCCTTATTCGTTCTGCTCAAATTTCAAGGTCAGGGAAAGGCCGTCCTGCCCGCAGCAGGTCTGCGGGAAGATCTCCCGGGCGGCGGACAGATGCTCTTCCGGGTCTGCGATCATGGGGGAGTAATGGGTCAGCAAAAGCCGCTTCGCCCCGGCCCGGGCGGCCAGCGCCGCGCTCTGACAAAAGGTGCTGTGGCCGTAGGTCTGCGCCTGCTCTGTATAGCGGTCGTCCGGATAGGTGGCGTCGCAGATCAGCAGATCCGCCCCCCGGGCGGCCTGTTCCAGCCCCTCACAGGGGGCAGTATCCCCCGAAAAGACCACCTTCAATCCCCGCCGGGGCGGGCCCAGCACCTCCTCCGGCTGCACCATCCGGCCCCCGGCTTCCACCGGTTGGCCCCGCTGCAGCGCGCCCCAGAGCCTTTGGGGGATGCCCAGCGCCCGGGCCTTCTCCGGAGTAAAACGGCCCGCCCGGGCAAGCTCCAGCGTATAGCCCTGGCTTTCTACCCGGTGGCAGGTGGGCACCGGCCGCAGCCGGGCCCCCGCAGGCCAGCCCGGGGCAAGTTCCTCCAGCTTCACCCCTTCGGGCGGGAGGGTCAGAAGCAGCAGCGGATAGGGCATCCGACCGGCCAGACGGCAGAGCAGCATCAGCGGCCCCTCCGGGTCGGTGAGGCCTTTGGGCCCCGCGATGTAGAGGGGCTTTGTGCGGCCCTGGCACCCGATGGTCTGCAAAAGTCCGGGCAGGCCGAAGATGTGGTCGCCGTGGTAGTGGGTCAGGCAGATAACGTCCATCTTTGCAAGGCTCACCCCTGCCCGCTGGGCGGCGGCCTGGGTGCCCTCGCCGCAGTCCATCAAAAGGCCGTGTCCGGCGCATTCCAGCACCGCTGCGCTCAGTGCGCGCTGGGGCCGGGGCATGGTGGCGCCGGTCCCCAGCAGGGTGATTTTCAGCATTCGGGGTTCCTCCTTTAAAGATTCTTTTTTCCGGGCTCAAAAGGGCTTATTCGGCACAGGTTCCGGCGCTGTACGCCTGCCGGTGTATCCTCCGGAATAACCCGGCCCGGGATTTGTTCTTTCCGGCTGTCCGGCTCCGGCTTTTCCGGCGGGAAGCAGAGCCAATTCCAGCCCCCGCCGGCCCCTGAAAATCCGGCGGATTCGCCCCCCGAATTCCCTCTTTTCGAGGGGGAAAAGTTCTCTTTCTTCCAAAGGCCCGCAAATCCTCCCAAAGCCCTTTTGGCAGGAGGCGGGGCTGCCGGAACAGAAACAGAAAAAGCCCCCGGTCCTTTGGATCGGGGGCTTCTCTGTTTTGGTGCCGGTGGTGGGGGTCGAACCCACACGTGTGATTAGCACAAGGGATTTTGAGTCCCCCTCGTCTGCCATTCCGACACACCGGCATCTCTCTGCCTGCCCTTCCGGCGAACGGGCGCCCCGTGGGCACCGCACGCAGGAGCGGACATCTGCTTTGTTTATTATACTCTATGCCCGGCCCAAAATCAAGCATCAATTCACTCACCTTTGTTTTTCCGGCGGAAAAACGGCCTCTAAAACAGGCGGTATTTCTCTGCGCAGAGCGCACCGGCGCGCCTGCATCCGCACCACAAACAAACAGCTGCCCGCCCCTTGTGAACAGGGCTGGTAAAATCTCGGCAATTCGCTTTAATTTCTAATTCCATTTCCCGCTTTTTCGGCAGATAATTTTGAAAAAAGGCCTTTACAAATGAAAAAGAAAAAACTATTATATAATAAAGCAAGAATCGTCTCCCTCTTGAGATTACGTCTTGTATGTTCTTTGCACGTACCGGTCTGAAAGGAAGGAAGGAAGAAGATATGCCCGAGAAGATCACCGCCGCAGCCCAAGACGCACCGGCCTTAGAGACGCCCGCCCCCAAGACCAAAAAGGCCGACAAGCCTGTTGTCCGCCGCGGTCGTCCGCCGCTGTCTCCCGAGATCTATGTAGAGACCGGAACCCAGCAGTACAACATCACCGACATCGTAGAGCGCGCCAAGGCAGACTACCGCACCACCCACAAGGTGGGCGTCCAGTCCTGCAAGATCTATATCAAGCCCGAGGAAGGGGTCGCCTACTATGTCGTGAATAAGGTCACCGGCCTGATCCATCTTTAAGCTGTGGCCTCTCTTCATTTGAAAAAACGCCTCCGATGCATTGCACCGGAGGCGTTCTTTTTTGCTTTTGTTTCAGATGAGCCGGATCAGTAGTTCTTCACCTTGAGCTGGAAGTAGCTCTGGGGATGGGCGCAGACCGGGCACTCCATCGGCGCGGACTTGCCGATGTAGGTGTAGCCGCAGTTCGAGCACTGCCAGACCTGCTGCTCCTCCCGGGCAAAGACCTGGCTGTTGGCCAGATTCTCGGCCAGGGCGCGGTAGCGCTCCTCGTGGTCCTTCTCGATGTCGGCCACCATGCTGAAGAGCTTGGCGATCTCGGTAAAGCCCTCTTCCTCCGCTTCCTTGGCCATGCGGGGATACATGTCGGTCCACTCGCCGTGCTCGCCGCCTGCGGCCATCTCCAGGCACTGAGCGGTGGGAGGCACCGAGCCGCCGTTGAGCAGCTTGAACCAGATCTTGGCGTGCTCCTTCTCGTTGCCTGCGGTCTCGGCGAAGATGTTGCCCATCTGGACATAGCCGTCCTTCTTGGCCTTGCTTGCAAAGTAGGTGTACTTGGTGTAGGCCATGCTCTCGCCGGCAAAAGCCTCCATCAGATTTTTCTCGGTCTTGCTGCCTTTCAGTTCCATCGTGCTGATCTCCTTTTTCATGATTTGGATGAGCTGGGGCCGATACAGTTTATGCCGCGCTGTGCGCCGATAGCAGAGCCTTTTGCACGCAGGCGGCTGGTCGCTTATAGTATACCGCCGGGAGGTCCTTTTTACAAGGCAATTAAGAAAAATTCTCAGTTATTTCTTATTTTATCCATGCTGCTTCATGGCGGCAACTGCGATGCTCAGGGCGCTCCAGGCGGCCTGGTACATCAGCACCACCGCCAGAGACAAAAGGCCGATGTTGCCCGCGTAGGTCAGAAGCAGCCCGATGACCACCGACAGGATCACCGACACCAGCTGCACCCGGGTACCCAGCAGCTCGGCGCTCTGGGCCCGCTCGGCGGCGCACAGCCCTTCGGTGAGGCTGGACAGACCTTTCAGATGGATCATGCAGCATTCAGCCTCGGCCGCGTACTGCTGCACCGGCTGCAATGCTGCGATCTGGTCGGGCCCCAGCACGGTCACCATGCCCTCGGGCAGATGGTAGACCGCAGCGATCTTTTCCGCCGTGAGAGAGGGGTCCTCGCAGCTGACCAGCAGCCGGATGTTTTCCTTCTGGAGCAGCGAGAGGCTGTGGGCCGCATGGCGGCCGCCCAGATACTGCACCACAAACATGGCGTGCAGGTTGCCGGACACCGCCAGATACAGCACCTGATAGGTGCCGTCCTTGGAGTGCTTGGCTTCATACTCCGGCTCGGGCAGCGGGATCTCCTCCTGCTCCATGAAGGCCCGGGTGCCGATGAGGATGTGCTGGCTGTCGCACCAGGCCGCAAAGCCGAGGCCCGGCCTGCGCTCCAGATCTTTCACCGGCAGAAGGATGTCGGTGCGGTCCTCGATGATCTGGCGGAACAGCCCGCTCAGAGTGTTGCAGCCCTGATTGAGCACGCTGGCGGCATAGAGGATGGCCCGGTCGATCCGTCCGCCCTTGAAGATGCGGATGTCCTTGAGCTGGGCGCTGTCCGGCGCGAAAAGCTCTCCGGCATCCAGCTGGAGGGTATCCACTCCGCCCAGCTCTTCCACAGCGGCCCAGCCGGGGATCACCGCCCCCACCCGGCCCGCGTCGTGCTGCATCCGCAGGTTGGAAAGACCGGCGATCAGGGTGGCGGACAGCGGCGCACCCAGGCAGAGCATGGCGGCCAGCGCCGCAGAGGCTCCCGCCGCGCCGCGGCCGGTCAGAAGGGCCGACAGGGCGGCAAGGATGCTGCCGCCCAGCACCAGCCAGGACATCTTGCGGGCGGTCTTTTCACAGGCCCGGGGGCTGAAGCTCTGGTCAATGAAGGAGGCCGCCCAATGCACCGGACGGCTCAGAAGGACCCAGGGGTCCTTTTCTTCGAGGTCGGCGGACAGGCACCGGATCAGATCCGGGTCCTTGACCCGGAAAGCGCCCTGGTGGTCCACCCCGCTCTGGATCAGCTCATAGCCTCCCTGCACGGCGGACAGCAGCACCCGGCTGCCCAGCAGATCCAGCGCCAGCAGCAGCGCCGCAGCGCCGCTCATGAGCCGGTAGCTGGAGGCCTGGTAGCTCTCCGCCTGCAGCAGGGCCACCACCGCCTGGACCAACGCCCCCAGCGAGGCCAGGGCGGGCAGAGTGTCCAGCGAGGGCGCGCCCCGCAGACCGGCCAGGCCGTCCCGCAGGACGTTGTAGGAGACCGCCATGGCGGCCAGCAGAAGCAGCAGGTTTGCCCCCAGGAATGCGGTGGGGGCGCTCACCGGGTCCAGCATGCTCAGCGGCGGCAGCAGGCCCTCAAACACAAAACCCATGCCCAGCAGCGCCGCTGCCAGGATGCCGCCCAGCACGCAGCGCAGGGTCAGCGCCGCGCCGGTGCTGTGCAGGTTGCGGCCCACATCCTCGGCGGTCTGCTCCGCCTGGGTGGTCTCGGTTTCTGCTGTTTCCGGGGAGGACGCCGAATCGTTTTCCGGCGCGGGCTGGGTTTCCCGCTTTTCCTGCTGGGGGGCCTCCGCCCGGGGTGCAGCGGACGCCGCGGGAGCGGAGGCTTCTTCTTCCAGGCCGATCAGCGGCAGGCTGAGGGTATCTTCGGGGCAGCTTTCCCCCGCAGTTTCCGCCGGCTGGGCGGCGGGAGCCTTTTCGGGCAGCTCATCCTCCGCCGGGCCAAAGAAGCGGAAAAAGCCTTTTTTCCGCGCCGGTTTTTCCGGGGCGGCGGGAGCGGCCTTTTTTTCCGGCAGGCTCTCCGGGGCGGGCTGTACCGGTTTTGTTTCCGGCTTTGCCGCCGGGGCCGCCTGTACCGGTTTTGCCTCGGGCTTTGCCGCCGGGGCCGCCTGTACCGGTTTTGCTTCCGGCTTTGCCGCCGGGGCCGCCTGTACCGGCTTTGCTTCCGGTTTTACTGCCGGGGCCGCCTGCATCGGCTTCGCTTCCGGCTTTGCCGCCGAGGCCGCCTGTACCGGTTTTGCTTCCGGTTTTGCCGCCGGGGCCGCCTGCACCGGTTTGGCCTCGGGTTTTGCCGGGGTCCGGCCGGTGGGCCGCGTTTCCTCGGTCAGCACATCGCTGGCAAAGAAGGCGGAAGGGGTGCCGTAATTCCGGGCGGGCTGGGTCTTGAGCCGGGATTCCAGGTCGGCCAGGGTCACCGTCCGGTCTTGTTTTTCCTGATTTGTACGGGAAGGCGCGGTGCTCATCTCTTCCAGCATCGCCTTGAAGTCCAGCAGCTTCTGGTCCTCCTGGGGCGGCTGCCGCCGGGTCCCCTTGTCCTCTGGGGCGCTCCTGGCGGGCGCAGCGGCCGCTTTAAAGGCGGGTTGAGGCCGAGCCTCGGTCTGAGGCTTTTGCCGGGGCTGAGGGGCCGCCTGGGGCTTTTCCGGGGCTCTGGGCGCGGGCTGGGCAGCAGCCTGCACCTTCTGCCGGGGGATTTCCGGAGTCTGGACGGCCTGGGGTTTCGGCGCAGATGCCCGGGGTTTGGGCTGAGGTTTTTCCGGTTCCGCTCCCAGCACCCGCTCCAAATCCTCCAAAAGCGGCACAGCGCCGTAGACCTCTTTTGTCTGCCGTGCCGGCCGGCGGTTCGGCTCCTCCTGCTGATCCTCCATAAACAGCAGGATCTCGCCGGTGGCGTCCCCCAGCGTGCAGCGGGTCGCCCGTTCGGTGGGCTCTTCCTCCTCAGAGGCAGTTTTTCCTCCGCGTCCCAGCAGACGGGTCAGCGAAAACCGGCCGCTGTCCTGGGCCTTGGTCTCCTGTGTGCGGCACAGCGCTTCCGGCACCTGGGCCACGCTGGTGCTGAAAAAGCTGCGGAACTTCTCGCTCTCCTGCTGAGGGTCACGGGTTCCCCCGCAGCCGCCCGGCTTCTGCTCCGATCCTTTGGGCATATCATTCCCTCCCATTTTTACGGCTCCGCCCCGGATAAGGGGGAACCGGTCAATCCTTTTGTTCGGCGCGCTGGGCCTGGTTCTCTTACAAGATGGTTCCGGCGGCCACCGACACATTGTAGCTGTCCACCCCGGTGCCTGCGGCGGCCATCTCCAGCCGCACCGCACCGTCGCAGAGTTTTTTCACCAGCGGAGAAACGCCGCTGCCCTCGCTGCCCAGTACCAGCGCAATGGGGCCGGTGAGGTTGGATCTGTGCAGCGGACTGCCGTCCATATCGGCGCAGTAGACAAAGACTCCCTGGTCCTTGAGGCGGCGAATGGTCTCGCCGATGTTGGCCACCCGGGCCACCGGCAGCCGCTCGGCCGCGCCGGCGCTGGACTTGATGACGGTGGGGGTCACCGACGCGCCGCCGCGCTTGGGGATCACGATGCCGTGGGCCCCGCACAAAAGGGCGCTGCGCATCACAGCTCCCAGGTTGTGGGGGTCCTCGATACCGTCACTCAGCACCAGGAAGGGGGGCTCCCCCTTCTGCTTTGCGGCCTCCAGCATCTCCTCCACCGATACATAGCTGATCTCGCTGGCAAAGGCAGCCACTCCCTGGTGGCTCTCGGTGCCGGTCATCAGGCGCAGCTTGTTGGGGTTCACCCGCTTGACTGCGGCGCCCGCCTCCTTGGCCAGTGCTGTATAATAGGCGGCCACCGCCGGGGCCAGCCCCTCGGACAAGAGCACGGTATCCACCCCGGCTCCGCTGCGCAGCAGCTCGGTGACCGGGTTTTTGCCGTAGACAAGGCTCTCTTTGGGCTGCTCGCCCTCATTGCGGGCGCGGCGCGGCTTTCTTTCTTCCATGTTTGCCTCCATCGTGTACACTTTTTTGATGATACATGGTAAAGTATACCATAAGCCGGCAGGGTTTGCCATAGAAAATAAGGGATTTTTGCTCCGGGTAAAGTCTGGGCCGGCCGGAACCGTGCAATTCAACGGGATTTTTCTTCGGCATAAATTTTCCACAAAAACTTCATATACCGTTCGTAAAGGGCCCGTTATCTTTTCAACATGTTGAAAACCCCGTGGAAAAAGTGAAAAAGTCCAGCCAAAGAGCCTGTTTTGGGTGTGGAATTCCACTTTCTCCACCGAGTTTTCCACAATTTGATTTCGCGCTTTTGTTTATCGCGGTTACGTTTTGTATTTTTCAAGTTGGAATAATGACAATTTTTCCCCGCAGATTTGGTTGGGATTTGAAGGATTCTCCAACATCGTTTTGACCAATGTGATATACTGTTGAAAACAGTTGAAGGAGGAGTATTTTTGCTGATTCTCAAACCCCGCGGCCTGGACCTGGACCAGACACTGGACTGCGGGCAGTGCTTCCGCTGGCAAAGGCAGCCGGAGGGCAGCTGGGTGGGCGTGGTGGAGAGCCGGACGGTGCGGGCCGCGCTCACCGGCGAGGGCCTTTGCATCGAGGGTCTGGCCGGGCCGGACCCCGAACAGGAACCGGACTTCTGGCGGCGCTATTTTGCGCTGGACCTGGACTACGACGCCCTCTGCGCCCGAATGCGGGAAAACTGTCCCCGGATGGCCGGATGCATCGACGCCGCCCCGGGCATCCGGGTACTGCGGCAGCCCTTTTTCGAGGCGCTCATCACCTTCATCATCAGCCAGAACAACAACATCCCCCGCATCCGGGCCATTGTAGGGCGGCTGTGCCAGGGGCTGGGCCAGGAGCTCGCCGCCAAAGACGGGACCATATACCACGCCTTCCCCACCCCCCAGCGGCTGGCCCGGCTGGCCCCGGAGGACCTCGCCTTTCTGCGGGCGGGGTGGGGGGCGGGCTACATCCTGGACGCGGCCCGCGGGGCCGCCGCCGGGCAGCTGGACGAGGGGGCGCTGCGCGCTCTGCCCCTCGCCGACGCCCGCGCCCGCCTGATGGAGGTGCGAGGGG
>CALXGY010000028.1 GCA_944387955.1 uncultured Faecalibacterium sp. | reverse complement strand
GGGAATCACCTCTCCATCGGTATTTCTATATAAGAAATGATAGCATAAGCCCTTGTCGGACGCAATGCCGTGCCGTTTCTCTGCACAGATGCAGGAAAGAGAAAGAAGAGGATATACATGGATTTTGCAGGCTCTGTTGCACCGATATGAAACTTTGTTTTGCAGAAATTGTCGATTTCTTGTTTGCTCCGGGACTGGAATGAAATAGTCTGAACCTTCTGATGTTGAGGGAATAATACGATGTTTGGTATAATATTCCCGGACGAAGGAGCGATCCGGAGCGCATTCCTTCCACAAATTTGACGTGAAGGGAGTTTCATATGAGTAAAAACTACAAGCAGATCGCGCAGGACGTTGTGGCCGGAGTCGGCGGCGCAGAAAACATCAAGAATCTTTACCACTGTCAGACTCGCCTGCGCTTTACCCTTGCGGATGAAACCAAAGCGGACAAGGAAGGCCTGGAAAAACTGGACGCGGTAAAAAAGGTCATTCTGAACGGCGGTGTCTTTCAGGTGGTCATCGGAACCGATGTGGCGGAAGTCTTTGATGCCATCCAGCCTTTGATGCCAAACCGGCCCGAGGCCCAAGCGCAGGCTGGTCCCGCGCAGAAAAAGAGCATCTTCGAGCGGGTGATCGACTTTGTGGCAGGCGTATTTCAGCCCATCATTCCGGCGCTGTCCGGCGCAGGTATGCTGAAAGCGCTGCTGGCCCTGCTGGTGGTATTCAAATTGGTGGATTCCTCCAGCCAGACCTATGCGGTCATCAACTTCTTTGCGGATGCGGTGTTCTACTTCCTGCCCATCCTGCTGGCCTTTACCGAGGCTCAGAAGCTCAAATGCAACCCGATTCTCGCTGCGGCGGTGGCCGGCATTATGATGCACCCCAATTGGGGGGCCATGGTCGCGGCGGGTGAGCCGGTCCGCTTTTTTGAGGTGATCCCTTTCCATCTGGTGAGCTATACCGGTACGGTCATCCCCATCATTCTGGTGGTCTTTGCCCAGGCCTATGTGGAAAAGCTGCTCAACAGGATCATTCCGAAGTCGGTCAATCTGGTTTTTGTGCCGATGCTCACCTTCCTGGTCATGGGACCTCTGGCTCTGGCTGTTCTGGGCCCCATCGGCAGTGTGCTGGGCGGCTATCTGGCGGTGATCTTCAACTTCCTGGCTGAGAACGCCAGCTGGGCTCCGGCGGTCCTGATCGGCGGATTCCTGCCGCTGATGGTCATGTTTGGCCTTCACAATGGCGTCGCTCCGCTGGGGGTTATGCAGATGGCAGAGCTTGGGTACGACAGCATCTTTGGGCCGGGCTGTGTCTGCTCCAACATTGCCCAGGGCGTGGCTGCGCTGGTGGTCAGTCTGCGCACCAAAAACGACAAGGAACGCCAGGTCGCCACATCCGGCGGCATTACAGCCCTGATGGGCATTACTGAGCCGGTGCTTTACGGCCTGAACCTGCCCAAAAAATATCCGCTGATCGCTGCCATGATCGGCGGCGGATGCGGCGGCCTCTATGCTGGTTTGACCCATACCCACCGCTTTGCCACCGGTTCCTCCGGCCTGCCTGCGGTGCTGCTTTACATCGGCGACGATACCATGGCCTACTTCTACAACATCATCATTGCGCTGGCTATTTCGGCGGTGGTCACAGCAGTGGTGACCTATGTTTTGTCTCTGAAATTTGAGAAAATGGAGGAAAATTGAGATGGCAAACCGATTCCCGGATGGCTTTCTTTGGGGCGGCGCAACGGCGGCCAACCAGTGTGAGGGCGGTTATGATGCTGACGGCCGAGGTCCCAGCATCATCGACCTGATGCCCTGGGGCCCCCACCGGGCCGCTGTGACCCGTGGCCTGATGGACCCCCATACTCTGCCCGCCGATTCCTATTATCCCAGCCGGGAAGCCATCGACTTTTACCACCACTGGAAGGAGGACATCGCCCTCTTTGCTGAAATGGGCTTCAAGTGCTACCGGTTCTCCATCAGCTGGACCCGGCTGTTTCCCACCGGGACGGAAGCGCAGCCCAATCCTGCGGGCCTTGCTTTCTACGACAAGATCGTGAACGAGCTGCTGAAGTATGGCATTGAACCGCTTATCACCATCTGCCATTTTGAGCTGCCGGTCTATCTGCTGGACACCTGCGGCGGCTGGCGCAGCCGGTACACCATCGAGGCTTTTGTGCGGTATTCGGAAACGCTGTTCCGTCATTTCAAGGGCCGGGTCAAATATTGGATTACCTTCAACGAGATCAACATGCTGATGCACCTGCCCTTCGGCGGTGCGGGGGTCTGCTTTGCTCCCGGCGAGGACCCGGACCGGGTCAAATATCAGGTGGCGCACCATGAACTCCTGGCCAGTGCCCGGGCGGTACAGCTGGGGCATGCCATTGACCCGGAGGCAAAGGTGGGCTGTATGCTGGCCGGCGGCACCTACTATCCCTGGAGCTGTGATCCCGAGGACGTGCTGGCAGCCATCCAGCAGGACCACGTCAACTACTTTTTCAGCGATGTGCAGGTTCGGGGCTGCTATGCCCCCTACGCCCTGAAAAAGATGGAGCAGCTGGGCATCACGCCGCAGATGGAACAGGGAGATCTGGAAATCCTCAGGAAGGGAACGGTGGATTTTGTCTCCTTCAGCTACTATTCCAGCCGGTGCACTGCGGCAGATCTGCACAAAACAGGAGCCGCCATCACCACCAACGCTGCCACCACTCTGCGCAATCCGTATCTGCTGTCCAGCGAATGGGGGTGGCAGATTGATCCCACCGGCCTGCGGATTGTCCTGAACAACCTCTATGACCGGTATCAAAAGCCGCTCTTTATCGTGGAAAACGGTCTGGGCGCCCGGGATGTCCTGGAGGCGGACGGGAGCATCCGGGACGATTACCGGATCGACTATCTGCGCCGTCATATCCAGGCCATGGAACGAGCGATAAACGAGGATGGGGTGGAGCTGCTGGGCTACACCAGCTGGGGGTGCATTGATCTCATCTCTGCATCCACCGGCGAGATGAGCAAGCGGTACGGCTTCATCTATGTGGATATGGACGATGCCGGTCATGGCACAAAGCGCCGCATCCCCAAAAAGAGTTTCTACTGGTACAAACAGGTCATCGCCACCAATGGCGCCGACCTGGGAGAATCGGGAATCTGCTCAATCGACAAAACCGTCTGAAACTGGTACAATAAATCCATCAGTACAGGCGGTTTGGCCGCCGGGAGGTGTTGTGTGTGAATCTGATTCAGCGTGTAGAAGAAGCGGCCGTCCTCTACGGCGGCGGGACCCGAAAGGAGATCGGGGAGTTCATCCTGCGGGAAAAATCTCATCTCTACCGCTATTCCATCCAGGAGATCGCAGACGCCACCTACACTTCCAAAGCGGCGCTGGTGCGGTTTGCCAAGGAACTGGGCTTTTCGGGCTGGCGGGAATTTCTCAAAGCCTTTGTGGAGGAACAAAAATACCAGGAATCCCACTACACCGACGTAGACCCTAATTTTCCCTTTGCAGCCCAGTCGAGCCGGCAGGACATCATCAATCAGGTCTGCTCGCTGCAGGTGGAGAGCATACTGGATACCGCAGATCTTTTGGATCATGCCCCGCTGGAACAGGCGGTGGAACTGCTGCAAGCTTCCCGGAGGATCGCTCTGTTCGGCATCAGCCCCAACAACCTGCTGGGAGAGCTGTTTGCCCGCAAGATGCTGAGCATTGGCCGCGCTGTGGAGATCCCGGCCCAGGGGAACTTTGGGCTTTTGGCCAGCTCTCTGCAAAAGGAGGATTGCGCTGTCATCATCTCCTATTCCGGCAACAGCAGCGCCCGGGAGACCGGGGCCATCCTGCCCATCCTGCAGGCAGCCGGGGTGCCCATCCTGGCCATCACCAGCGCGGGAGAAAACCTGTTGCGCAGCGCAGCCCGGTATACCTTCAGCATCTCCTCCCGGGAGCGGCTGTACAGCAAGATCTCCACCTTTGCCACCGAAAATTCGATCCTCTATATCCTGAATGTTCTGTTTTCCTGCTATTTTGCGCTGGACTACGAGCAGAATCTCGCCCGCAAACTGCAAACCAGCCGTCTGCTGGAAAAGGAGCGCAGAACAACAGCTCCGGAACTGGCCGAAACCAAAAAAGACTCCAACCTTTGAAGGAGGCATTTTCATGCGTGTTTTGAAGAATTCCAAGGGTCAGGCTGTCCCAGGCCCGACTCAGCCTATGGGCCCGGAGGCATTTGCCCCGCGGGAGAATACGATCCTGCACTGGCTGGGCGGCGCAGGCATCCACCTGAACAGCCGGGGGACCAACCTGATGATCGACCCTTTGCTGGAAGGATTTGATATGCCCCTGCTGATCGAGATGCCCATTCTTCCCAAAGCGGT
>CALXGY010000027.1 GCA_944387955.1 uncultured Faecalibacterium sp. | reverse complement strand
ACGGGTAGCAAGTAACAAGCTCCATGCAGGTGTCAGACCGTATCTACGTGACGTGACACGTAGCTGGTAACATAGGGCTACGCCCGTCATGTGAAATACCCCCGGCTCCGCCGGGGGATTTTTATTGCAAAAAGCCTCTTCCTTGCGCGGCAGAAAAGTTTATGGTATAATACGGTACACAATTCAACAGGTTCCTGCCACCGGGCAGAAGAATGCAAAGCGGCATTTTGATTTACAACCGTAGGTCTTTGGAGTTGTAGATCGATCTGCCGCTTTTTTATGGAGGAAAATCTATGGAGCAAAAACCAACCCAGCAGAGCCTCGGCCGGTACATCCTGCCGAACGTTCTGGCCATGATCGGCATGTCCTGCTATATTTTGGCCGACACCTTCTTCATCTCGATGGCGGCCGGAACCAACGGCATCGCGGCGCTGAACCTGGCGCTGCCAGTCTACGGCATCATCTTTGCCGTCGGTTCGATGATCGGGGTGGGCTCGGCCATCCGTTACTCTCTCATAAAGCCGGTGGACCGCCCCCAGGCCGACCTGTATTTTTCCAGCGCCATTCTCTGGGAGCTGATCTGCAGTCTGCCCTTTGTGGCGCTGGGCATCTTTGCGCCGGGGGCGGTGCTGCGGCTGCTGGGAGCCGACGAGGTACTGTTTGGGGTGGGGCTGCCCTATCTGCGGGTGGTGCTCTGCTGCACCCCCATGTTCATGCTCAACTATACCTTTACCGCCTTTGTGCGCAACGACGGCGCGCCCAACATCGCCATGGCCGCCACCCTGACCAGCGGTTTGTTCAACATCGCCTTTGACTACCTGCTGATGTTCCCGCTGAAGATGGGCATGGTGGGCGCGGCGCTGGCCACCGGGCTTTCGCCGGTGGTCAGCATGTCGGTCTGCATGGTCCACTATCTGTCCAAAAAGAATACGGTGGTGTTTCTCCGCCGGGCCCCTTCGCCCCGGCGTCTGGCCGCGGCCTGCAGCCTGGGTATAGCGGCCTTCGTGGGGGAGATCTCCAGCGGCATTACCACCATGGTGTTCAACTTCCTGCTGCTGGACCTGGCGAGCAATGTAGGCGTAGCGGCCTACGCCGTGGCGGCCAACATGGCTTTGGTGGGCATGGCTCTGTTCAACGGCGTATCCCAGGGCCTGCAGCCGCTGGCCAGTGCGGTCCATGGGGCGGGGGACCGGCAGGCCGAAGAGCGCATCCGCCGTCAGTCCATCCTCATCAGTCTTGTGATCGCGGTGGTGCTGGTGGGAGGCGTGCTGCTCTTTGCGGACCAGCTGGTGGCCATCTTCAACAGCGAGCACTCGGCGGAGCTTGCGGCCTACGCAGGGTCGGGAATGCGGCTGTATTTCTGGGGCTTTTTGCTGGCGGCGGTCAATGTGGTCAAGGCCGGTTTCCTCAGCGCCACCGGCCGGGGCACCGAGGCCTCGGTCATCGCTCTCTCCCGCGGGGTGGTGGCCATCGTGGTCTTTGCCTTCCTGCTCTCCCGGCTGCTGGGCCTTGCGGGCGTTTGGCTGGCCTTCCCGGCGGCAGAGGGTTTCACCCTGCTGCTGAGTTTCTGGCTGGAACGCCGCGGTGCCAAATGAGATTTTCATAGAAAAGAGAGCTCTCCTTGTCCTGGAACGGACAAAGAGGGCTCTCTTTTTATAAGTAGGAAAGAAAATCGCTCAATCCGGCGCAACTCCGGTTTCGGCCAGAGACTGGCGCACCAGCGACACCACGGCGGGCACCGCCTTTTTGCTCCAGACAAAACTGACGCAGAGGGGCGGCAGAGGCTGGGCCAGCGGCAGATCCCGGGTAGGGAAAAAGCTGCTCTGCTGGTGAGCGTCCGGCCGGGTGATGCAGATACACCCCTGGCGGCGCACCCGGTAGTTGGCCTCGTAAAAGCTGGGGGCCAGCTCAAAGCTTGGGGTGCAGCCCGCCGCCTGAAAAGCCTGGGCCAGGGCGGCAAAGGGCTCCGGCCGCAAACTGGGGAGCAGCAGGCATTGCCCCTGCAGCTGTTCCAGGGACAGGCGGGAAAGTTTAGCCAGAGGGTGTTCCTGGGCAGCCATGAGCTGCAGCGGGTCCCGCCGGAGCACCTGGCGTTCCGCTCCATAGAAAGCGGGGTCCATGTCCATCACCAGGCCCATTTCCAGCCGTTCCTGCTCCACTCCATTCAGGATGGTGTCATTGGGCAGCAGCTCGATCTTCAGCCCGAGATTGGGGTAGAGGACCTGGACCTGCTCCACCCAGAAGGGCATCCGGGGCAGGTAGTCCGGCACCAGCGCGCTGCTGATGCCCAGCCGCACCGGGCCGGTCGGCTTGATGCTGGCGGTGATCTGGCGCTGCAGCTGCTCAAAGCTCTGCACCACCGGCTGGGCATAATGGCACAGCCACTGCCCCCGCTCGGTGAGGAAAAGCCGGTTGCGCTGGTTTTCAAACAGCGGCTCTCCCAGCTCCTTTTCCAGCGCGGCCATGCTCTGGCGCAGCGCCTGCCGGGACAGATAGAGCTTTTCGGCGGCGTGGCTGTAATTCAGCTCTTTGCAGAGCACCAGAAAATACTGCAGCTGTCGCATCTCCATGGAATAGTCCTCCTTTGCTTTCAAAACGCAAGCGTTCCTTGCGTTTGTACCCTGATTATAACTGCTTTTTGTTTCGGCGTAAAGATGTTAAAATATAAACAATTTGGGACAAGCCCCTATATGGGGCAGAAAGAAGGAAAAGATATGGAAAAAATGATGGATCGCCGCCAGTTTCTCAAGCGCGGCACTTTGCTGGGAATGGGCGCGGCTGCGCTGGGCGCTCTGAGCGGCTGCGGCGCTCCCGCCAGCTCCCAGGCCGCCGGTTCTGAGGCGGGTTCCTCGGTGGCCGGCATCTACACCCCCGGCACCTACACCGCTTCGGCCCAGGGCATGAACGGCGATGTCACCGCCACGGTCACCTTTGACGAGACCCACATCACCGAGGTGGTGCTGGATGTGTCGGGGGAGACCGAGTCCATCGGCCAGGCGGCCAAGGATAAGCTCATCGAGCAGATCATGACCGCCCAGACCAGCCAGATCGACGGGGTGACCGGCGCTTCTGTCACCAGCAAGGCGGTACAGAATGCGGTGGCCGACTGCATCAGCCAGGCCAGCGGCGGGGCCATCACCCCGGCCCAGCAGGACACCAGCGCCCCCTCCGGCCAGGACTGGCGGGGCCAGGAGCCGGAGATCGCCGAGAGCGAGATCACCGAGACCCGGGAGTGTGAGGTCCTGGTGGTGGGCGCGGGTTCCTCCGGCAGCTTTGCGGCGGCTTCCGCTGTGGAGATGGGGGCCAAGACCATCCTGATCGAGAAGTTCGGCCACGACATGGCCTCCGGCATCCGGGACACCCTGGCCGCCTGCGGCTCCTCGGAGCAGAAAGCGGACGGGGACGACGTGGACCCGGTGGAAGCGGTGCAGTACCTGTGCGACTGGAGCCACGGCTACACCAAGCGCAGCCTGGCCAAGCTCTGGGCCGAGAAGAGCGGCGAGACCATCGACTGGTTCGCCCAGCGTCTGGCCGAGGGCGGCATGGAGTTCCGCCACGAGATCGACGACGCCAGCCTGCCCAGCAACTACAAGGTGCTGGACGTGGGCCACAGCACCCAGTATAAGGAAGAGTACACCGAACAGCTGACCATGGATATCCTGCTGGACTACGCCCAGGGCCTGGGCCTTGAGGTGCAGTACGAGATCACCATGGTCAAGCTGGAAAAGGAGGGCGAACGGGTCTGCGGCCTGATCGCCAAGGACGCAGAGGGGAACTACATCCGCTACAAGGCCAGCAAGGGCGTGATTCTGGCCTGCGGCGGTTACAGCGGCAACGAGGAGATGATGCAGGCGCTGCAGCCCCACAGCGTCGAGCAGACCTGCATCAACTACTCCAAGCCCGGCTCCAAGGGCGACGGCATCAAGGCCTGCCTGTGGGCGGGGGCCATCATGGACACCACCCACACCGCCATGATCTTTGACCGCGGCGCCATCAAGCCGGACCAGCACGGCGAGTACGGCAAGGCCAGCAACGGCCAGATGTTCTGGATGGGCAGCCAGCCCTTCCTGAAGGTCAACCTCAAGGGCGAGCGGTTCATGAACGAGTATCAGCCCTACGACATGATCCTTCACGCCGCTTCCTCTCAGCCCTACCACACCTACTGCACCGTCTGGGACAGCAACTATGTGGCCAACTGCGAGAAGTTCGAGACCCACGGCTGCAGCCGCCTGTTTGAGCACAAGAACGGCACCGCGCCGGTCTTCACCATGGATATGGTCATCGGCATGAATGCGGACCTGGAGGCCAACGGCTACATCGTCAAGGCCGACACCATCGAGGAACTGGCCGAGAAGCTGGGCCTGCCTGCGGAGACCTTCTGCGCCACCGTGGAGCGGTACAACCAGCTGGCCGAAAAGGGCGTGGATGAGGACTTCGGCAAGGAGAGCTACCGCCTGTCCACCCTGTCCGCCGCTCCCTTCTATGGGGTGCGCCAGTGCGGCGGCTATCTCATCTGCACCATGGACGGCATCCAGATCGACGAGAACATGCACGCCCTGAACACCGATTACCAGCCCATCGCGGGCCTGTATGTCATCGGCGACATGAGCGGCAACTACTTCTCCCAGAGCTACCCCTGCCTGCTGGCGGGCGCAGCCGCCGGCCGCAGCGCCACCTTCGGCCGCCTGGCCGGTCAGAACGCGGCCCAGGGCATCTGATTTTTCAAAATTTTTCGCCCCTCCGGGTGCGGCAGAGCTTTCTGCCCGCTGCCCGGAGGGGCGTTTCTCTTGCATTCCGCTGCCGGTGCGTTTATACTGAAATGATCACAGTGACAAAGGGAGGGACGGAAATGAAACCTTATTATCAGGCATACGACAAGCGTTATACCCAGATCCACGAGATGGGGCTGCAATGGGCCTCGGATAACCCCACCCCGCTGGTGGGGCAGACCATCGCCCGGCTGGGCCTTGGGCCGGACAGCACCCTGCTGGAACTGGGCTGCGGGGAAGGGCGGGACGCGCTGGCCCTGCTGCGGCAGGGGAAAAATCTGCTGGCCACCGACCTTTCGGCCGAGGCGGTGCGGTACTGTCAGGCCCGGGCGCCGGAGTATGCAGAGCACTTTGCCCAGCTGGATGTCTGCCGGGAGGAGCTGGGCCGCTCATTCGATTTCATCTATGCAGTGGCGGTGCTGCACATGCTGGTGGACCCGGCCGACCGCGCTGCCTTCTGGCGGTTCATCCGCGGCCATCTCACCCCAACCGGGGCGGCGCTGGTGCTCTCGATGGGGGACGGCCGGCGGGAGTATATGGGCGACCCGTCCCGGGCCTTTGAGGATCAGCCGCGCATCCACCAGGCCACCGGCCAAAAGGTTTGCATCGCGGCCACCAGCTGCCGGATCGTGACCGAGCCCCAGCTCAGAGCCGAGGCTCAGGCGGCGGGGCTGGAAGTGGAGGAGACCGGCCTGACCAGCCTGCCGCCGGACTTTGACTGCGCCCTCTATGCGCTGGTCCGGCTGCCCGGGTGTGGGCAGGGGTGACCCGGCAAAGACAAAAGGGGAGCCCTTGCTGTGCCGGGCCGCAGGGTGTATACTGAGTTTTAAAGGGGTGCCCCACCCGGTCATGCCCTGCGGCACCTACACCGGCCCCGAGGGCAGTCAGTTCTATTTCTAAATGGAAGGGAGAAAACGCCATGCCCATGCAGGACATCCAGCAGCCGGAATATCTGCCCATTGCACCGGATCTGAGGCTGCGCCGGTATACCGACGACTGCGCCTTTGCGCTGGAATGGTATCAGGATGCGGAGACCCTGCGGATGGTGGACGGGGTGGCGAGGCCCTACGACCTGGCCCGGCTGTACCGGATGTACCACTGTCTGCAAGGCCGGGGAGAGCTGTATTTCATCGAGTATAAGGCCCCGGACAGCCCGGAATTCCAGCCGGTGGGGGATGTGACCCTCTGCCGGGCGGACCTGCCCATCGTCATCGG
>CALXGY010000026.1 GCA_944387955.1 uncultured Faecalibacterium sp. | reverse complement strand
TTGCTTGTTTGTGCAGTTGCCAGACCGCACTTCTATTTTAGCAAAGGGAGTTTTTATTGTCTTCATGATCGGCAGAAGCCTTCTTTTGAACCACTCGCCCAGCGAGTGGTTTTCTTCATACAAAAAGAGCGATGCAGCGTCTGTGCCGCATCGCTCTTTTGATTTACAGCCCGAACCATCCTTCCAGCGGTTCTTTTGTTCCGGACAGCCCCTCCAGTTTTCAGTCTCCAAACTTTTTCACAAGATCGGGAATGTCCTCCTTGTCGATCCATTCCTCCGAATACCCGCAGCCGCAGCAGAGGTACCGGTGCACCAGCACTGACGAAAAGATGCTCCACCCGGTGGGAATGTTGTTGCCGCTGCCGTATGGGCCGGACTGGCCGGGTATCTTTAAAATCTGTGTGCCGCCGCATTTGGGGCAAATTCCTGTGCGCTTCATCTGCTCTGCCTCCTGTCCGTTCCTGGTTTATAAAAATCGGTCTGCTGAAATAGCCTCTCCCGCCGGGAGCCGGTTATCCCTTCGGTGCGGCTGCGCATCAAAGAACGCTGCCGGAAAGATGCTTTTGGATCAGCCGCAGCAGCTCCCGCAGATCCAGCGGCTTTGCGATGTGGGCATCCATGCCGGCTTCCAGGCACCGGTGGATGTCCTCCGAGAAGGCGTCGGCGGTCATGGCGATGATGGGAATGCGCTTCGCGTCCTCCCGGTCAAGGGCACGGATGGCCCGGGTCGCCTCGTAGCCGTTCATCACCGGCATCCGCAGATCCATCAGGATGAGGTCATACCCGCCGGGCTGGGAAGCTGCGAACATGTCCAGGCACTTCTGCCCGTTTTCCGCCCAGTCCAGGGTGAAGCCCTGGGCCGAGAGCAGCTCGTTTGCAATCTCCCAGTTCAGCTCGTTGTCCTCGGCCAGCAGCACATGTACGCCGGTGAAATCCTGCACCGTTTCGGCTGTTTCGGCCTTGGGAGCCTCCTCCTGTTCTGCAAACCGAACCAGCCCATGATAGAGGGTGGATTTGAAAAGAGGCTTGGACAAAAATCCGCTGATGCCCGCAGCCCGGGCTTCCGGCTCGATGTCGCTCCAGTCGTAGGCCGAGATCAGCAGGATGGGCAGCTCCTCCCCCACCTCCTGCCGCAGGCGGCGGGCCGTCTGGATGCCGTCCATATCGGGCAGCTTCCAGTCCAGAAGAATTACATGATAGTCCCTGCCCTCCCGGCGGCGCCGGCGGGCCATCTCCACCGCCTGGGCCCCGCCGAGGGCGCAGTCGGCCTGGATGCCCAGCTCCCCGAGGGACTGGACCGCGCTGCGGCAAAGCTCCTCATCGTCGTCCACCACCAGCATCTCCCAGGCCGGGAGCTGCATCTGCGCCTGCTCCCCGGGGGCGATCTCCAGATCCAGGGTCACATGGAACTCGCTGCCCTTGTCCCGCTGGCTGGAGACCGTGATGCTGCCCTTCATCTCGTCCACAATGTACTTGGTAATGGCCATGCCGAGGCCGGTGCCCTCGGTGCGCTGTACCCGGCTGCTGTCCTCCCGGGCAAAGGATTCAAAAATCTTTTTCTGGAACTCCTCGCTCATGCCGATGCCGGTATCCCGAACAATAAAATGGGTGCGGACATAGGATGTTCCCCGGGGGGAATCCTCCTGGGAGAGGGTCATGGTGATGCTGCCCCCTTCCGGCGTGAACTTGTAGGCGTTGGACAAAAGGTTCAGCAGCACCTGGTTCAGCCGCACCCCGTCGCAGTAGACCCTCTCCTGCCGGACGTTCTGGATGAAGATGTCGAACCGCTGCTTTTTGCTCTTTACCTGGGGCTGAATGATGCTGACGATGCTCTCGGCGGTCTCCCGCAGGCTGATGGCGTCAAAGTTCAGGGTCAGCTTGCCGCTCTCGATCTTGGACATATCCAGAACGTCGTTGATGAGCCCCAGCAGATGCCTGCTGGAAAGGTCGATCTTGCGCAGGCAGGAATCCACCTGGTCCTGGCTGCCGATGTTGGCCGAGGCGATGGCGGTCATGCCGATGATGGCGTTCATGGGGGTACGGATGTCGTGGCTCATGTTGGACAAAAATTCGCTCTTGGCCCGGCTGGCCTGTTCGGCCTTGCGCTGGGCCTTTTCCACCTCGGCCAGCTGCCGGCGGGACATCCCCATGTAGAGGAAAAAGACCACCAGCGTTGCCCCCAGCAGCACCCCGCAGGCCGCAAAGATGGCCGCGATGCGGGCCCCGCCCAGATCCGAAACCGCCTCGTCCAGCACGCCGTAGGGCATCACGGTGATGAGATACCACTCCGAGTTGGACAGCGGCGAGCAATAGACATGCTGGCGCTGGCCGTCGGCGGTCACCACCAGGCTGTACATTTCCCCCCGGGCGATGGCCTGTTCCATCCGGCCCACCGCTTCCTCCGCTTCTTCCTCGCCGAAGTCGCCGTACTGCCGCAGCCAGTCGTAATAGTTTTCGGCCTCAGAGTCCATATTCCGGACCACAAACCGGCCGTTGGATTCGATGATGTGGGAGTAGACCAGGGTGTCGTTTACGTTCAGCGAAAGGGCGGCGTTGACCGAGTCGATGGGCACGCCCGCCAGCAAAGCGGTGCACTGGCTGCCGTCCCGCATGGGATAGCCCTCAGACACCGGGTAGCCCACCGAGACCTCCAGCAGGAGCAGCCCCTCCCCCGAGGCGGTATCCCCCAGCACGATCTTGGGTTCCGCCTGGTTGAGGGAGCGCAGAAAGGCGTCCTGCTCCCGGATGGTCACCGGTTCGCCATAGAGGATGTCGGCCTGTCCCTCGGTGTTGTAGAGGGCCAGATACACAAAATCCCGGGAGCGGCCGCTGGAGGTCATCCAGGCGAGGACCTGCCCGTCGATGCTCTCCACCGACTCCGGCGGGATGGAGAGGGTGATCCCTTCCACCTGGGCCAGCTGCACCTCCACCAGGGAATCAAAATGGCGCTTGAGCTGGGTGTTGATCTCCTCCATGTAAAGGTTTGCCACCTGGGTGAGGGTCTCGTCGCTCTTTTGGGCCATGACCCGGGTCAGCCAGAAAAACACCGCCACGCACAGCGCCGCCAGACAGACCAGGCTGATCCACAAAAAGCGGATGGTCTTTTTTCTCATTCCATAAACGCCTCCCAAAAGGTCTTTGTTTAAAAAATATCAGTTCCATTATACTACACCTGCGCCGGAAATGGTAGAGAAAAGAGCTTTTCCTGTTGGCATCAAAAAAGCTCTGGAAATATCTTCTGTTTTTGCAGTATACTGAGAAAAAAGCACCGGAAAAAGCAGGAGGGAATTTATGCAAAAGACCTTGTATTTGATCGGCGGAGCCATGGGCGTAGGCAAAACCACCGTCTGTCAGCTGCTGAAAAAACAGCTTCCCAAAAGCGTCTTTCTGGACGGAGACTGGTGCTGGGACGCCGACCCTTTCCAGGTGACCGAGGAGACCAAGGCCATGGTGATGGACAACATCTGCTTTGTGCTGAACCGCTTTCTGCACTGTTCGGCTTATGAAAATATCCTGTTCTGCTGGGTGATGGACCGGCAGTCCATTCTGGATGCGCTGCTGGAACGGCTGGACCGGCAGGGCTTCCGCACCCTGTGCCTCTCCCTGACCGCCAGCCCCGAGGCGTTGAGCCAGCGGCTTTCCGCGGACATTGCCTGCGGCAAACGCGAACCGGACATCCTGGAACGCAGCCTTGGGCGGCTGCCTCTGTACGAAGTGCTGAACACCTGCAAAATCGACACCACCGGGCTGACCGTC
This sequence comes from uncultured Faecalibacterium sp., assembly GCA_944387955.1. GTDB lineage: Bacteria > Bacillota > Clostridia > Oscillospirales > Ruminococcaceae > Faecalibacterium. The sequence continues at coordinate 6,380 of CALXGY010000026.1, read as the reverse complement.
CCGGAGACTGCGGACGAGATCCGCCGGCTTTCCAAAGACCTGCTTTTAGAGTAAGGGAGGATTTTTATGTGGTTTTTCTTTGCGTTGGGGTCGGCGGTCTTTGCCGCGCTGACCTCCATCCTGGCGAAAATCGGCATCGAGGATGTGAACTCCAACCTTGCCACCGCCCTGCGTACCGGCGTGGTGCTGGCGATGGCCTGGGGGATGGTGCTGCTGACCCACGCCCAGGACGGGCTGGCGGGCATCAGCCGCCGCAGCTGGCTTTTTTTGATCCTCTCCGGGCTGGCCACCGGCGCCTCCTGGCTGTGCTACTATCGGGCCTTGCAGCTGGGCGAGGCCTCCAAAGTGGTGCCCATCGACAAGCTCAGCGTGGTGCTGACCCTGGTATTGGCCGCTGTGCTGCTGCGGGAGCCTTTTACCGCTAAATCCGCCGCAGGCTGTGTGCTGATCGGGCTGGGCACCCTTCTGATGGTCCTCTGAATCGCCCCAAGACACACAAAAGCGCCGGGCCCCCAAAACGGAGGCCCGGCGCAGTATTTTTATAAATGTCAGGTTTGCTTGAGGCTGTCCAGCGCCCGGAGCATCGCCTTCTGCAGGTCGGTGATGCTGATGGTGCACAGGGCTGCAAGGTCGGCCTGGGAACCGTCGTCCGGGATGGCCTGGATCTCCTCGGGGGTCTTGCCCTTGAGGTAGTCGCACAGGCCCTCGCTGTGCTCATACCATTCCTTGTCCAGAGCCGAAGCGCCCCGCATGCCGTAGCTGTCCCCAAGGGCCAGCTTGCTGAGCACCTCGTCCGGGGCCTCCATCATGCCATCCGAAGCCACCGTGAGGGCGGGCTCCGCCTCATCCCAAAGGGCGCTGGTGATGCGGTCCTCGGCGTCCACCGTGGCCACCGCCACCGTGATATTCACCTGGGCCTGGACGTTTTTATCGTCCTTGGCGGTGAGGTCGCCGGAGGAGCCGTTGGCCGCCTCGATGCCCAGGACCAGCCGGTCCCCCTTGGCCGCGCCCAGAGGCTGGGCGTTCTCACAGGCCATGGCCACCGCCTCCCGGTAACCGTCCACCTTGATGGTGCAGCCGCTCACCAGGTCGGGGTCGGTGGGATAACCCTCCCCGTCGGTCTTGACCTTGCGCACCTCGTCGGCGGTCATGCCCACAAGGTAATCCCCGAAGGCGTCCGCCTGCTCTCCCCAGCCTTTTTTAATGGAGGATGCGTTGGCCAGCGGGTAGGCGTCCCCTTTCTGGCGCTTGGTGGTGTAGTCAGAGGGCATTTCCACCTTGCCCGAGCCGTCGGCGGTGATATCGCATTTGAACTCGTCCAGCGTGACCTGAACGATGCGGCCCTCCTCATCCAGCAGCACCGCTGCCGCGATGGTCTGGACTTTGCCGGTGCGGTCCTCCTCTGAAACGGTGCTGAGGACCCCCAATCCGGTCTTCCAGCTCATTTCATCCCCCTGGGTGCTCTGCCCGCTGGTGACCCCGCCCATGGAGGCGGAGGTGCTGCCTGAACTGCTGGAACTCTGGCTGGAGGAACTGCCTTTATTGCTGCAGCCGCTCAGAAGCACCGCTGCGGCCAGTGCGCAGCCGATGATATACCGATGTGTCTGTCTCATTCTTTCGCTCCCTTTAATTCCGTCTGCGGCCGGGCCGCAGGCTTTTGCTGATAGTGTGCCCGCCGGAAAGGGTTTTATTTGCGCAAAAGAAAAAGAGACTGCTATAAAATGTCCCAGACTTACACCGCCCCGACCAGGCTCCCCTTACGAAGGGCAACAATCTCGACCGCCGCCTGCGGCGGATGGAGGGAGAGATTGTTGGGGCCGCCGTCTGAATTTTCAAGGGCCGCACCAAGGCCCGCCGAAAATTCAGGCAACGGCAACCCGGGCGCTGGCGCGCAGCGCCTGAGGGGTAAAAAAAGGGGGACATCTGCGAGCCCAAAAGGCCGCTCACATCAGCGGGCTGAGCAGCCGCAGCACATCGTCCAAAAGACCGCCCAGAAAGCTGGTGCGGCAGTCCTTGAGGGTCACCTCCCGGCTGTGGGAGATGGTGTCCAGGATATCCCGGCGCACCTCGGCCACCTGGCTGCTGTGCATCAGCAGCACGCCGCATTCAAAATGGAGGTACAGGCTGCGGTAGTCCATGTTGATGCTGCCCACCACCGCGGTGCGGTCGTCGCTGACATAGCACGTGGCGTGGAGGAAGCCGGGGGTGTACTCGTAGACCCGCAGCCCGGCGTGGAGCAGCGGAGCATAGTAGGAACGGCTCAGCCGAGAGACCAGCTTCTTGTCCGGGATGCCGGGCAGCACGATCCGCACATCCACCCCGCGCTTGGCGGCCAACTTGATGGCGCTGAGCATCTCGTCCCCTACCGCGAGATAGGGCGTATAGATATAGACATAGTCCTGGGCCTGGTTCAGAATATCCCGGTAGACGCTCTCGGCCAGGGGCTCCTCGTCCAGGGGGCTGTCGGAATAGGGCTGGACGATGCCGTCGGTGGCCGCCCGCACCGTGGGGCGGAAGGCGTCGTAGCTCTGCTCACTGGGGCGGAAGGCGTTCCAGAAGTTGAGGAACATCACCGTGAAGTTCCACACGCCCCGCCCTTCCAGACGGATGGCGGTGTCCTTCCAGTAGCCAAAGCGTTCCTCGGCGTTGATGTATTCGTCCGCCAGATTGACCCCGCCGGTGTAGGCCACATTGCCGTCGATGACCGTGATCTTCCGGTGGTCCCGATGGTTCATCACCAATGTAATAAGGGGCACCACCGGGTTAAAGGGGATGCAGCGGATGTGGTTTTTCTCCATCTCCACGAGGAAATCCGAGGGCAGGGTCAAAAGGCTGCCGAAGTCGTCGTAGATCAGCCGCACATCCACCCCTTCGGCGGCCTTGCGCTTGAGGATCTCGGCGATGGGGTCCCACATGGCGCCGGGCTTGACGATGAAGTATTCCAGGAAGATGAACTTCCGGGCCTTTTCCAGATCCTCCAGCAGATGGGGGTGCATCGCCTCTCCGCTGGGGAAATAGAGGGCGCTGGTCTCGGCCCAGGCCGGGCAGCGGCCCACCCGGGTCAGATACCCGCTCAGGCCCCTCTCCCGCTCAGTCAATCCGCTGGTCTGTCCTTCGGCCTGCACCATGTCGTAGACGTGCTGCCGCTCCACCCGTTCAATCCGGGTGCGCAGCCGTTTGGAGGGGCGTTTGTTGCCCCACATCAGGTACATCAGCCCGCCCAGCACCGGGAACACGCCGATGAAGGCGATCCAGCCGATCTTGTACCCCGCGTTCTGGTCCTTGCGCACCAGCGACAGGGCGATGATCAGGCTGAGGACGGTCAGCAGCAGGTTGATCCAGACCGCATAGTGGGCCAGCCGGAAAATACCGGTGATGAGCCATTCGATCTGGACCAGAATGAGCACCGCCGTAATCACTGCGCGGCTGAGCAGTTTGCTGAAGAATTTTACCACCGGTTGCCGGAACATGGGCTCCCCCTTTCTTCACCGGGCTGGAGATCCAGCCTGTTACAGGGTCTGGGCCCGGCGTTCAAACGCCGCCCGGCCGCATCCCCCGCCATGGATACCGTGTAGTATAACGCCAAATCCTGCAATTTTCAAGCATACCGGGCCTGAGACCCCGCCGCATTGCGCCCAAAAATACCAAAAGGCCCGCAGGCCTGTCCGCCGAAAGCGGGGGCCTGCGGGCCTTGCTTCAAAGGAAAAGAGAGGCTCAGCGGTCCCACTTGTCGCACAGAGCGTTGATCTGGTCGGCAAACTTGGCCAAGTCCTTGTTGGCGCCGCCCTGGTTGTGCTCGATGACCCGCAGCAGCCGCTTGCCGGCGCTGACCAGCCGCTGGAACACGGCGGCGGCCCGGCTGGCGCCTGCTCCGGCGGCCCGCTGGACCAGCCGCTCCCGGTTGCCCTGTACCAGGCACTCGGCCCCCGAGGCGGTGAGCTGCCACTGTTCGCCGTTGTAGGGGGCGCAGGCAGTGTAGCCCCGCTGCTGCAGCAGGGCGGTAAACTCGTTTTCCACTTCGTCCTCGCCGTGTACCACAAATACCCGGCGGGGTTTTTGGTCAAAATGCTCCACCCAGCGCAGCAGGCCGGTCTGGTCGGCGTGGCCGGACATGCCGGTGAGCTGGGTGATCTCGGCCCGCACCTCGATCTCCTCGCCGAAGAGCTTGACGTTGGTGGCGCCCTCCAGCAGCACCCGGCCCAGACTGCCCGCCGCCTGGTAGCCCACAAAAAGGATGGTGCATTCTTTGCGCCAGAGGTTGTGTTTCAGATGGTGGCGGATGCGGCCGGCCTCGCACATGCCGCTGGCCGAGATGATGACCTTGGGAGTATTGTCCGAATTGATGAGCCGGGATTCATCGCTGGTGACGCTGACCCGCAGCCCCGGAAAACCGATGGGATCTATGCCCTTGTCCAGCAGCGCCCGGGTCGCCTCGTCAAAGCAGTTTTCGTCGCTGCTGCGGAAGATGTGGGTGGCCTCGATGGCCAGAGGGCTGTCGATGTACACCGGGAAATTGCCGTGCCCCTGCACCAGGCCCCGCTCCTTGATCTCCCGGATGAAATAGAGCATCTCCTGGGTGCGGCCCACCGCAAAGCTGGGGATCACCAGGTTGCCGCCCCGGTCAAAGGTGCGCTGGATGATGCCGCTCAATTCTCCGATATAGTCCGGCCGGGGGCCATGGTTGCGGTTGCCGTAGGTGGACTCCATCACCACATAATCCGCCTCGGTGAGATAGGTGGGGTCCTTCAAAATGGGCTGGCTGAGGTTGCCGATGTCGCCGGAAAAGACCAGCTTTGCGGTGCTCTGGCCCTCGGTGACCCAGACCTCGATGCTGGCCGAGCCCAGCAGGTGGCCCACGTCGGTGAACCGTACTCCGATGCCCGGGGCGATCTCTTTCCGGCGGTCGTACTCCACCCCCACGAACTGCTCCATGGCGGCCTCGGCGTCCTGGACCGTGTAGGCCGGTTCCACCGGCTCGGCGCCGGAGCGGCGGCCCTTGCGGTTTTTCCACTCGGCTTCAAACTCCTGGATGTGGGCAGAGTCCCGCAGCATGATGCTGCACAGCTCCAGGGTGGGGCGGGTGCAGTAGATCTTTCCCCGGAAGCCCTGCTTGACCAAAAGAGGCAGCTGGCCGCTGTGGTCGATGTGGGCATGGGTCACCAAAACCGCGTCCACCTCCGCCGGGTCCACCGGGAGAGACTGGTTCTCGTAGACGTCCTTCCCCTGCTCCATGCCGCAGTCGATGAGGATGTGCCGCCCTGCGGCCTCCAGCAGCGTGCAGCTGCCCGTCACCTCGTGGTTCGCGCCCAAAAAGCTCAGCTTCATCTGCCTACCTCCCAAGCCGCCTGGTTTTTTCTGGTTTTTCAGCGGCTTTTATCCAGTATAACACATTTTTGCCTGCTTTACCCGCAAAACCAACCGATTCCGCCGGGTCAAAACGCCGAAAGAACGAAAACTTTTTTATACAATCTTGACAAACCACCCCCAGATGATTTAAACTAAATCGGTTGATACACACGTTATCCGATGCGATGCTTTTTTGATAAACTAGAGAGGTTTGATTTTTATGGTTCGTAACGATTTGCGCAACGTAGCCATCATTGCCCACGTCGACCACGGCAAGACCACCCTCGTGGATGCCATGCTGCGCCAGAGCGGCGCCTTCCGCGACAATCAGGTGGTGGCCGAGCGTGTCATGGACAGCGGCGACATCGAGCGCGAGCGCGGCATCACGATTCTGGCCAAGAACTGCTCCTGCACCTACAAGGGGGTCAAGATCAACATCGTGGACACCCCGGGCCACGCCGACTTCGGCGGCGAGGTGGAGCGGGTGCTCAAGATGGTCAACGGCGTGCTGCTGCTGGTGGACGCCGCCGAGGGCTGCATGCCCCAGACCCGGTTTGTCCTGCAGAAGGCTCTGCAGCAGAACCTGAGCCTGGTGGTGGCCATCAACAAGATCGACCGCCCCGACGCCCGCATCAAAGAGGTCATCGACGAGGTGCTCTACCTGCTGATGGACCTGGGCGCTTCGGACGAGCAGCTGGACTGCCCGATGCTGTTCTGCTGCGGCCGCGCCGGCACCGCCAGCCTGGACCCGGATGTGCCGGGCACCGATCTGACCCCGCTGTTCGACACCCTGCTGAGCACCATCCGTCCGCCGGAGGGCGACCCCGACGCACCCTTCCAGATGCTGTGCTCCTCGGTGGACTACAATGACTTTGTGGGCCGCATCGGCATTGGCCGCATCCAGAACGGCACCTGCAAGGTGGGCGACGAGGTGCAGGTCTGCGACTGGCACAACCCCGACCTCAAGATGAAGGGCCGCCTGACCAAGCTCTACGACTTCCAGGCCAACGGCCGCGTCCCCTGCGATTCCATCA